>JANPIS010000001.1:0-3859 GCA_031425095.1 Chthoniobacteraceae bacterium
AAGGGCGGCGATAGAACAGGGAATCACAATGGGGAGCAAGCAGTTTGTGAAATTTTTCACAAACTTTTCGACAGCGCATCACTTCCCGCATTTCAGCAGGCAGATCGACCGCGGTTCCACGGTCTGCCATCCCCGCCGCGCGGTTTTGATTTTCGCCACGTCGATCTTCTTCATCGTGATCATCGCGTTGAAGGCCCGCTTCCAGACCGCGCCGCCGGCGGCCATGGCGTCGGCCAGCGCCCGTGGCGTGATCTGCCAGGAGATCGAAGAAGGCCGGCGGTCGCGGCGAGCGCGCCGGCGGGACTACTCCGAGTCGATGCGAATCATCACCTCGTTCCGCCGCAGGAAGGTCGGCGTCCACGGCGGATCGTAATACGCGAAGACCGGCGGGCTGTTGCCCTTCAGCTTCTCCGTCACCAGCCGGGCTTTGAGTTTCTCGATCGCCGCCTGCTCGTTTGCGGCGGAGCGTCCGCCCTGGAAGCGCAGCACGGAGTAACGCATCGCCGGCAGTGAGCCGAGCTTCACGCTTTCGCCCGACGGTTTCGGCACGCCCTTTTCCACCGTCTGCTTCGGCATGATGAAGCTCATAGTTTTCCGTTCGTTCGCGGTATCGATCAGCACGGGCGCCGTCATGGCGATCTTCTCCGCGGATTCGTTCGTGCCGGTGATGAAGCGGAAGAGCTTTCCGAAGCTGGAGTCCATCCCCTCGCCGTCCATCGGCGCCGTGGCAATCGTCAGCGCCGGGTAGTCGCGAATCTCAAACGCCCCATCGGCCCGGACCACCCGGTATTCCGGCGTCTCCGTTGCCGCGCGGGAGGTGGAGACCAGCCAAAACGCCGCCCCCGCGATCAGCAGGAGGACAGAGGCAACCAGAGGAATTTTGCGTGGCATGGCGGGATCGGAGGGCTCGGAAGATTTCGTTCGGCCGAGCGCAGCGGACGTGCGGCAATTCTGACACGCTCCCGACGCCAACGGTGAAAACGCTTTCTCGGATGCAACCTAAGGCCGAGGCGGATCCTCGCGTACCACAGCGGACGCCTCTCCTGTCGCTGCGGGCGCCACGACGTTCCAACCGTCCGCTTTCAATTTCTCCCCTACCTCACGGAAGTGCGCGAAGAGTTTGGCCACATCACAGTCATTTTCGCGCGCGATCACTTCGCGTGTGCGGCGGATTTCTGCGAGGATTTCGTTCTCCGGCATGGCTCAGGGAATCATCAATTCGGCCGGAGTGCAAATGATCGGACATGCCAAACCCACGGCAGCGCACGCACGTTCGATCCTGCGGACCAAATGCGGATTGTTGATGTGCTTGCAGTTCCACGTCAGCAGAAAATCCATCGCGTGTGCCGCCGCGACACCGAGGTGCGCCGCGTCATCCGCTGCAATCGGCGGGATGATGCCATCGGCCAGCAACCGCACCGTGAGTTCTTGCGCGGCATCGTTGACTGGCAGCACCGGCAGCCCGGTGAGCTTTGCCATCCGCGCCGCGGCAAATGCAGCATCCCCTCGCGCAACCTCATCGACCACCACCGGCGACACGAAGCACTCGTAGTGCTGGCGATGCTGGTTCCACCAGACTTCCGTCGCCTGTTGATCTGCCGCGAGCTGCAAATCTCGACTCCGCCGCGCGGCAAGGTAGCTCGGGATCGTTGTTTCGAGGTAGAGAAGCGGCAGGCTCATCGTTCGGCAGTGTGCGTAGCGCCAACGCCAGCGTCAACGCGATCACCGGGTTCCGACCGTCAACCACATTGGCGGTAATCCGCAGCGCATGAATGGCTGGAGGAAACCTCGCCGGCCTTTCGCTGCGATCCGTGGCGATGAAGGGGCAACGCAGTTGCCGGGACACGCGCATCCCCGAACGCAGTTCGGGGACGAGGCGACGGTCGGCAGATGTCGCGGCGAAAAGACTTCAGGTTAAGCTTTGATATTCTTCAAATGATTCCGAAGGCGCTCTTCGATCGTTGTCTTTCCGCCGATTGTGTTGTCATAAAATAACGTTCGAAATCCCGATACGTCGAATGGAAGGTGATCGCGCTTCCGATCGCTAAGCAGTATGGTAGGCTTGTTTATTCCGTGGCTAAATCCAACCTCATAGAAGACGTTCGGATTATTTGGGGTTACATCGGCAATTACGACGGCTGCCTCTCTTATACTGCGAGTAATATCTTCGATTATTAGACCGTTATTATACACATCGTCGCCGCGAATACACTCGAAGCCAAAGTCCTCACACACCGGCTTAATCACTTCACCGTATAGCGCATTGAATTCTTCTGTGAATTGCATTACCACGAAAGCCTTCGATCGCGACTTAACAACATGATACTCCGTTACACTTATCTCGCCTTGACTCGCAACAAAGACCGCCAACTGAGCTTTTTGGATCAAATAGTTTGCGCGACATACTTCAACATCATCGACGAACAGCAAGATATTTGAACCAAACGCCTCCACGCGCAGTGAATAGTGACGGTTTGTTTCTAGCGCATCAGGAGAACCTGCGGTAACAAGCGACTCATAGGCGCCGTTTCGGAAGACGGAGATTCCATATGCAGAGCCATGGACGTTGATTCCGACAAATATTTGGTCGGCAAGACCTTGATTCAATACTAACTGAACTCGATCATCCTTCTGCTGAATCTTCGTCTTAAACGAGATTACTCCAGCAGAGAAATCGATGTCGCTTTTTGCCATTGCAAACAAACTCTGTTGCATTGCTGTCGGAGTTTCTGGCGGCGCCACATTGGGCTCGTAAATGAACCCGTCGCCTGTCGGTTTGATCTTCCCAAAGAGTGCAATCCAAGTTTGGCGTTTGTTTTTCATGCGTGAGTTACTAAGTGGGCTTATACAGGTTATTGATACTAGGTCACGGCTACGACCGTCGGCTCATAGTGACATTATTTTAGAATCGCTAGCAGTGGATATTTTCATGTGCAGATGCACCAGATCATTTACCAAATGCCCGCCGAGGTAGCGGAAGAGTTTTCCTGAGCCGTAGTGGCTGCCGAAGACGGTGCGGTCGAGGTCGAGGAAGGCTTGGGCGGTGAGGTAATGAGCGGCTTCCTTGGTGGCGACGAGGATGGGGAATTCGAGGTCGCGGGTGATGCCTCGGAGGGTGAACTTTCCCTGCAGAAGGAAGTTGGGGGTGCCTTCGGTGCTGCCGGAGATGGGGGTGGCGCTGGTGGCGACGAATTCGGCGGTGGGGTGCTGTGCGGTGGCGAAGAAATCCGTGGTGCGCAGGTGGGCGAGGAGCATGGCATTCAGCGCAGAGTCGGTGAGGTCTTCGCAGGCGATGCTCGTCATATCGATGGTGAAGCGGGCGCTGGTGAGCTGGCCTTCGTGCAGGCGGATGTCGCCACCGGCGAGGCGCACGGTGCCGCTGTGATGATTGAAGAGATTGCGACCGGTCCAGCGGATGATGCTCTGCTGCGGATCGACGATGTAGGTGCCGTGCGGGACGGGCTCCTGCGGGAACTGGCCAGTGCCAGCGAGGGGCAGGCCGGCAGATTGCCACTCAGCGAGGCCGCCCGGGAAGATCCGGACGCGGGTGAAGCCGAGGGCGCGGAGTCGATCCGCCGCGGTGCTGGCGTCGAGGGAACCTGCGCCCGCGCCATAGACGAGGAGAGGCGCGGAGGGATCGAGCCGGAGCTCGGCCACGTGCTCGGGGAAGGCGGTCTCGAAGATGCACGCGTTCTGCGACCCGGCGAGGTGCGCGGCGGCGAAGACTTCCGGCGGGAGGACGTGAAGGAGCGTGGGCGGCGTGGCGGACTGGAGCCGGGCCTGGAGTTCGCGGGCGGTCATGAGCCTGGAGAAAGGAGCGAGGCGGCCCGCCTTTCCGCGCGTGCCGGGGTGCCAGTGA
>JANPIS010000002.1:0-9126 GCA_031425095.1 Chthoniobacteraceae bacterium
AGCGACTCGCGGATGTAGGCCCGCATCGTCTTCACGTTCCGCAACGCCACGGGCAAAAGCTCGGTGTCGAGCGCGCCATCCTGTCCGGGCTCCGAAGAGAGCTGGAGCAGGGTCGAAACGGGTGTGAGCAGGTTATTCAAATCGTGCGCCATACCGCGCGACATCTTGCCGAGGAGTTCAAAGTCCTGATTCTGGCGGATCTGGGTTTTGAGCCGGATCTGGTTCACCATCAGGCTCAAGTTTTTCACCAGCCCGACCAGCAGCGCGATGTCCGTCCCCGAATACTCCGAGCCATTATTTTTCGGCCCGACCAACAGCAGGCCGAAAGGTTCATTCTGCGAGGTCAGCGGAAAGGCAAACTCCGCTCCCACACTGGCGAACTGTCGCCGGGCGAGACGCCCCATGTTGCTCTCGCCCGGCCGCGCGTACTTCGCGCTCAGTGCGAGATACTCCGACTTCGACCACTCGAAGTATTGGAAGATCGGTGAGTTTGATTTCGTCTCGGGAATCGCCGCACCGTCATCCGGAGGATGAGCTCGGTGGACCACGAAGGATTGCTGCACCTCATCGCGCAGGACGATCTTGTAGCTCCCGATTTCGAGAGTTCGCGCGAGGATCCCATGCAAGTCATCGAGCAACGCCTCGATATCGTCGTACCAGATCATGTTCTCGACGAAGTTGCGCACGCGATCTTGTGCCTCAAAGCGATCGCCGTGAAGACGGCGGTCGAGTCGTTCGACCGGGATGCCGAGCAGTCGTGGGAAAAGGAATGATGCCAGCAGAGTGCTGAGCATCAGCACCACGAGGGAACTCACGAGGGCGGTCGCGGTAAATTCAGTCGGCGCGATCCGCCAGAATGCGATCTGGAGGGCCAGGCCGATCACCAGGAGGAAGCCGAACCGGACGAAGTGCGCACTGCTCCGTCCGAGAGCAATATGCACGTCGAGGAGTTGGTGCTGGAGCACGCTGTAGGCGACGATGATCCCGTAGAACACCGCGGCCACGCTTCCATAGGGATAGATGACGGCTCCGAGGAATGGATACCTCTCGATCCCGAGAATCGGCAGAAGGTCATTCGAGCCGAGCGTGACGATGAGCGTCTGAGCCAGAATCATCGCATCCAGCCGCCGTCGCCGTATTGGCGGCAGGGCCTGGCGCCGGCGGATCATGATCCAGATCGCGGCGACGCTCTGCAAATATGCCGCAGCGTAGACGTAGAATCCGTAGCTCGCCTGGGAATACCACCCGTACTCGAGATGCTTGGGGGCCTGGGTGAAGAAGCCAAGCGCGTGCGTGATCCCGAGGCACAGATGCAGGAGATAAAGCGCCGCGAGAGTCTTGCGGGCGGGGACTTCCGCGACGAGCAGGCAAAGATGCAACGAGGCGACGGGCAGAAAGATGACGCCATACTGCAGCACCGTCGCCCAGAAGGTCGCTGCCCCGAGCGCCTCGGCCGGGGTAGTGAAAAGGAAGTAGGTGCAGGCATTCCAAGTGGTGATGCACAGCCCCCAGAAAAAGTACACCTGGTTCAGGCGCGAGCGACGGTCGCTCAGCAGCACATAGATCGACAGCAACAGATTGCAGGTTGCGCCGAGGGCCGGAGCCAGGCCGTGGAGATTCATGAGTGCCGCTCGAAACGCCGGAGCAACAGGCAGGCGTTCTTTCCACCAAAGCCGCTATTCAGATTCATGGCCGCACGGATCGGGTAGGAACGCGGGCCATCTTGCACGTAATCCAGATCGCAACCCTCTGCCCGCGTGAACAGATTAATCGTCGGCGGCATCACGCCGTGATGCACCGCCAGTGCGCAGACGATCGTCTCGATCGCACCTGCCGCGGCCATCAGGTGACCGGTGACGGGTTTCGTCCCGCTCACTCCGAGTCGATCCGCGTGGGCTCCGAAGAACTTTCGAATCGCCCGTGTCTCGACCGCGTCGTAGGCCTCCGTCGCGGTGCCGTGCGCATTGATGTAGTCCACTAACGAGGGGTCGATCCGCGCGCGCCGGATGGCTTTCTCCATCGAACGGATGATTCCCACACCATCCGGATGTGGCGCGACCGGGTGGTAGCCTTCACAGGAGTGGCCGTGGCTCAGCACCTCCGCATAGATGCGCGCACTCCTTGCCAGAGCGTGCGTCAGCTCTTCCATCACGACGTAGCCTGCACCTTCGCCAAAGACGAATCCGGCCCGCTCCGCGTCAAACGGCCGCATCGCTCGTTTCGGATCACCGGGGAGTCGACTTACCACTTTTGCCTGGCAGAAGGTGGCCAGCACCGTCGGCGTGATCGGCGCCTCCGAACCCCCGGCAATCATAACATCCGCGTCGTCATTTTGAATCATGCCGAGCGCGTGACCCATGACATCGTTACCTGAGGCGCTACCCGTACTCAGCGTCACTGAATAGCCGCGGGCGCCGATGTGCAGTGCGACCTCGCCGCTGCCCGCTCCCGAGTAACCGTTGAGCAACGCGGCCAGCGTGAGGCCGCGATAGCCGCGCGATTGCAGCGTCTCAACCCCGCGGGTGACGGTTTCATTGGTGCTCACCGACGTGCCTTCAACCACCCCCATCCGATCCGGGTCCGACTCTCCGACTTTCAGGCCAGCATCCTTGAGCGCCCCCATTGCGGCCACGATGCCGTAGATGTTTGAACGATCGAGCCGCCGCGCGACCTTCGCATCCAGATAGTCGGTCGCATCGAAATCGCGGATTTCGCATGCGATCCGCACCGGAGAGTCGCCGGGCGCAAACCGGGTCAGCGGTCCCGCCGCGCTTTCGCCGTTTTTGATCGAATCCCAAAATGCCTGCGGCGTACTCCCATTTGGCGCGATGACACCGACGCCCGTGATGACGACGCGGCGTCGTTCGGTCTCGTCGGTTTGGCGATGGAACGGGTTCATCTGGTGCGAGGCCAATGAAGCGGGAGAAAAGCGGGCGTCTCGCGCATGTATTGGCGATAGGCTTCGCCAAACTTTTCGATGAGCGCGGGTTCCTCAAGACTTAGCCGGTAGGCCAGCGCCGGGAGATAGATGAGCGGCACGAGCACGAGGCAGATCGTCGCTTTCAAGATCAGAGTCACGGACACCAGTTCCAGCAGCATGGAAAAATAGGTCGGATGGCGCACCCACCGGAACGGTCCGTCTTTCACGAAGCGATGCTCCTCGCGAATCTCGACGTGCAGGCTCCAGAAGCGACCCAGCGCGGCGATCGCGCGCCTGCGGATGACGAAGGAAGCGACGGCACAGGCAAGGCCCGCGAGAAACCACGGCCAGTCGAGCCGCAGGCCGCGCACGAAATATTCCACCAACGCGCCCGCCCAGATCGCCGTGCCGACCAGCCAGAAGATGCGCAGGGACCAGCGCTCACGGATCTCGCCGGGAATCGTCTCGCGGCGTGCACCGAGTTCCCTCATTCGCGCCAGGTAAATGATGGCGACGGCGATCGGCGGCAGGGCGATGGGGAGCATGATAGGACAGTACGAAGCTGTGCCTGCTTCCGTGTGAAGCAGCGGGTGGGGGCGAGTCAATTTTGTTCTAGGATCGTTCGCGCGAGCACGGGCGATCGGTCGTCACGGTCCGTCGGGAACCGCTCCGACCCATGCCGCATTAAACGACAAAGCCCGCGACACGGTTGCACATCGCCGCCACTTCACCGTGCCAGGTATTTATTCCGGCCAGCCACGAGCGCCTCCATCTTCCGATCGGCCACGGAGCGCTTCAGCATCCAGAATCCGCAGTCGGGATGCGCCCAGCCCACCCGGCCTGCGCCGAGGACGCGCTCCGCGGCTTCCAGGCGGCGCGCGACTTCGTCGGCGGTCTCGATGTGATTCACCTTCACGTCAATGACGCCGATGCCGAGCGAGATTTTCGGATCCACGTCGCGCAGCGCGTCGAGATCACCCGCTGGACGGTGGGCCACTTCGAGCACGAGGTGATGGGTGTGGAGCTTGGAGAGAAAGTTCGTGAGCTTCTTCCATTCTCCGCCCTGGATCGTCTGCCCGCCGTAGTTCCCGAAGCAAAAGTGGACGGCACGCTCCACGGGGATCGCATCGAGCACGCGATTGATCGCCTCCGCGGCGAGGTCCGCGTCCGCGGGATTGCCGGTGACGTTCGCTTCATCGACCTGCACACACGCGCAGGGCAGCTCGCGCACCTGCGCCGCGAGCAGGTCCGCGAGTGCGAGCGTGAGCGTGGCGAAGTCGCGGTAGTGTTCGTCGAGCAAGGTGCGCGCGAGCATGTAGGGGCTCGTGACCGTAAATTTGAACGGATGCTTCGTCGCGGATGCGGCCATCGCGCAGTCGGCGTAAAGATTCAGCCCGCCCTCCCCGAGCGGGCCGGTGACGATGCCCGCGGGCTTGCGCCGGAAGCCCATCGCCGCCGTGCCCGCAAAGCGCCGCCAGGCGCTGGCGCCGACGGCGGTGCTGATCCCGGCCAGTGGGCGGATGAAGTAATCGATCATCCCGTTTGTATCTGGGTGATTGATGTCGAAGCGGTAGAGTTCGCCGTCGGTCGGCAGGTCGATGCCAGCCTGCGTCTGGATGTCGAAGATCACGCGGGTGGCGTCGAGCCGTGCTTGCTCGCTCGGCAGTGCGGCGAGCCAATTGGGGACGGGATACGAGCCGACGGTGGTGGTGCGGATGCGGGGAGAGGACATGCGGGAAATGTTGAATGGTGAATGTCGAATTGTGAATGCCTGCTTTCGCCTCGCGCAAATGAGCCGCGGTGCGCCATTCGTCATTCACCGATGATCGTTCGTCGTTCACTATCCCGCAGATGCCCCGCGCCGAAGAATTCCAACTCGTCACTCCGCAGCTCGCCTTTTGGCAGGCCTACGAGCCGGCGGTGAAGGCCGAGCTTTCATGCTGCGCGACGGTCACGCCGGCTGGACTTGTCTTCATCGACCCCATCCCGCTCGCAAAGCCCGCGCTCGAGGAACTGGCCCAGCTTGCGCCGCCCGCAGCGATCGTCTGCACGAATGGCAATCACGTTCGTGCCGCCGAAGCTTTTCGCGCCCGCTTCTCCATTCCGATCTGTGCGCACCCAGCCGCGATCAGCGAACTCGGAATCACCGTCGATCGCGAAATCCGCGAGGGCGACACCATCGCCGGGACGCTCGAAGTCATCGAGCTTCCCGGTGCCGGACCGGGTGAGATCGCGCTGCATTCAGCGAATGGCGCGATGCACATCGGCGATGCGCTCATTCATCTCGAGCCGATGGGCTTCACCTTCCTGCCGGACAAATACTGCTCCGATCCGCAGGAAATGCGGCGGTCTCTGGGAAAACTCTTGCGGTTTAATTTTGAACTCCTGAGCTTCGCGCACGGTCTGCCGCTCACCGCGAAAGCCCGGCACCGTCTCGAATCCTTGCTCGCATGAATTTTCCACGCCTCCTCCTCTGCTTCTTCGCCGTCGCGCTCTCGTCCGCCTTGTCGGCGCAGGAGAAATCCGACGCCAAGCCGAAGACGATGGTTTTTCCGCCGGGCTCGAAAGTGCCGCATAGCCTGGCTGCGGCTGAGGTTTCGCCGGCGGGAGGAGCGGGCGAAGTCTCGGCTCCCGTGCAGCTCGCGGCGCAATTCTTTGCCGCGCTTCGCGAAGGCGAGATCGAGCAGGCTTACACCACGCTGACGAAGGGTTCGAAGATCGGTGATCGCCCGGAAGAGCTGCGGCTGCTGAAGCAGAAGACCAAGGAAGCGATCGAGGTCTTCGGGGTGATCAGTGGCTACGAACTCGTGGAAAACAAGACCGTCGGCACCCGGCTCATCCGCTCGACCTACATCTCGCTGGGCAAGGAATTCCCGCTCCGCTGGCGCTTCTACTTCTACAAGGCGGACAGCGTCTGGCGCCTGGTGGACTTGCGCGTGGACGACAAGCTCACCGGCATCTTCGACGAAGAGGAAGAGCTGAAGGCCCCCGCGGTGAAGTGAGCAGCGCGGCCGAGCGCGAAAGTCTGCCGGTCCGGCTCCTGCGGTTCGTCCGCTTTTCGCACACGATCTTCGCGCTGCCTTTTGCCCTCGGCTCCATGCTCGTCGCGGCGGATGGGCTGCCGACTTGGAAAGTGTGCGGGCTGATCGTGCTCGCGATGGTCTGCGCGCGCACGGCGGCGATGGCCTTCAACCGGCTCGCGGATTGGCAGATCGATCAACGCAATCCGCGCACATCGGCGCGGCACACGCTGGTCTCGCGCACGGGCGCGGTGGCGCTGCTCATCGTCAGCTCCGCGGCATTCGTGGAAGTCACGTTGTTCATCAATCCGTTGTGCTTCCGGTTGTCTCCCGTCGCGCTGGCGATCGTCTTCTTTTACTCGCTCACGAAGCGCTTCACGTCGTTCAGCCACTTCTTTCTTGGCCTCGCGCTGTCCGTCTCGCCGGTCGGCGCTTGGCTCGCCGTGCGCGGCGAGTGGGCTTTTCCACCCCTGATCCTCGCGCTGGCGGTCCTGTTCTGGGTCGCGGGTTTCGACATCATCTACGCGACGCAGGATCACGAGTTCGATCGCAACGAAGGTCTGCGCTCGCTGGTGGTGAAACTCGGCGTTCCGCGCAGCCTCGTTTGGGCGCAGCGACTGCACTGGATGATGCTCCTCGTGCTTGCGGCCTTCGGCTGGTTTGCTGGTCTCGGCGCGGCTTACTACGGGATGCTCGCGGCGATCGGCGCGGCCGTGGTGTATGAACATCGCAGTGCGGCGCGCCTGGATGTGGAAGCGATCAATCGCGCGTTCTTCGCCAGCAACGCCTTCGTCGGCGTCGTCTTCGTCGCCGGGATCTTTGTCGATCGAGTGGTGCTGCGGTAGCGATCGCCGCGGCGCTGCTACTCCTCTGCGAGCAGCTTCTCGACTTTCCCGGCAAGGCCCTGACGTGCGTTCATGTCGCGCAGAATTCCCTTCTTATCCACGAGCCACATCGAGGGGATGCTGTTGATCCCGTACTTCACGCCGAACTCATTCTTCCATCCTTTGCCGTCGAAGTATTGCGGCCACGGCATGCCCTTTTCCTTCACGAAACTCTCCAGCTTCCCTTTGTCCGAGTCGAAGCTGATGCCGACGATCTCGAAGCCCTTCGGCTGGAGTTGCTCGTAGGTGGCTTTCACGTTCGGGATCTCCGCGACGCATGGCCCGCACCACACCGCCCAGAAGTCCACGAGCACGACCTTACCCTTCATCTGCGAAAGATCGACGGCGCGGCCATCCACCGCGGTGAACTTGATGTCGAGCGGTTTGCCGACCGCGTCGAGCTTGGCCAGCAGTCCGCGCGCGCGTTGCTTGGCCGCTTCCGGCGCCTTGCTCGCATCGATCTCGCCGACGATCGAGCGCGCCTTGCTGGCATCCGCCTGTCCGGCCACCGCGAGCAGCATTTCGTAGGCTTCGATCTTGTCTGGGAAATCAGCGGCCAGCGCGCGCCCTTGTTTCTCGAGCTCGTTGTAGAATGCGGCCTCGCCATCGGGACGCTTGGCCATGATCGCACTCCGCGCCTCCTTGTTGCGCTCTTCGAAGCTCTTCTCGGCATTGGCCGGGACCGTCCATGCAGCGAGAAGGGCAATCACCAGGTGGATGTTCGCGGGGGCTTTCATAGGGAAAAGATTGGTCGATTCGGGCCGCCGCACCAGCTTTTTGCTTCCCACGCCGACGGGCCTTCGCGAAACCAGCGCCATGACCATCCCCCGTCCTTTCCCATTCCTTTGCTCCGCCGTGGTGACGTTGCTCGTCGCCAGTTGCAACAAATCGTCCGACAGCTCCGCGCCCGCAGGTGCTCCGCGGATCGCGGTGATTCCAAAAGGCACGACGCACGTTTTCTGGAAGTCCGTGGAGACCGGTGCACGGAAGGCGGGGCAGGAGTTCGGCGTCGAGATCCTCTGGAAAGGGCCGCTCAAGGAGAGCGACCGCGCGGAGCAGATCAAGATCGTGGAGCAGTTCGCGTCGGAAGGCGTGAGTGGGATCGTGCTCGCGCCGCTCGACGACGCCGCGCTGCGGCGGCCCGTGCAGGCGGCGATGGCGAAGAACATTCCCGTCGTCATCTTCGACTCCGCGCTGAAAGGGGAGGCCGGCAAGGATTTCGTGAACTACGTCGGCACGAACAATCGCGCGGGAGGTGAACTCGGTGGGCGTGAGCTCGTGCGCCTGCTCGGCGGAAAAGGGAAGGTCGTGCTGTTGCGCTATCAGGAAGGTTCTGCGAGCACGATCGAGCGCGAGGAAGGCTTCCTGAGCGTGATCAAGCAGAGCCCGGACATTCAGTTGCTGGTCGAGAATCGCTACGGCGGCGCCACGGCGAGCGAAGCCCAGACCGTCGTGCTCAACATGCTCGATGTGATCCGCGAAGCCGACGGTATCTTTTGCTCCAATGAATCGCTGACCTTCGGAATGCTGCTCGCCCTGCGGCAAAACAATCTCGTCGGCAAAGCGAAGTTCGTCGGCTTCGACACCTCACCGCCACTGATCGAGGCGTTGCAGAAAGGCGAGATCCAGGCGCTCGTCGCGCAGAATCCGGTGAAGATGGGATACGAAGCGGTGAAGGCGATGCTGGCCCATCAGCGCGGCGAGAAGGTGCCCGCGGTGGTGGACAGCGGTGCGGCACTCGTGACGGCGGAGAATCTGGGGACGCCGGAGATGAAGGCGCTGCTCGGCCGATGAAACCTTTCACACGGAGGACACGGAGACCACGGAGGGTTTTGAGTAGGGTGATTCTCCTCCATCCAAATTCCGTGCGCTCCGTGCGCTCCGTGTGCGACCCATGAACGTCCCGCCACTGCTTCGGATGGAGGGCGTCCGCAAACGCTTCGGCGCGACGGTCGCACTGGACGGGGTGGATCTCGCGGTCGGTGCGGGCGAAGTGCTCGGGCTCGTCGGCGAGAATGGCGCCGGCAAAAGCACGCTGATGAAAGTGCTCTCGGGCGCACACCCGCCGGACGAAGGCCGGATGTGGCTCGATGGCGCACCTTATCGCCCCGCGCATCCGCTCAAAGCTCGGCGAGCGGGCGTGTCGATGATTTACCAGGAGCTCTCGCTCGCGCGTCACCTCACGGTGATGGAGAACATCGTCCTCGGTATGGAGCCGACGGCAGGGCCATTCGTCCGCTGGAACGAAGTGCGCGTGCGGGCCGTGGAAGCGATGGCGCAGCTCGGGCGCAGCGACATCCCG
>JANPIS010000003.1:0-3118 GCA_031425095.1 Chthoniobacteraceae bacterium
GCGGCCCGATTGTCCGCGTTCGTTGAGCGATCAGTTCACGAAGAATGTGCGCCTGATCACGGGCGCGCTCGGAGAACGCGGGCGGCGCATCCAGATCGATCAGCGCACCAAAGCCGAGAGCGACATCGCCGTCGCTGCCGCGTCGATCCTCGCCCGGGAACGATTCATCGACTGGATGCGCACCGCCGGGACGAAGCTCGGACGCAAGATGCCGCTCGGCGCTTCGGATCTGGTGAAGACCGTTGCCCGGGAGATTGTCGCGGATCGTGGAGCGGAATTCCTCAAACAGGTCGCGAAAACGCATTTCAAGACCGCGGCGGAAGTCGCTCCGCAATTTTTTACCAACGACTCCTTGCCCGATGCAGACTAGCGGGCTAAGTCACCGTCCATGGGTACATTAACGAAAAGGGAACTCGTTGTGAAAATCAGTAACGAAACGGGTCTCGTGCAACATCACGTATTCGACGTCGTCCAAAAGACGCTCGATCACATCACCGACGCGCTCGCCACTGGCGATACCGTCGAATTGCGAAACTTCGGCGTGCTGGAAGTGAAGCTCACCAAACCGCGAGTCGGCCGGAATCCCAACGTTCCGGGCAGCAGCTTTGTGATCCCGGCAAGGGCCACGGTGAAGTTCAAGGCGGGCAAGATCATGAAGCAGAAAGTCTCGAAGCTCTCCGCGGTCATGAAGCGCGAGGTCGAGGCGAAGTAGCACCGCGAGTCTTCATGCGTCCGAGGAGAGGCGCTCAGGTCCATCCCTGAGTGCTTGATCGGGGCAGCTGGATGCGCTTTCGCCGCACGCGCATCTGCGGTCGCTGCAAACCGTCGCCGAACGGTTTCTCGCCGCATCGTTTGCATTCCGCGGGTCGTAGCACGACCATGCGCACCCTTTGCCCATGCCGCGACCCAAGCTGACCATCGTCCCGACTCCCGGCTGCATCGAAATCCGAGGGGCGCGGCAGAACAATCTCAAGGGAATCGATCTCGATCTTCCACTCGGCAAGCTGAATGTGATCTCGGGTCCGAGTGGCAGCGGCAAATCGTCGCTCGCCTTCGACACGATCTACGCCGAGGGCCAGCGCCGTTACGTCGAGACCTTCTCCCCGTACACGCGGCAGTTCCTCGACCGCATGGACAAGCCGAAGGTGGACGCGATCCGCGGCATCCCACCCGCGATCGCGATCGAACAGTCGAATCCCGTCAAGACCACGCGCTCCACGGTGGGCACGATGACGGAGATCAACGACTACCTGAAGCTGCTCTTCCCGCGCGTGGCGAAAGCGTCGTGCCCCGAGTGCCAGCGGGAGATTCGCCCCGAGACCGCAAAGTCCATCGTCGATGAGATTTTTCGAGCCCACGCCGGCGAGACGCTGCTGATCACCTTCGGTATTCCCGTGCCGCCAAAGACGGACACTGCCGATTTCTACACCTTCCTCCAGCAGCAGGGTTATCTGCGGGTCTGGCTCGAGAGCGAAATTCACCGTGTCGATGAAGCGCCGCGCGTAAAGCGTCTCCCGCCGGTTGTCTCCGTGCTCCAGGATCGGCTGGCCTTCACCGCGGAAAATCGCTCGCGCGTCACCGAAGCCGTCGAGACCGCGCTGCGCTTTGGAAAGGGCAAGGTCTCCTTCATCACCACCGAAGCCACGCCGCTCCCCTTCAGCACGGGCTGGCACTGTGCGCACTGCGACCTCGACATCTCCCCGCCCTCGCCCGGCTTGTTCAGCTTCAATCATCCGCATGGCGCGTGTCCGACCTGTCGCGGGTTTGGACGGACGATCGCGACGGATCTCCTGCGCGCGATTCCCGACCGCAGCCTGAGCATCGCGCAGGGCGTGGTGAAACCATTCCAGACCGAGAACGGCCGGGAGTGTCAGCGCGATCTGATGCGGTGCGCGGCGGCGAAGGACATCGACACGATGTGTCCGTTCGATGAGCTGGCGAAGGCTGATCAGGACTGGGTGCTCCATGGAGAAAAGTCGGCGGCGAAAGGCGAGGATCTCTGGACGGCCGGCTTGTGGTATGGCGTGAAGGGCTTCTTCGCGTGGCTGGAGACGAAGAGCTACAAGATGCACGTCCGCGTGCTGCTTAGCCGCTACCGCAGCTACACGACCTGTCCCGACTGCGACGGTGGACGCTACCAGCCAGCGACGCTGAATTACCGGTTCGTCGGAAAGACGCTGCCTGATCTGATGCGGACGCCGGTGGTCGAACTGCACGGGCAGATTCGGGCGCAGACGGCCGAGCTTGGAAACGACGCGTCCACGGAGATGCTGCTCGGGGAAGTGGCGTCGCGCCTGGGTTACCTCGCAGAGGTCGGACTCGGCTATCTGTCGCTCGATCGCCCGACGCGCACGCTCAGCGGGGGTGAAGTGGAGCGCGTGAATCTCACGACCTGTCTCGGGGCGTCGCTCGTGAACACGCTCTTCGTCCTCGACGAACCGAGCATCGGGCTGCACCCGCGCGACACCAGCCGGCTCATCCGCGTGATGAAGCAGCTCCGCGACAAGGGCAACACGCTGCTCGTCGTGGAGCATGACGAGGCGGTGATCCGCGCGGCGGACAACCTCATCGAACTCGGGCCCGGACGCGGTGATGCCGGTGGCGGACTCGTGTTCAATGGCCCGCTCAGCGACATGCTCGGCGCACCGCCGACAGCGAGTGCTGGATCGAAGCGAAAAGCGAAGCCGCTGAGCACCACTCCCGACACGCTCACCGCCGACTACCTCACCGGACGCAAGTCGATCCCGGTGCCCGCGAAGCGACGCAAACCGCGCGCGTTCATCAGCATCCAGGGCGCGAGTGAACACAATCTGCGCGGCATCGACGTGGAGATTCCGCTCGGTGTGCTCGCATGTATCACCGGCGTCTCCGGTTCCGGCAAAAGCACCCTCGTGCACGACGTGCTCTTCGGAAATCTCCGCGCCGCGAAAGGGGAAAACACCGACGAACTCCCCGGCGCGTGCAAGCGCATCCTCGGCGCGCACAAGGTCGAGCAGGTCGTGATGGTCGATCAGTCGCCGCTCTCGCGCACGCCGCGATCGACGCCAGCGCTGTATCTCGGCGTCTTCGATGGCATCCGCGAAGTCTTCGCCGGAACACCGGACGCGGTGACGCAGGG
>JANPIS010000004.1:0-24092 GCA_031425095.1 Chthoniobacteraceae bacterium
ACTCGTGCGGCGGCACCCGCATGTCTTCGGCGAGGATCAGTGCGCGGATGCGGCGGAGGTCTTGCGCAAGTGGGATGACATCAAGCGCGCGGAGAAAGGCGGCGCGGTCGTGGAGTCGGTGCTCGATGGGCTGCCGAAAGGGCTGCCCGCGCTGATGCGCGCGCAAAAGGTGCAGAAGAAGGCAGCGAAGATTGGCTTTGATTGGCACGAAGCGGCGCCGGTCTTCGCGAAGGTGCGCGAGGAGTTGGCCGAAGTGGAGGCAGTGCTCGACGATCCCGCGAAGCTCGAAGACGAAATCGGCGACGTCCTTTTCTCGGTGGTGAATCTCGCCCGGAAGCTCAAGGTCGATGCGGAGCCGGCGCTGCATCGCGCGACGGAAAAGTTTAGCGGTCGCTTTCGCGCGGTCGAGGCCCTGGCCCGCGAACGTGGGCTGGCGCTCGACGGCATGGCACTCGCGGAACTCGACAGGCTTTGGGACGAAGTGAAAGCGCGCGGCTGATCTGTGACAATGGCCTCCGGCCTGTGCTGCGAGTGATCACAGGCAAGGAGGCCTGTGTCACGCCACCGCGAAACGCGCGGTAACTTCGCGCTGCGTCGCGCAGATCACGTCGATCTCACTCGCCCCGCACTCCGCGAGGCGCGCCCGAACCGTGCCCACCGCCAGCTCCGGTGAGTTGCAGTCGCGGCTCAGGTGCCCGAGCACCGCACGCCGCAGATGCGACCCAGCGCATTCCGCCAGGACATTCGCGGCGGCGGCATTCGAGAGGTGCCCGTGGCGCGACATGATCCGTTGCTTCACGCTCCACGGTCGCTTGGTGTCGTCCTGGAGGAGCTTCTCGTCGTGATTCGTCTCGATACAGAGCGTGTGCGCGTGGCGGATGCGCTCCTGCGCGAGCTTCGTGACCGTCCCAAGATCGGTGAGGAAGCCGAGCGCAGCATTGCCGTGGTGCAGCATGTAGCCCACCGGCTCGACGGCATCGTGCGGCACGGGGAAAGTCTCGATGGTGATGTCGCCGACCATGAACTCGGTGCCGGTGCCAAAGTACCGCCAGTCCTTGCGCAGATCGGGGCGCGGCGTCTGGAGCACTTCGGCGGTGAGCCGGTTGCAGTAGATCGGCGTGGCGAATTGCTTGCACCACACATCCAGCGCGCCGGCGTGGTCGAGATGCTCGTGCGTGAGCAGGATGCCATCGATCTCGATGGGGTTGATCCCACACTGCGCCAGCCGCACCGCGATCTGGCGCGCGCTCAGCCCGCCATCGATCAGCAGCCGCGTCTTCGCGGTCTCGACGAGCGCGCAATTTCCGGCGCTGCCGCTGCCGAGGATGGTGAGGTGGATCATCGCGCAGAGACTGCGCGGAAAAATCCCAAGCTCCAAGCTCCAAGCTCCAGAGAAACTCCAAGCGCCAGGCAACCAGGAGCGCTCCCGGCTCCGGGCTACGTCGTGGACTTTGGCGATTGGAGTTTCTTTGGTGCTTGGAGACTGGTGCTTGGGCCTTCTTCCCGCGCAGCATCCATCAGCGCCAGGATGCGTTGCTGCTTTGCGCCATAGTCGAGCGCGTGAAAGGTGCGGATCTCATCCACGCGGCGCGCGCCGTTCAGCCCATCGAGGTATCGCGTGTACCGCGCCGCGAGTTCGGTCGTTTCGAGATAGCGACCGCGCAGGTTTGCCGAGCGATAGGCGTGCGGCTGGTGGCGGGAGAAAAGGTGAAAACGCAACCAGCGTCGATCTGCGCGCGAGATCCGCTGCGTCTTGCGGAAGAAGGCGACGAAGAGCAGCAACACGAGATACGTATCCACCTGCGCCTGGAGCTCCAGATTGCGCGCGTAATCCTCGTGATGAATCTCCGCGACGCCGCGCTGAAACTGCAGCGCCGCATGCAGGGCGTGATTGATCTCCTCCACAAAGGAAATCAGCGACCGGATGTTCGCTTCGTTCAGCCCCTGCCGCGGGTCATGCCGCTCGAGTTGGTCTATGAGCCACTGCGAATAGTAGATCCCGATGTGGAGCTGGCCGTCGGCGGTGCGGAGGAAGGTGCGTGCGAGTTCACTCAACTCCCGCGCCGAGGCGCCTGCGGCCCGGCTGAGCTGTCCGCAGCGCTGTCGCCCGATGAGACACTCTTCCAGATTGATCCCGACCGAAGCGTACGTCCGCTCAAAGAGCCGCTGAATCTCGCTGAAGAGCGTCGCGCTCATGTTTCCAACGCGATCAGCGGCGTGGGCGCGTCGTCGAGATGCAGGATGGAATCCGAGAGCCGGTTCAGCGCGAGACGGACATCGTGGAAACTTTCCGCGAGCCGGTCATAGACGCCGCTCAGCGCCGCGGTCCGCGCGACCTGATGCTCCGCCGCAGCCTTATAGCTCGCTCGGCCGACTTGCTCGTAAAAGCCGAGATCCGGCGCGCCGCGCTGCGAGCGGTGCAGCACCGATTCGTGAAAGATGCCGGTGACGAAGAGCGAATAATTCCCGACATGCGCCCGGATCAGGAACGTCTGCGTCGGAGAGGCCTTGTGCAGCGCGATGAGCATGTCGCTCACGTATTGGATCGGACCCGTCGCCCCGTCGGCTGGAGATCGCATCCGCGCGGTATCGGAAAATGTCGCGAGCAAAGAAGCGACATAATCGCTGACCGTCCGGTCATCGACGCCTGTATCTTTTAAGACACGCCTGAGCAAAACGTAGAAGTAGAGCTGTGGCGAAATGCTCAGCGGCGCCGTGCCCTCGAGCACGGCCTCGACGAGTTTTGGGCTATCGAGCAGCGCGTCGCGCGTCTCGGCATCGGTGAGCAAGTCCCCCAGAGTCACCGATTCCTTCTCAGACCTCGCGAGCGTGCGCACGACGAAGTCGAAATCCTGCACCGTAAAACGGTCCCGACAATTGGCTTTAATCATCTCGGGTCTTGGTGCGGAAGCATCGGCGATGCCACGCGCTTTTCAAGCTCGCCTCCGCGCCCCGCGAATGCCGAAATCCGCCCCCATGCGCCACGGCCCCATCGCCCCCGAACTCTTCATCGAAAATCGCAACCGCCTGCGCGCACTGCTGCCGCCGGGCTCGCTGGCCATCGTCCAGGCCAATGACATCCCGCCGACGAACGGCGACGGCACCGGGACGATGATCCCAAACAGCGACCTCTTTTACCTCACCGGCGTCGAGCAGGAGGAGAGCATCCTCGTGCTGATGCCGGACGCCCACGACGAGAAGCACCGCGAAATTCTTTTTCTCCGCGAGACGAGCGAACTCATCGCGCAGTGGGAAGGCCACAAGCTCACGGTCGAGGAAGCCAAGGCCCGCACCGGCATCCGCCAGGTGAAGTGGCTCGCGGATTTTCCGAACTTCTTTCACATGCTGATGTGCGAGGCGCAGATGGTGTGGCTGAATGCCAACGAAAACCGTCGCGCCCTGCTGGAAGTGGAATCGCGCGACGCCCGCTTTGCGCGGGTGTGCCGGGAGAAATATCCGCTGCATCGCTTCGAACGGCTCCCCCGGCTGCTCCACCAGCTTAGGCTGGTCAAGAGCGAGCCCGAGCTCGCCCTCATCCGCGAAGCTGTGGAGATCACGCGCGACGGTTTCGAGCGCGTGGCGAAGCGCGTGACGCCCGGCGTGAATGAGTGCGAACTCGAAGCGGAGTTCGCGCACGAATTCATCCGCCAGCGCGGCCGCTTCGCCTACGGGCCGATCATCGCATCAGGAAAAAACGCCTGCGTGCTGCACTACGTGACAAACGATCAGCCGTGCAAAAAGGGTGACCTTCTGTTGCTCGACGTCGCCGCCGCGTATGCGAACTACAACGCCGATCTCACCCGCACGCTGCCGGTGAGCGGCCGCTTTTCCCGCCGCCAGCGCGACGTCTACAATGCCGTCCTCCGCGTCCTGCGTGGATCCATCGCCGGGCTCACTGTCGGCAAGCTCCCGCGCGACTGGCAGAAGGAATCCGAAGCCGCGATGCAGGAGGAACTGCTCCAACTCGGCCTGCTGAAAAAGAGCGACATCAAGAAGCAAAACCCCGACAAACCCGCGCTGAAGAAATACTTCCCACACGGTCTCGGCCACCCGCTCGGCCTCGACGTGCATGACGTCGGCACCGTGGGCGCGCCCTTCGCCGCGGGTTGGGTGATGACGGTGGAGCCCGGCATCTACCTTCCGGAAGAAGGCCTTGGTGTGCGCCTGGAGAACGATGTTCTGATTACCGAAGAAGGCCCCGTCGATCTCATGTCGCACATCGCTCTCGAAACGGAGGAGATCGAAGCGCTGATGCATCGTAAGCGTTGACCGCGTTTTCAGCGCATTGAAGCGGGACGTGAAGGCGCTCGATCTCGCGTCGGAATGCCGGGGGGATCTGCGACCAAGCGAGTACATCGACGAGGATCGGCAGCGCGCTTTCCGCAAGAGCGCTCTTGAGTGCGGCGGCCTGACGCCCGGCGGAAGGAGCGTCCGGTGTGTCCACGATCACGAGATCAAGATCGGAACTGGCATGCGCCTCGCCGGTCACGCGACTGCCGAAGGCCCAAATCTCGGTGCCCGGAGCCAGCTGCGCGAGGAGGTCCCGGACGATGCGCAAGTCCTCGGGCGGAAGGTCGAGTTCAGGACTCATCGGGCAGATTCTTGAGTGCGCCTTCGAGAGAGCGGGCATCGGCGAGGAATCGCGGCAGCAGCACGAGGGTTTCCTCCGCAAAGCCTGCACCGTAGTCGTGCGCGGTGCTGTTGCGATTGTCCCGGTATTCAAACCAACGTTCCACCGCAGACGTATCCACCAAGCCATGGCGTGCGGCGTGCCGGAACACATCCTTGTAAGTCAGTTCGTCGGCGAAACGCGGGCTGGCGGCATAGGGCTTGAGCGCCTTGCGCAGGAGCTTCCCAGCGGTTTCCAGCGTAAGTTCGAAGCCCTGGACCACAGCATTGCGGAAGATCTCGTAATCGACGGAACCAGTCTCTGTCCCACGCAGGCGAACGAGCGAGGCTTCGAGCGTTTGAATGCAGCGCGAGAGCGAGTCGGTATTCAGTTTCATCGGTCTTCCCTCACTTTATCCTCACCCGGCGCCCAGGCGCCCGTGTGCGCTTTCCATTCCCAAGTTCCGCACCGTTGCGCTATTCCCTCTTCGCCCTCATGAACCTCCCACGCCTCCTACTCGCCGCCCTGCTCTGCATTTCTGCCCTTTCCGCCGCCCACGCCGCACCGCTCGCCGGCAGACATCCGAACATCATCTTCCTGCTCACCGACGACCAGGGCTACGGCGATCTGTCGGCGCACGGGAATCCGATTCTCAAGACGCCGAATCTCGATCGGCTGAATGCCGAGGGCGTGCGTTTTGAGGACTTCTGCGTGAGCCCGACGTGTTCACCGACCCGCTCCGCACTGATGACCGGCCGGCACGAATTCAAGAATGGCATCACCCACACCATCCTCGAGCGCGAGCGGATGACGTTGAAGGCGACCACCCTGCCGCAAGTGCTGAAGACCGCGGGCTACACCACGGGCATTTTCGGAAAGTGGCACCTCGGAGATGAACCGGAGTACCGGCCCGATGCGCGCGGGTTTGACGAGATGTTCATCCACGGCGCGGGCG
Organism: Chthoniobacteraceae bacterium; assembly: GCA_031425095.1. Taxonomy (GTDB): domain Bacteria; phylum Verrucomicrobiota; class Verrucomicrobiia; order Chthoniobacterales; family Chthoniobacteraceae; genus JANNXQ01. The sequence continues at coordinate 5,565 of JANPIS010000004.1, forward strand.
GGATCGGGCAGACCTATCCGGGCTCGTGCGGCGATGCCCCGGGGAACAAATATTTCGACCCGACGATCCTGCACAACGGCACCTTCGAGAAGACCAAGGGCTACTGCACCGACGTGTTTTTCGCGCAGGCGCAGGAGTGGATCGAGAGCGTGAAAGGGAAGCGGCCCTTCTACGCGCACATCGCCACCAATGCGCCCCACGGTCCCTACATTGCCCGTCCCGAAGATAAGGCGCTCTTTGCAGGCAAGGTCGAGGGCGAGGACGTGCAGAATTTCTTCGGCATGCTCCACAACATCGACCAGAACCTCGGCCTGCTCCTCGCGAAGCTGAAGGAGTGGGGGATCGAAAACGACACGCTCGTCGTCTTCATGAACGACAACGGCGGCACGGCCGGCACGAAGGTCTTCAATGCCGGACTCCGTGCGCAAAAGGGCACGCCGTGGATGGGCGGCATCAAGGCGAGCAGCCTCTGGCGCTGGCCCGGCACGCTCACGCCCGCGCCGGTGAACAAGCTCTGCGCGCACATCGACTTCTTCCCCACCCTGGCCGAACTCGCGGGGGCCACGCTGTCTGGCGAAGTGAAGGCTCAGGTCGAGGGCCGTAGCCTCGTCCCATTGCTCGAGAATCCGAACGCCGACTGGCCCGACCGCGAGTTCTTCACCCACGTCGGGCGCTGGCCGAAAGACGCCGATCCGCAGCAATACAAGTTTACCAATTGCAGCGTCCGCAACACCCGCTGGCAGCTCGTCAGCGCGGGAGGGGGCAATGCGAAACCGCGAGCCCGGGCGCAGGCGAAAGCAACCGGTGCCGTGAAAAAAGAAAGCATCGCCGAGAGCGGACCTGAGCCGATCGCCGCGGCGCAGTGGCAGCTCTTCGACCTGCAAGCGGATCCCGGCGAGCAGACCGACGTCGCCGCGGCCAACCCGGACGTGGTGAAAAAACTGACCGGTGCTTACGACGCCTGGTGGACGAGCGTCCAGCCGCTGCTGGTGAATGAAAAAGCTCCACTGGCTCCCGAGAATCCCTTCAAGACGCTGTACCTGAAACAATACGGCGCGGTGCCAGCGGCAAAGTGAGCGCGGAATTTGACAAAGGACCACTTGGCGTCTTGCATGGCCGCCCATGAAACGCCTCCTCTCCACGCTTTCGCTCGCTGCCGTGGTCGCCTTCCTCTCGGGATGCGCCGGCACGGGTGGATCCTACAAAGTTACCGCCTACAAGCCGAAGAACCCGTCCGCCGTGCGCGTGAAGGTCTCGACTTCGACGCAGCACGTTTACGTTTTGGAAGGTGATCGCCTGCTCATGGCCGTGCAGGGCTGCGTCGGCACGAGCAGCGACCCCACTCCCGCGGGGAACTTCCGGATTAACAACAAGATCAAAACCAAACGCCGCGTGAGCCAGCCCGATGCCGGTTACCCGATGGCCTACTGGTGTGAATTCAAGCCGGCCTATGGCTTTCACGAAGGCTTCGTGCATCCCCGGCCCCGCACCCACGGTTGCATCCGGCTGCACAAGGAAGCGGCGGCTCGGCTCTTTGCGCTCGTGAATATCGGCACGCCGGTGAACATCTCCAGCCGGCAGCCGGAAGACGCGCTCTACGGATCGAAGGTCCGCAAGCTCGACCAGAGCCGCGACCCCGATCCGCCGCGTTCCTTCATGATGTCGCCGAGCTGGTTCAAAGATCCGGCCGGCCCGCTGCTCGTCGAGCAATCCTAGGCTGCGCCGCGATTTCGCGTCCTTTCACCGGTCGCTGGATGCTGCATAGTGTGCGTCCAGCGACCGGTTCGCTTTTCTACAAGTCATGAGCAGCACTCCCACCACCTCCACGCCCGCCAAGCGCGTGAATCTCCGCACGCCCGACGTGATGGCGGCGGTGCAGGCGCAGGTCGAGACGCACTACCGGAGCGAGATCGTCGAGCGGCTGCGCGCCTCGGGCGGCACCCTCTGCTGCGGCGGCGTGACCGTGCGGCTGGCGAAGCAATTCGGCTTTTGCTATGGAGTCGAACGCGCCATCGACCTCGCTTACGCGGCGGCGAAGGTCTTCACGGATCGCCGGCTCTTCATCCTCGGGGAGATCATCCACAACCCCGAAGTGAACCAGCAGATCGCCGAACTCGGCGTGAAGAATCTGCTCGGGAAATCGCCCGAAGCCGACGTGAGCGAACTCACCGCCGAGGACGTGGTCATCGTCCCCGCCTTTGGCACCGACGTGACCACGCTCGCGCAGATCAAGGCGATCGGCTGCCAGATCGTCGATACGACGTGCGGCGACGTGATGAGCGTCTGGAAGCGCGTGAAGCAGAACGCGCAGGACGACATGACGTCGATCATCCACGGCAAGGCCACGCACGAGGAGACCATGGCGACGGCGTCGCGCGCGATCATCGGCGGGAAGGGGCACTACCTCATCGTGCTCACGCTGCGCGATACCGACTACGTCTGCGACTACATCCGCGGCGGCGGGGACAAGGCCGCGTTTCTCGAACGCTTCAAAGGCGCGTTCAGCGCGGGCTTCGATCCCGAGCTGCACCTGCGCCGCGTGGGCGTGGCGAATCAAACCACGATGATGCGCGGCGAGACCGAGGAAGTGCAGCGCCGCATCATGGCCGCCGTCCGCGACCGCGACGGCGAGCAGAAAGCCGCACAGAACTTCCGCTTCTTCGACACCATCTGCGGCGCGACCCAGGAACGGCAGGACGCGCTGCGCGACATGCTCGCCGCACCGATGGACCTCCTCCTCGTCATCGGCGGCTACAACAGCTCGAACACTTCGCACCTCGCCGAGATGGGCGAGGAAAAGCTCCCCACCTACTTCATTCGCAACGCCAGCAAACTCGAGAGCCGCGACCGCATCGTCCATTACTGGGCGCGGGAGAAACACGAGGTCACCAGCGAAGGCTGGCTGCCGGCGTTGCCGGTCGTCATCGGCATCACCGCTGGCGCGAGCTGCCCGAATAATCTGATCGAGGAAACGATCCTGCGGATCTATGCCCTGCATGGCATCTCGCGGGAGCAGCTCCTGGACATGGAAAGCACTCGTCCGGCGGCAAGCGAGTTGCCGGGGTCCTAGCCGCACACAGGCAGTCGCGACCGCACGCAGAGCGATGTAAAAAGCTCTCGGTGAGCCAGCTACAGTTTGGCGTTGCCTAAGGGGCCGGGGCGCGCGTAGCTTCGCCACCATAATCTCCATATTTCCCTATGCCTTCGCCTTTTAGCATCCACACGATCGAAATCCTCGAAGCGCGCATCGCTCCGGCTACCATCATCGTGACCTCAGTCCTCGACGACAATGGCGCTGGTACGACGCTGCGTGAGGCCATCGTTCAGGCCAATCTGAACCCAGCGGCCGACCTGATCGTCTTTGCCTCGACGGCGACTGGCACGATCAACCTCGACCCCCTGAAAGGGGACCTGGACATCGCCACCAGCATGGTTATCCGCGGCCCGGGCGCCGACAAATTGACGATCGACGCGGGGAAGAACAACCGGCACTTCGACACCACCGACAACACCGGTGCGGTCGTGTCCGTAGCGATCTCCGGGCTCTCGCTCGTGAACGGCGCGGTCGCCGGCGACGGAGGTTCGATCCGCAGCACGGAGAGCCTGAGTCTCGCGAACTTGATCGTGCAAGGAGCGACCGCTTCGGGAAACGGCGCCGGCATCTGCGTGGATACCACAGGGAAATTTTCGATGACCGGCAGCCAGGTGCTCGGCAACCTCGCGAGCGGACCCGGTGGCAACAACGGCGGCGGCCTCTTCGTCTCGGCCACGGGCGGCATCGCCATCACGAAGAGCATCATCGCGAACAACGATGCGAAATCCGGCGGCGGACTGCATCTTACCACTGGCGGCGGAACGGCGGCGGCGGGACTGCTGCTCGATGGTGTGACGGTATCGAATAACAGAGCGACCGATGGCGGCGGCGGCGGCGCGCTGCTCGATCACAACTCTTCCACTTCCGCCGTGGTAATCGTGCGCAACTCCAGCTTCATCGGCAACAGTGCGAGCGGCGCCGGCGGCGGACTCGACCTCAACGACGGGCGCTACTCGATCCAAAACACGCTCTTCTCCAGCAACCGCGGCGCCGCGGGCGGCGGCGGGCTCGTCGATCGAGCGAGCGATGCGCTGAGCATTTCCACGAGTAAATTCATCGCCAACAGCACTTCGGGCGACGGCGGCGCGATCTGCTCGATCAATGATGGCAACCTCACCGTGGTATCGTCGCTCTTCGCCGGGAACCGGGCTACTGGCCAGGGCGGCGCGATCATTCTCGATAACGCCGACCTCTCGGCGACCCTCGTCAGCAACACTTTCACGAGCAACACCGCCGGGACGACCGGCGGCGCCATCACTGTGGTCGGCAACGCCAAGCTCACCGCGAGTCGCACGAATTTCACCGCGAACACCGCGGGCGCCGACGGCGGCGGGATCTTCGCCATCACCACGGACGGCGTGATCGTGAGCAGTTCCACCTTCACCGCGAACAGGGCGACCACGGACGGCGGAGCGATCTGCGCCGGCCCCGGCACCCCGGTCACCGTTTCGGGATCGGTCTTCCAGCAAAACTTCGCCAGCGACGACGGCGGTGCGCTGGCCGTGGAAGGCAGCGGCGCGCTCGTGGTGAAGAGCTCGAGCTTCCTCCACAACATCGCCACGACACTCGGGGGCGGCATCTTCCGCACCAGCACAGGCACGCTCACGGTCGAAGGCAGCCTCTTCCAATCGAACCTCGGCGGCGAAGGCGGCGGCATCGCTTCGGACGGGAGCGGCAACGTATCGGTCAAGACCTCCCGTTTCTTCAGCAACATCGCCACGACTGGCAGCGGCGGCGGACTCAGCCTCGAGCTCAGTGCCGGCGCCATCGACCTCGTCGCTCTGGCCATCGGGCGAAACTTCGCGAACAGCGACGGCGGCGGCATTTCCATCGCCAGCGCCGGGACGAAAACGCTCCGCAGTTCGGTCCTCGTCGGCAATGTTGCGGCGACCGGCGACGGCGGTGGTTTGATCACTTCCACTCCAGGCAGCGCGCTCGTCATCTCGGCGACGCGGATCACCGGCAACATCGCCGCCGTCGAAGGTGGCGGTCTGCGCGACGACACCGGCGGTGTTGGATTTACCGGAGGCACGATCTTCGGAAACTTCGCGCCGACGAAAGCCAACATCTCGCCATAGCCGGTCCCCCCGGGAACCTGGCGGAAACGAAGCGCTGCCCGAAACACCAAGGGATTGCGCTGCCGTCCGTGTGGACCTGCGATTCCTCAGGCAGGCCACCGGCGTGCGGTCATCAGGACCGGATCACGCCTTCAGGATCGATCGATACAAGGCCGCGTACTTCTCGATCATTCCTTCCGTGGAAAAGCGGGTGATGTTCGCATGCCCCGCGGCAACGCGTCGGTGCGTCTCGCTTTCTGGCTCTTCGAGAAAAGCGCAAAGTTTTTCCGCCGCGCGCCGCACGCCGTCCACTTCACCGGGCAGAATCTCCTCCGCCTCGAGATAGAGCGGCCCCTCGCCGCCGACCTCCGTCATCGGCGCCGCATCCGTCGTCACCACCCGGCAACCGCACGCCTGCGCCTCGACGATCGGCCAGCCGAAGCCTTCGGCGATCGAAGGAAAGAGCAGGCACTCGGCGGCGGAATAGAGCGCTTCGAGTTGCTGGTTTCCGACACCTTCGAGCGCGATCACCGATTCGCGGAGCACTGGACTCGAGCCGATCCTGTCCGCGACTTCCCCGCCCAACTTTTGTCCCGCCATGAAGAGTAGCGGGATCGCCGACCCAGGCTCCGTGACCGCGTGCAATTGCTCGTAGATCGCCAGCACCCCGAGCCGGTTTTTGTACCACTGATTTCCACCGACGTGGAAAACGAACCGCGTCGCACCACTCGCGATGCCGTTGCGCTGAGCTTCGGGCAACATCGCCGCCACCAAGCCGCGCGCGGAGGTGAGTTCCCTGCGCCGATAAGGATGATTGAAACCCATGTGCGTCACCGTCACGCGATCCTCGGGCAGAGCGGCGAGCCGCAACGCATCGCGACGCGTCGCAGCCGAGATGCATGTCGCGAACGCAGTCCGCTGAATCCCACGCAGGATCGCCCGCTGCAGCACACGGCCCGACCAGCCCGTGTGAATCGTCGGGAATTCCCCGCGCGCGGCCCGGATCGCGAGGAGATCGTTGCACGTCACGAGGTGCGGAAGGTGCTCGATAAAACGTGTGTAAACCGCGTTCGAGTGATCAGTGATGTGGAAGAGCGTGTCGGGCGCCGCACGACGCACCCGCGCCGCGAGCTTCCACGGGAAAAGCAGATACTTATCGACGTAGGCCAGCCACTTCTGCGCGCTCTCGCTCCCACCCTTCCTCCCACCAAAGATGGGCTGCGGGCAAAGCACTTCGACGTCGAAGCCGTGCCGCGGCAATTCGGAAGCGAGCACGCCTGAAAAGCGCAGCATGCTCTCCTGTCGGTCGGGCGCGTAGTTGGTGAGCAGAACGATGCGCATTTTCAGGCTGCGAGACAGCGGCTGTAAATCGCCTCCACTTGCGCGGTCATGTTCGCGGCGGAGTAGGTCGTCTCCACTTTTTTCCGGGCGGCGTCCGTGATGCGCTTGCGCAGCGCCGGATCGGCCAGCAACGCCAGCACCCGGTCGGCAAACGCATCCACGTCGCCACGCGGAACGAGAAAGCCGTCCGCACCGTCGGTGATCACCTCGGCGATTCCGTCCAGCCGCGACGCGACCACCGGCACGCGCATGGCCATCGCTTCGAGCACCGTGAGCGGCGTCCCTTCGTAGCGCGACGTGAGCAGGAGAGCATCAGCGGAAGCATAGATCTCGCGCATGTCGGAGACATGTCCGGCAAAACGCACGCGATTTGCGAGCCCCAGCGCTGCCACTTTTTCCCGGAGCGGCCCCGACTCTGGACCATCCCCCGCGATGACAAAGCGCACCGCAGCGTTCCGCTCCGCGATGCGCGCGGCAACGTCGAGAAAGAGACTGAAGTCCTTTTGCGGATGGAGGCGGCCAACGCCCGCCACGACAGGCTGCGCCGCGTTTCGCGTCGCGACCGCACGATCCGGATCGAAGCGCTCGAGATCGACGCCGTTGTACACGACCGAGACACGATCCGGCGCGAGTCCCTCGTGCTGGAGGAGAAATTCACGCGTCGAGCCGGACACTGCGCAGACGTGGGAGGATAAGCGGTTCGCGATCGTATCCAGCCACCGAGCCGCGCGGTTTTCGTAGCGGACCGCGTCATTGCATTGATCGTGACTGATCCGCACCGGCACGCCGAGCAGCGCCGCCAGCGGCTTGGCGATCCAGTTGGCGCCGAAGAGGTGGCAATGCACGATCTGCGGACGCCGCCGCAGGATCAGCGCGGCGAGCGCCGGGATGAAGAGCGGCAGCCACCGCTGCGGAGACAGCGAATGAACGGGCACACCGAGCGCGCGGAAGTCCTCATAGAAAACGCCGCGCCCGTGCATCGCCGCGACCTCCGGCGCGAACCGTGCGCGATCCGTCGCACGCACGAGGTGACGCAGGGCCGTCTGCGCGCCGCCGAGATCGAAGCTGTCGATGACGTGGAGTACTCGGACGGGCGCGGGCATGGCGTCAGCGAGGTTGCAGCCGCGAACGCACGCGCTCCGCAGTGGCGATCAATCGCGTGCCGAGCAGCCCATCGACGAACGAGAGCGCAAAGGCGAGATACCTCGTCGGCGGCAGCAGCGGCCTGGCTGCGAGCGTTCGTCCCAGTGCGTGCAACCCGAGCCGAAACTCTCCGGCGCTGAACGCCGCGACCACAGTCCGCCCGTGATGCAACGCGCGCACATGCCGGAGATGCGCCGAACCGAATCTCGCAAACTCCGAGGTGTGCTTTTCGAAAAACGCCCGATCACATTCCGCCGCGACGCGCGGATCGCGCGGCCCGGCGTAGTGAATGCGCGCGAGGAGTTCCGGCACGATCACGAGCCGGTAATGCTGCGCCAGCCGAAGACACCAGTCCCAGTCCTCGTGGGAGCGCAACGACTCATCGAGCAGGCCCGTCTTTTCCACGCACGATCGACGCACCACGAGCGTGCTGCCCGCCGCGAGCCGGCATTCGGTGTGGAGCGTGCGGCGCCAATCGTCACTCGCGGGGATGCGCACAGGATGTTCATGGCCTGCGGTGGACATGAAATAGTCGCACGCACATGCGGCAGCGCCCGTGCGCTCGAGCAGCGCGAGTTGTTGCGCGAGTTTGGCCGGGAGCCACTCGTCATCGGAGTCGATCCAGGCGAGGAATTCCCCGCGCGCATCACGCATCGCCGTGTTCCGCGCTGCTGCCGCGCCCCGATTCTTCTCGTGCCGCAGGATGCGAAAACGCGGGTCTCGGTAAGCTGAAATGATCGCAGCGGAATCGTCGGCGGACCCGTCGTCCACCACGACCAACTCCCAATCGGTGAACGTCTGCGCGCGGATCGAATCCACGCACCGCCCGATGGTCGCCGTGCGGTTGAACACTGGCAGAATCACGCTCACCCTCGGTGCGCTCATGCGTGAAGTCGCCGGCGGATCGCCTCCGCCACACACTTCCCGACCGCCATCGGCCAGCGCGCCGACTGGCTCCAGCCGCGCCACGCCGCGCACGCGGCATCGTCCAACCGGCCTTCCAGCGCGAGCCCGAGCGCCAGCATTGCACTCTCCTCCCGATGCCAGTCGCGAAAGACTCGCGCTTCATCCGCCGACAGTTCCGGCGTCGCCATGGCGCACTCCGCGATCTCCAGATGTTCGGCACGGTAGCGCACCGCCGCGGGCACCTGCGCGCGAAGCGTCAGCGAATCCGCATGTTCGCGATACGCGAGGACCGTCTGCGACAGCACGATCGCACGCGGCTGCAGCCGCGCCACCCGCAACAGGAACTCACGGTCCGCGGCAATCGGGTAACGCAGATCCATCAGGCCCACACGATCGATGAGCGATCGACGGAAGAAGCGCGCATTGATCACCGGAACACCGAAGGTCAGTTGCCGTGGTGTGAGCGCGAGCTGGGCGGCGCCGAAGTAGCGCTGCCGCACCGTGCGTGCGCCCTCCGCATCGCTGAAAACCTCCGCGCCACCACTCACGATCTCCACGGCCGGATCGGCAAATGCCTCCGCGACCGCCCGCAGCGAACCCGGCAGGTAAAGATCGTCGCTATTCAGCAACCCGATGATTCCGCCGCGCGCCAGCCGCAGCCCCTTGTTCACCGCATCGTAAATGCCTTTGTCCCGCTCGCTCAGCATGCGCACGTGCGGAAAAGCGACGACTACATCCGATGTTCCATCGGTCGATGCGCCGTCGATGACCAGGTGTTCGACGCCATCGACGCCCTGCGTCGCGACACTTTCGAGCGCTTCACGCAGGAGAACGGCGCGATTGAAAGTCGGCGTGACGATCGTAAGCCAGGGAGCAGTCACATCAGAGCGAATCGACGCAATCCCCGAGCACCGCGAGCGAATATCCCGCCGGACGGCTCCACAGCGCCGGACACGCGACCGTCGCCAGTTCGAGCGGCACCCCCCAGCGGTGCAGTTGGCGCCAGCGGCTCAGCCCGCGCCAGAGCTGCGGCCGCGCGCGCACCCACTCAAACATCGGCGCGACCTCTGGCGGAGCGTAGCGGCGCATCATGGCGAGGATTTCATCGCGCCGCCGCTCCCCACCCGTGCCGGTCTTGTGCTGCGGATGGATGCGGTAGGCGGCGAGGATGTCGATCATTCGGTCAAAGCAACAGCCTGCGGCCTGCGCGCGCAGGAACCAATCCCAGTCGAAAGCAAAGTGCAGCAGGGCATCGAGCGGCCCTGTCCGGCGCCAGGCTTCCGCTGTCCAGAAGGTGCTCGGCTGCACGAAATAGTCGCAGCGGCGCAGGCGCTCGGGATCGTGGCGCGCGGGTGGGCGGAGCGTTTCGCGCGACGAGCCTTCGGTGAAAACGCGGCAGCTCCCGGTGACGATCGCCGGCTCCGCGAGGCGCGAACGGAAATGTTCCGCCACGCGGCGCAGCGTGTCCGGCGTGTGCAGGTCGTCACTATTGATCCAACAAAGGATCGAGCCGGTCGCACGGGCGAAGCCGCGATTGATCGCATTCGCCTGTCCGCCGTCCGACTCGGAGACCCAGCCGGCGAGCTGGCCTGCGTAGCGACGAATGATCTCCGCACTGCCATCCGTGCTGCCGCCATCGAAGACAAAGTACTCCAGCGCCGGATAACGCTGATCGAGCACGCTGCGGATCGTCGCCTCGACAAATGGCGCCTGATTGAAGGACGGCGTGACGACGGTGATCTTCGGCCAGTCGCTCACGAGAAGCGTTTGGGGATGCGGCGCATGAGTGCGGGCACACGCCGGATGAACCCAGCGATGAAGTGGCGGAGCAGCGCTGCCTCATCGGGATTCCCGACGCGGTTGAGCGTCGCTGGCTCGGGCACGGTGAGTGAAGCGTAGAGCTGCCGATAACGCTCTGCTTGATGCGAAAGTTGGAAGCCTTCGCGGATGATGCGGGCACCTTCCTGTCCCATCGCCCGGCACTTTGCGGAATCCCGCAGGAAATCGTGTAGCGCGGCGCCGAAGGCCGCCAGATCGCCAGGCGCGACGACTCGGCCATTGCGAGCGTCGGCCACGACATCGGGCACTCCGCCGATCTCAAACGCGACGACCGGAGTGCCGCAAGCGAGTGCTTCCAGCATCGTGTTGGGCAGATTGTCCTCCAGCGACGGCAGCACAAAGGCGTCCGCCGCACTGTAGGCGCGCCGGAGCGCAGCATCGCCTCGCAGGTATCCAAGTTCATGAAGCGGCAAGCCGACGTCCGCCATGAGCGGCGAAGGACGTCCGAAGCACACCAGATGGCTCGCTTCCTTCGCACCCGGCAATCGTGCGAACTCACGCAACGCCGCAGCCAATTCCGCCGCACCTTTGCGCAGCTCCATGCCGTGATCCGCACCGAATAGGATCTGGAAGCCGCTCGCGGGGAGGCCGAGTTCCGCGCGCGCAGCAGCCCGGTCCTGAGGTGTGAAAGCGGACGTATCGACGCCATACGGGATGACCTCCACGCGCGAGCCGGCGAAGAGCGCACTCTGCCGCGCGCAATCCGCCAACCACCGACTCGGCGCCACCACGACCGCACGTCCCGGTGGAAGTGCGAGCCGCTGCGCGGCGAGGACGCGGCTTGGCAGCCGGCACGAGTCGTCCTGCAACTGCGGACACGGGCCACAATCCGCCACGTAGCCACGGCAGCCGGCGGAGAAATGACACCCACCGGTAAAGGGCCTTTGGTCGTGGAGCGTCCAGACGATCGGCCGATCCATCCGCGCGAGCGCGGCCAGGCTTTTCGGCGTGAGGAAATGAGCGACCCAGTGGAGATGGATCACGTCCGCATCGCGGATCGCCCGAACGTCGAAAAGCTCAGCGCCCGGGATTGGTGCAGAGAAGAACGTGTTGCTGACGGTCGTGCGGTCTCCGTAGCAGTGAGCGCCAAGGAAACCCCAAAGCCGCGCGGGCAATCCGCGCGGTGCGCGCAGCTCCTCGGCGGCCTCGATCCCCGTGCCGCCTTCCTGCACGAGCAGCGTGGAACGCACGCCGATCTCGCGCAGGCCGAGATGCAGTCGCGCCGCACTCCGCGAAGCCCCACCGAGACTTCCGGAAGTAGTCAGCTGGACAACTTTCATTCCGCCAGCCCTGCTGCTTCGCGACGCCCGGCCGCATCGTCGTCCATGAGCGTGCGCTCAACCACGGATGGGGAGCCGCTTCAGAAATCCGTTGGTGCACCACGTCATGTTCGCGCCGAAGAAGTCGCAATAGGCCGCGTCGATCTCATAGGCGTCGCCGTGGCGGGCGAGGAATTCCTTGAGCGCGCGATGCGGCCCGGAGTTGCAGTTCGGGTCATTCTCGAGGTCCGAGATGATGCCATCCTCGATGACGATGTATTCGCCCGGTCGCAGGTGCGGATGAAAGAACTTCAGCGCCGCACTCGAGGTCTCGTAGCTGTGGTCCGCGTCTTCGATGACGAGCAAGGGTCGCGGCAGTTCCGCCATGAACTCGGGCGAAAATGTGAGCGCGAGATTCCGCCCATCGCCTTCGAAAAATGTCACGCGCGGATGCTGGACCGTCTCCACCTTCACGATATCGACGGAGTACACATGTGCATCGATGCCGAAGGACTGGAACTGATCGCCGAACCACAGTGCGCTGCCGCCGGACTTCGAGCCGATCTCGATCAACGTGCGCGGCTTCGTCGCCCAGAGCAGCATCGGGTAGAGCGCGACGTCGAACGGGTTCTTCAACATCGGCACCCCGCGATACTCGTAGTGATGGAGCGCTTTCTGAATCGTGCCGAGCGTCTCGCGTGGCAGCGACGTGTGCCACGAGCGATCGCTGCCGGAGGCCACCGGGCGGCTGCCTTTCTCCGTCGCCTTCTGCAGCGCGCGATGCGCATCGGCCGCCATCGCGTGGTCGGGATGATGCTGGATCTCTTGCGCGTAAGCGTCCACCGCTTCCGAGTGACGGCCGAGATGGCAGAGGCAATGCCCTTGAAAGTAAAAGAGGTTCCGCTCCGTCGCGCCGGCCGTCGCCAGCTCGCGCGTGCGGCGGAAGGCTTGGAGAAATTCCTCGCGCTCGATCAGTTCGCGCACGCCGCGCAGGTCCGCGCTCTCATCAGCCGCGGCGGGCAGATGAAACCTCCGGGCGCGAATGATGGAACTGAGTCGATTGAGGATGTTGCTCAAGAGAATCGGACGATTGGTCGGGAACCCTAGCGTGGGACCGGTGTGGGGAGAGAAGGAAGATCGTGCTGCGAGGCTTACGGCGATGCCAGCTCGGCCGCACACCACGCGGCGACGCCACGGAGGCCCTGCTCGAGCCGGATCGTCGGCGCAAAGCCGAGCGCCGCGATTTTCCCGACGTCCGCGCGCCAGCAATGCGCGACATCGGGAGTTGTGCGGCCGTCGAATTCCGCGCGCGCTTCGCTGAGCAGCGCCGGAACGAGGATCTCGGCGAGCGCCGCGGTCGTGGTCTCCTCTCCGGAGGCGACGTTGTAGATGTCCGCGTTCGTCGCGCCCTTGTCCGCCAGCAGCACCAGCGCATGCGCGATGTCGCGGCAGTGAATGAAGTCCTGGCTCTCGCGTCCGGTGCCCGGGAGGCTGAGGCTGTCGCCGGCCAGCGCGCGCTCGCAGATGTCCCAAATAATCTGACGGCGCAGACCCGGACCGTAGGCGGAGAAAATCCGGGAGATCGTGGTCGGCAGGCCAAAGATGCGGGTGAATTCCTCGCAGAGCAGCTCGCACTGCAGCTTGTGAAATCCGTAAGGCGTGAGTGGCGCGGTGCGCTGCGTCTCGACGACTGGCAACGACGCGGGGCTGCCATAGACAGCCGCGCTCGACAGCAGAAGCAGCCGACAGCCCGGAGCCGTCGTGCGCAAGGTGTCGAGCAGCTCGAAGGTGAGCACGGTGTTGTCACGAAAGTCCGCGCCCGGATCTTCGCGCGAAGACGCCACGGATGCGCGCCCGGCGCAGTGCACGCAGGCATCCGGAGGCAGTGCGCGGATGAGCTCAGCCAGCCCGGGATTCGGCAAATGCATCCGATGATACAGCGTGCCGGCACTGAGCTGCGCATTCTCCGGCGTCGCGATATCGACTCCGACGACCCGCCATCCGGCGCGCGAGAATTGCCGCGCGGCGTGGCGACCGAGGAACCCGGCGACGCCGGTGATGAGGACGGTTTTCAAACGATCGAAAGCGCGAGGTCGGCCGCTGGCAGCGCGACGATTCCCACAAAGACCCGCATGAGGCGCGACACCGCCGCGACGGCACTCGCCACCATTGACGGCTGGCGCAGCCGGGCGAGCTCCTGCGCAAATTCCGGCGGCTGAGTTCGCACGCGCTCGTCGAACTTCTCCCGGGCAAAGCGGTGCAGCGCGATATCGGTCGCACAGATTTCCTCCAGCTCCGCGAGTTCTCCGGCTTTGAGCTGATCCCGCTTCGGACGATCCCGCGTCACATTCTGTTTTGAGAAGGCCTTCACGCGCCAGCCGAGTGCACGACTGAAGAAGATCACGGATTCGTCAAAGCTCTCGGCGAGGCCAAAGGTCACATCGCTCGCGAGCAGATTGGCCTTGGCCAGATCCAGCACTTCCGCGTCCGACAATTCGGCGCCGGATCCGACACCGGCCAGCCAGCGGACCTGGCGATTTCGCTCAAGGCGCGCAACCGCGAGAAGGTCCTTCTGGCCGGAAGCGGTCTCCGCGTGGAGGTGATGCGTGGGGCTCGCCTGGATGTAGTAGTAGAGCGAGATCGCCAGCTCGACCGGGTCGCGCAGCACCGTGATGGTGTGACAAGGACGCGGCATTTTTTCCCGCAGCCCGAGGTGATGATGAGTCGCGATCATTCGGATCCGCGGATCCAGATCCTTCATCGCCGCTTCCCGATCTGCCGCAGTGTTGTGGTAGAGCTTCAGCAGCTCCGGCCGCCGATACTGCGAGATGAGGATCTTCAGCAGGGTCGAGCCCGCGGTCTTGGGGATGTGCGAGAAAAACGCGAGTGATTCGGCCATGGGAATGAGGCAAAGGAGCGGCGGGACTCAACCGGAGCGATGCAGTGGAAAGGGAGAATTTGGTTTGAAAAACGCAGAGGCGCGGAGACGCAGAGTTCCGCCGAGTGGGAGGCGCAGGCCGATCGCAACCCACACCGTCGGGTGCGAAATACCAACTCTTCTCTACGTCTCGGCGCCTCTGCGTTCATCTTCGCTCCCGGAACTACGGACTGCATCGTTCCGGCCGAGATCGGTGCTCTCACCATCGCACCGGAACTCAGTTCGCCGGAGGCGCGGCGCAGGAGGCGAGGCCGGCAGGCGTGAGCAGCTCTGAGCCTTCGTCGAACCCTGGCGGATCGGCGTCCAAGTCATGATCGCGGATCGGGCTAAAGCGCCCCGTGAACGCCTGGCGAACCTGGCGTTTGATCAACTTGAAGGAGCGAGTGAGGCGCTCGACCGACGGCGGACGCACCAGCCGCAGCATCGCTTCCCGGTCGTATCCGATTTGCACCGGGCAGCGGCACTGGAAGGCGAGCATGATCGAAGAAGAAGATCCGAACCCGAGCACCCGCTCGATTTCCAGCATCGAGCCGAGCATTTCGACCGGCCACTCCTCGCCGGCGCCATGCACGAGGGTCCGCGCGCCGAGACCTCCGAACCGCGCCGCCAGCAGTTCGGCCTGGCCGCGGGTCGCCCGCGGATGAGGTTTGATCAGGATGGTTTCGCCGCCTCGCAGGAAAGGTGCGCCGCTCGTGAAGAATAGGTCGCTCTCTGCACTGACGTCGGCCGTGTGCTGCGATTCTGTGAGGGTGCCAGTGGTCGCGAGGGTGATCGGCGCGCCTTTCGTCGTGGCGAGGATCGACGCCTTGAGTTTCCGCAGCGCCGAAATGTCGCGGCAGAGCTCCTGGAGGAGCCGCGGGTAAAATTCGGCCGGCACGGTGACAACTTTGAGGCGATCGAAGCGGCCGGGTTCGGCTTCCGCCGGCGACGTCAGCCAGGCCTCGGGGATCGGGATGTAACCGCGCGGATTGTAAACTCGCTCGCCGTAACTTCGGTCCAGAGCGACGAGGCCCATGCCGTCGCCGTAGCAGATTCGCCGCGCGTTATCGCCCGCTGCGGCGAGTGCGAGTTCGTTCAGGGCCTGGCCGTTTCGCGTGAGATAGATCGTCTCAACGTCATCCGCATCGAAGCGTTCCCGCAGTCGCGCGGCGAGCCCCTCGAAGGGCGCCTTCTCCGCCCGCAGCGCGGCCTCAAGATCCGCCGCATCGATCACCTCGGAGTAGCCGGCGGTCGTGGCGACTTCGCGGCACGCGGCACGCATTCGCGCACTCTGCTTGCGCGACGAGTAGAAGCTCCCGATAAGGACGATGTCGCGCGCCTGGACCGCACCCTCGACCTCTCGCTGATGCCGCAGTGCAGCCGTCGCGACCATCAGCTGCTGCGGCCCCTGCGCCACCACGACGCGGACGCTCCCGCCCACTTTTCGCCGAGCCCGAAGCGCCGAACCAAGCCCGAACGGCAGTGCTGCGAGACCTTTCGCCAGCACATCTCTCATCCGGTACGAGCGGCTTGAAACGCGAGGATTTCCGCGGCGATGCGATCGGCCCCCTGCCCATCGATGAGAGTCTGCGCGGCGCGGTGCATCGCCCGGAGTCGCGGGCGATCGGCGTCGAGCCCGGCGATCAGCCCATTCAGCGCGCCGAGCGATTCATCGAAGGAATGGCCGGCGCAGAGCGCCGCGCCCTTTGCCACCAACTCCTCAATGAGGAAGTAGCTGCGACCGTTTTCCAGCAGGTTGATCGATGGGATGCCCGCGAAAGCGGCTTCGTAAGTGGTCGTGCCGGCGGCGAGGACGACGAGCGAGCAGAGATGCAGGATGCGCCACATGCTGTCGTTCGTCTTCGCGAGGATGATCTCGTGGCGGCTCCCACGCATCGTGTCCACGAGCGCCTGGTAGCTGTGGCCGTAGCCTTCGCCAAGCAGAAGCCAGATGAGCAACCTCTGCGGGAGTTCTTTGAGACGCTCCAGCACGCGAAGCGTTTTGTTCGCCGCATCGGTGCCGCCCATCGAGATCGCGATGGAGAGTGTGGGATCGGAGGCGTGGTGCTCGAAGACGAGCTCCGGAATCCGCGTCGTGTGCGAGCTGACGACGGCATACTCGAGGCCCGCGCGCAGCTCCGGGCGACCCGGCGCGAAGTGCCAGTCGGGCCCCAGCTGTGCCGTCCGGTGAAAACACAGCGCGAGCTCCTCCATGCCGTCGAAGATCGGCGAAAGGCCGACCGCAAGCGCGCTCGCGGCGATGGCCCGGCAGAAGTCGCGCTCCAGAGTGAGCAGATCGAGCACGACGATCGCCGGCGCAAACTCGCGGAACCACACGCGAGCCGTGCCGACATCGGCATCCGCGATGAAGTCGAGAGCGCGCCCGGCGAGCAGCGGTTCCGCGCAGCCATCCCCGATGACGATGAACTTCACCTCAGCCCGTCCGGCCAGCCGCTGCGCGACGGTGCGCGAACGCGTGACGTGGCCGAGCCCGTCGTGCAGCGAGCCGCGGCAAAGAAACAGGATCCGGGGCTGGGCCGTCACGAGGGACTCAGGCGAGATGCTCGAGGCTGAAGGGCTCGTATTGGGATATGCCGCGCTTCAGGCTGCGGCCGAGGATGAGCCCGAGATCGCCGGGCGCGAGCGGCCCAGTCGGGCGCACGATGATCACGTCTTCCGGAGTGATCGTTGCACCGGGCTGAAGATCACGCGCGGCATGCAGTGCGCGGCGCGCGCGGGCACGCACGCCCGCTTCCTTCTCGGAGGTCTTCACCGTCGGCCGTTCGAGCGCGGCTTTCGCCGTGCGCGCAGCGGCGACATACGCGGCGATCTGCGCGGGATCGAACGAGTTCGCGTGGTCGAATCCCGGCGCCGTGCGATCCCAGGTGTAGTGCTTCTCCAACCACTCGGCCCCGAGCGCGATGGCCATCGCCGGGGCTACATTGTCCGACGTGTGATCGGAGAACCCGACCGGGAAGCCGAAGGTCGCACGCAGCGTCGTGATGAAGCCGAGATTCGTCAGCTCCAGCGGGCAGGGATAAACGCTCACGCAATGGAGCAGCACGAGGTCCTTGTTCCCCTCGCCGGTGATCGTCTGCACCGCGCGCTCCACTTCGCCGAGACTCGCCATGCCGGTCGAGAGCACGATCTTCCGCCCGCGCGCCGCCGCCTCGGCGAGGAAGGGGTAGTTGTTGCAGTCCGTGGACGCGATCTTGAGGTAAGGCGCGTCGAGCGCGCAGAGCAGATCGAGGCTCTTGCGATCGAAGATCGAGCCGCTGAACGGCATCTCCTTTTCCGCCGCGTAAGCCGCGAGCTCGCGATACTCGTCATCGGTGAGCATCGCCGCGCGCCGCTGCGCGACGACGCCGTTGTCGATCCACGCGCCCTGCTCGTCACGCACGCGCAGAAGGTAAAGTCCCTCGGGATTGATGATCTGAAACTTGACCGAGTCGGCGCCCGCCGCGACGGCGATGTCCACGAGCTCGCGAGCTTTGGCGAGGCTGCCGTTATGGTTGGTGCAGGCTTCGGCGATGATGTGGGGCATAGGGTGGGAGAAGATTAAGCGCGGCAGCTTTCGCGGTAGCGGGTGACGTCGGCAGCGAAGCTCGCGAAGTTTGTGCTCATGACGCCGTGGAAGTGTTCCCACTTCGTGCGCGCCTCTTCACGGAGCTTCGGGAATTCGCCGATCCGTTCGATGCGATTGATCACTTCGCCGACCGTTCCGGAGCCGGTCACCATGTCGAGATTCCACGCGCCGAGGCCGACGGTCTCCATGAGGCTGTTCGCCCGCTCGTCGTAGCCGATGTGGATCGCAGGAGTGCCAAAGCTGAAACACGGCAGCGCGCTGTGCAGGCGGTAGGTGATGTTCAGCTCACAGCTCCGCAGCAGCGACAGATACGTGTAGATGTCGCCCGTGTAGATGTAGTCCATGTCGGGAAAGGAGGCCGCGAAGGCGAGGTCGCGATGATCGTG
>JANPIS010000005.1:0-5313 GCA_031425095.1 Chthoniobacteraceae bacterium
TCGATGGTCTCCGTCTTTGGCTACCCGATCGGTGGCGAGCGCCTGAGCGTCACGCAGGGCGTCGTCTCGCGCATCGACTTCCGCACTTACACCCACTCGACCGTGGACTCGCATCTGAGCATCCAGATCGACGCGGCGATCAATCCCGGCAACTCCGGCGGACCGGTGATGCAGGACGGAAAAGTCGTGGGCGTCGCCTTTCAGGGCTACTCCGGCGATGTCGCGCAGAATGTCGGCTACATGATCCCGACGCCGGTCATCCGCCACTTCCTCAAGGACATCGAGGACGGCCGCTACGATCGCTACATGGATCTCTCGATCGGCTTTTTCAACACGCTGAACCCGGCCATGCGGAAAGCGCTCGGGCTCACCGATGACGACCGCGGCGTGATGGTCAGCAATGTGCAGGAAGCCGGCGTCTGTGCGGGCGTGCTCCATCCCGGCGACGTGTTGCTCGCGATCGACGGCTACGAGATCACCAGCGATGGCATGGTGGTGCTTGAAGGTGAGCGCGTGCTGCTGAGTGAGGTGGCGGAGCGAAAATATCTCGGTGACACCGTGAAGCTTTCCATCCTTCGCGAAAAGAAGCCGCTGGAGGTGGCCGTGAAGTTCGACCGAGCCTGGCCCTTCACGCTGCAGGCGCAGCAATACGAGCAGCAGCCCCGCTACGTGCTCTTCGGCGGCCTGCTTTTCCAGCCGCTCTCGCGCAATCTGCTCGGTGCCTATGCGTTCGATAATCTGCGCATCAGCTACTTCTACGATCACTTCATCAGCAAGGAGCTCTACCGCGAGCATCCCGAAGTCATCATTCTCACCTCGATCCTTCCCGATCCGCTGAATACCTACCTCGCGGAGTTCCGCGAAGGCATCGTCGAGAAGATCAACGGGAGGAAAATCCTGACGCTCGAAGACATGGCCGCCGCGTTTGCGGAGAAGCCGGAGTTCTACGTCATCGAATTCCTCGGCACGGGCCGTCCGCTCGTGCTTGAGCGCGCCGCCGTCGAAGCCGCACGCGAACGCATCAACTCCCGCTACGCCGTCCCCGCGGAGCAAAACCTCGATGAGAAAATCCCTTCTGCCTGACGCGATGCGTCCACTTGCCCTCCTCCTCTCGCTCGCGCTTTGCACGAGCTTCGCCGCGGCGCAGACGCCCGAGCCGACCGTCGAGAAAGCGCTCTCCGTCGTGCGGGTGAATGTCACCAACCAGCCTTGGGATTTCGGTCGCCCCTGGGGCAAGCGCCCGCCTTTCTCGCGCCGCGCGATCGGCGCCGTGCTGCCTGGTGAGCGCGTCCTCGTGACGGCCGAGCTCATCGCGAATGCGAACTTCGTGGAGTTCGAGTCCGCCGGCGGCGGCCAGAAGGTGCCGGCCTCGGTGGAGTTTGTGGACTACGAGTGCAATCTCGCGCTGCTCAAGACGGACGACGCCGAATTCCTCAAGGGCCTGCAGCCGCTCAAGCTCGCCGAGCCGCGGATCGGCGATCAGCTCTCCGTCTGGCAGATCGAGAGCAATGGCAACCTGCTCGTGACCCACGGTCCGATGACCACCGCCGAGGTGCTCCGCTATCCGGTCGATGACTCCCCTTTCCTCGTCTATCGGCTCACCGCGCAGTTGCAGTTCCGCGACACCAGCTTTCCGCTCCCGGTGGTGAAAGGCGACAAGCTCGTCGGCCTCCTCCAGCGCTACGACAATGCGGCCAACAACGCCGACATCATCCCCGCGCCCGTCATCGATCATTTCCTGAAAGATGCCACGCAGCCGCCCTACGAAGGCTTCCCGCGCCTCGGCATGGGCTATGCAAACACGCGCGACCCGCAGCTTCGCCGCTACGCCGGCCTGCAGAATGGCAGCGGCGGAATCTACGTCACCGACGTCCAGCCCGAAGGCCCCGCCGCCAAGGCCGGACTGCAGGAAGGCGACGTCATCCTCAAGGTCGCCGGCGAAGTAATCGACCAGGACGGCAACTACACCGACCCGCAATACGGCCGCATCTCGCTGACCCATCTCATCGGCACGCGCCACTTTCACGGCAACGAGCTGAAGTTCGACATTCTCCGCAAAGGCGAACCGAAGGAACTCTCGGTGACCATCGCGAACCGCCCGGTGACCAGCTACGTCATCGAGCCGTACGTCATCGATCGCGCGCCGAAGTTTTACATTCTCGGCGGCTTCGTCCTGCAGGAGCTCTCGCGACAGTATCTGAAGGAGTGGGGCGCCGACTGGAAGAAGAAGGCACCCGAGCAGTTCGTGTATCTCGACGCGCAGCAGAGCGAGCTCTTCAAGGATGGCCCGAAGAAGGTCGTCTTCGTCAGCCGCGTGCTGCCGAGCGAAGCGACGATCGGCTACGAGGAGATCCAGGCGATCGTGGTGAAGAAGATCAATGGCGTCACACTTCAGGGCGTCTCCGACATCCCGGCCGCCCTCGGGCAAGCGAAGGACGGCTTGCACAAGATCGAGTTCGACGGCGATCCCGGCACGATCTACCTCGACGCCGCGCAGGTCACTGCGCTCGAGCCGGTACTCTCCAAGAAATACCGCCTGCCGACGATGCAGCGGCTGCAGTAGAATCCTCAGCATGACCCCGGCAGCGGCCCAACTCCTCGAAGCCGCGGAGCGACTCTCCGCGGCGGAACGCACCGAACTCGCCGACCGTATCCTGGAAAGCCTCGCGTCCGATATTCCACCCGCGCTCGCGCGGGTGCAGTGCGCCGACGTCCAGGAGCGAATCACCCAGGTCGAGAAGGGCAAGGCTCAGCTGGTTCCTGGCGGAGAGGCGTTGATTGAAGTCCGCCAGCTCACGGCTCTCGCAGCCGGCAAACGCTGATGGGAGCGAGCTTCGGCTTTCATCCCGAGGCGCTCTTCGAACTCTCCGCGGCCACCTCGCAGTATCTCCGCGAAGGTTCGGCGCGGGTCGCGAACAGCTTCATCGCCGAAGTCGGCGCCGCTGTGGAAACACTGGTGGCCGATCCGCTGCGCTGGCGCATCGTCGAAGATCCAGAGATCCGGCGCTTCGCGCTCTCGGGCTTTCCCTTTGTCATCTACTACCGCTGGGAACGGCAGCACGAGCGACTCTCGATCTACGGCGTGATGCACCGCCGCCGCGATCCCGATCACTGGCGGCAGTGAAAGTTAGGCGGATTTGCGATGGCGCCAGCGGTCGAGCGCAACGGCGGCGATGATGATCCCGCCGGTGACGATCTCCTGCACCCAGTTCGGCAGGTTCAGCTTCGTGCAGCCGTTCGCGACGACGGTCATCACGAGTGCTCCGAGCAGCGAGCCGAAGACGGAACCTTCGCCTCCATTCAAGCTCGCGCCGCCGATGACCACGGCGGCGATCGCGGCGAGTTCGAGACCGGCAGCGGTCGTCGGATCGCCGACGGTGAGATAGGAAAACTGGAGCACGCCCGCGATGCCGGCGAAGGCGAGGCCCACGGTGTAGATGAGCAATTTCGTGCGCGCCACCTGCACGCCGCAGAGCCGTGCGGTCTGCTCATTCGAACCAATGGCGAAGATGTGCCGGCCGAAACGCGTGTAGCGCAGCATCGCCGCGACGAAAGCCGTGAGCGCGAGCATCAGCCACACTCCCGGCGGCACCAGCATCCAGCGCTGACTCGGACCGAGGCTTTGCAGCAGGCCGTTCAGCCACGTGCTCGGCGCGGAGACGATGCTTTCATGGGCGAGGCCTTTCGCCGCACCGCGCAGCGCGCCCCACATGCCGAGCGTGACGATGAAGGGCGTGAGTCCGAGCCGTGTGATGAGCGTCCCGATGAGCAAGCCGCAACTGGCGCTCACCGCGACTCCACCAAGCGCCGCCACCGCCGGCGGGACGCCATTCGCGAGCATCAGCGCGACGGTCACCGTGCTCAGTGCGACGTTCGAGCCGATGGAAAGATCGATCCCGCCCGAAATGATGATCAGCGTCATGCCGAGCGCCGCAGTCCCCACGACCGCGGTCTGCAGAAGCATGATCTGAAAATTGTCCGCGGTGAGAAACGTGTGCGGGCGCAGGATGCCGAAGAGCGCGATCACGAACGCGAGACCGATGAAGGGGCCGAGTCGCGCTTTCATGCGGCGGCCTCCTCCGACGCAATCGCTTCAGCCATGATGCCGTGTTCGGTGCATTCGCCGACGGGCCGCGCGGGGCCGAGTTGGCCGCGATTCATGACGGCGATGCGGTCGCAAATGCCGAGCAACTCCGGCAGGTAGCTGCTCACGATCAGCACCGCTTTGCCCGCGCAGGCGAGTTCGTCGATGCGGCGATAGATCTCCGCCTTCGCGCCGACATCGATGCCGCGCGTGGGTTCGTCGAGGAGCAACACTTCCACGTCGTGCTCAAGCAATCGGGCGAGTGCGACCTTCTGTTGATTACCGCCAGATAGTTCACCGACCGACTGCTCGGGCTCGCGGCAACGGATCCCGAGTTGCGCAATCCAACGAAGGCTGGCGGACGCCTGCACGGCCGGTCGCAGGGTCGCGCCGAGGCTGGTGAGCGTGATGTTGTCCGCGATGCTCAGGGAAAGTGCGAGGCCCTCGCTCTTGCGATCCTCACTCACGAGCCCGACGCGCTGCGCCCAGCGCCGTGCGGGCGAAGCGGCCTCCACATTCCCGCGCACCGCGACCTGCCCGCTGCGCACCGGATCGAGCCCGAAGAGCGCACGCAGCAGTTCCGTACGCCCGGCACCGACCAGCCCTGCGATGCCGACCACTTCGCCACGGCGCAGCGCAAGCGTCGTGGCACCGGCGTCCCGCCGGTGATCCCCGCCGCACAGGCGGGAGGCCTGTGTCACGAGATTCCGCACCTCCAGCACCACCTCACCGGGCGTGCGCGCCGTGCGCGGGTAAAGTTCCTCGACCGCGCGACCGACCATTAGCGCGACGATCTGCGCATTGTCCGCTGCCGCGACGTCTCCTGGGCCGACGCTGCGCCCATCGCGGAGGATGGTGAAGCGATCGCAGAGCGCGCGGACCTCCTCGAGAAAGTGCGAGATGTAGATGATCCCGAGCCCGCGGGCTTTCAGTCGGCGGACGAGCGCAAAGAGCCGCTGCACATCGTCGCGAGCGAGGCTGCTTGTCGGCTCGTCGAGCACCAGCACCCGCGCGCCGACTGCGACCGCTCGGGCGATCTCCACGAGCTGCTGCTCGGCGATCGAGAGCCGGTGCACCGGCGTCTCGGGCGGGATGTCGCTGCGCCCGAGCTGCGCCATCGCTTCCACGGCCCGCACGCGCACTTCGTTCCAGCGGACGAATGGCCCTGCCGTCGGCTCCATACCGAGGACGATGTTCTCCATCACCGTGAGGTGACGCGCGAGCGAGAG
>JANPIS010000006.1:0-3520 GCA_031425095.1 Chthoniobacteraceae bacterium
TCGCAAAGCTCGGCTTAGAATTTCTTGAACATCGCCCCGCGCGAACCCGACCCGCTCACGACCACCTCGGTGTCGCGGAAGACCGGCATTTGTCGCCGCGCCACATCACGCGCTTCTTCCCAGTAGCCGGAATTGAAGGGCGGCTGGTGATCTGCGGATCGTGATCGCTGGCTCGATCTACCAATGACCGATCACTCCTCACTCGCTGCCCTACCCCACCTTCGAGTCGCGCTTGACGCTCCGCAGGTGAATCGTCTTTTGCTCGAGATCGTGCACGGCTCGGATGTAGCGGACCGTGCGGCTCTTGGCGCGCATGAGGATGGAATGGGTCGTGGCAGTCTTCCCGACCAGCTTCACGCCCGGCAGCAGCGGACTGTCGCTGATCCCCGTCGCGCAGAAGAGCGCGCTGTCGCCGCGCACGAGATCGTCGATGGTATGCACGCGAGCCAGCTCCTCCTCGGTCGTCACCTTCAGCAAATCCACGCGCTCTGCCGCATCCCGCGGCCACATCCGCAGGAGCATCTCGCCGCCCAAGGCTTTCAGCGCAGCGGCCGTGAGGATGCCCTCTGGCGATCCGCCGATGCCGACGTACAGATCGATGCCGGACTCCGGTAGCGACGGAGAGACCGCTGCGGTGATGTCGCCATCGGTGATCAATCGGAGCGAAGCACCCGCCTTGCGAATGCTCGCGATCAACTCGGCGTGGCGCGGGCGATTCATCGTCATCACCACGAGTTCGCCGACCCGTTTGCCGAGTGCGGTGGCAATATGCGCGAGCGTCTTCTCGAGCGGATCGTCGAGCGAGACCGGATCCATGCCGCGCTCCATCGCCGCCACGACCGCCGGGCCGTAGGCCATCTTGTGGGAGTAAAAGCTCGGCAGGTTTTTCATCGTGTGCCCCGTGCCTTCGTGCGCCTCACTGGCCGCCATCACGGAGATCGAATTCGGCATGCCCGCCGCGATGTTGCTCGTGCCATCGATCGGATCGAGCGCGATATCGAAGCGCGGCGACCCGGCCCGCCATGTGCCGAGATGTTCGCCGAGAAAGATGCCGGGCGCGTTGTCCTTGATCCCCTCACCGATCACCACTTCCCCAGCGATGTCCACGAGATCGAAGACGCCGTAGATGGCATCGCAGGCTGCAGCATCGGCGGATTCCTTATCGCCGCGACCGAGCCAGTGGATGGAATTGAGCGCAGCGTTTTCGGTCGCGCGGACAAATTCAAATTCGATCGTGCGCTCGGGATCAGAGGTGCTGAGAGAAGCCATGGGGGGAAGGATCGCGGGAAACAACCTGAGCCGTCAATTACCACATGGCCCGGAATGCAAGCCGCACGCTGTGCGCGCCGTGCGAAATCCGGGCGGCGTATGTGTCCGTGCTTTCGTCGGACCCCTACTTGGTTTCCGGGTTTGGCGTCGCGCTGCCTTCCGCGAGCCCGAGCGCCCACTTGATTCCGCCGAGGATGTGCGCGTGATACTGTTTGCTGATCGCCACCGGATTCTTGCGATCCTTCAGCGTCGGATCGTCGCTCCACAGATCTTCACGGTGGCCGAGCGAGGTGTAAAAGACGCGGCCTTCGCCGGCCTTGCGACACCAAGACACGGGAAAGTAACCGGCCTTTTGCGGGTCATTCGGATGATGCCGCAGGAACCACAGCGAGCGCAGCTTCGAGCGGTCGTGATTCTTGATCAGATACATTTCCTCCTGCTGGAGCTTCCACGTCTCGCCGATGCCGCCATTCGCCGGATGCGAGGTATCCGCCGCGATGAGATCCGCCGGCACCTGCGCGCCATGCCCGTCGAATGTCCCCTGCAGCATCTCGAAGTAAGGTCCCCACGACTTGAAGGTGTCCGTCGCCGAATGCATGCCGATGAAGCCATGGCCATCCGCGATCCATTTCACAAAGCCATCCGGATCCGGCAGCGGAAGGTCGCCCGTGGTATTGGCGAAGATCACGCCATCGACTTTTTGCGCGATGAGATTGGCCGGCGCGAGCTTCGCGAGGCTCTCCTTGATCTTGGTTTGCAGTTCCGCCTGCGCGGCTTTCATCGCCGCTTCGTTCTCCGGAGTCCATTGCGCGAGCTCGGCCTGATACTTCGCAGTGTCTTTTTCAAACCGCGCCTTCGCCTTGTCGTCGGCATCGGCCTTCAGCGCCCGCGGCGCACTCGGTTTCTTCGGCACCTGGACGTCGGGCTGTCGGACAAAATCGACGATCTTGAACGCCTTCGTTTCATCCGCGAGTTTCTGCAGCGCCTTCTCCGCCTCCGGAATCGACGAGTGGCGGAAGCCGGCGGTGACGGTGCAGACGACGATGCGCTTCGGTTCAGCGGCGGTGGCGAGTTGCGCGAAGACTGCAAACGCAATGAGGAGGAAGGTGGAGCAGGAGAAAAGTTTCATCGGGGTTGGGAGAATGAGACACAGATCGAATCCGCTCGAGCGCGAAACCTTGGGCGGATTTATGGCATCGCTCAGGCACGATGCGGGCGAGCAAAGTCTCGCCTCCACCGCCGAGTCACGCGACAAAGCGCGCTCGCCGCATGAACACGTCTCCGACCTCCTCTGGCCGACCACCGCTCACCGCCACGCCCGCACCCGCGTCCCGCTGCGTCTGGTGGGTGCGGCATGGCGAAAGTCTTGGCAACGCTGGCGCGCGCACGCGGGATTCGGGTTCCTATTCTCTGACGCCACTCGGGTTCGATCAGGCCGAGCGCTTCGCCCAATGGCTGGCGCCAGAGCCCGCGCTCTTCGTCGTCTCGCCCTACACGCGAGCACGGGAAACCGCCGCGCCAACCTTGCGCAAGTTTCCGCTCACGCCGGTCGAAGAGTGGCCCGTCCAGGAGATCTCCTACCTCGCTCCGCAGCGCATCCGCGACACTACGCAGATCGAACGCCGCGCCATGGCCCGCGGATTCTGGGACCTGCTCGATCCGCATTTCATCGATGGCGACGGCGCGGAATCCTTCGCGCAGTTCATCAGTCGAGCGCAGATCGCACTCGACCGGCTCCGCGCGCGCCCCGAGGCATTCATCATCGTCTTTTCGCACGCGATCTTCATGCGCGCGCTGCTCTGGCTCGCGCTGAGCCGCCCGACGCGGATCGACCGTGAGGCCATGCTCCTCTTCCATCACTTCAGCCTCAGCCTCGACGTGCCCAACTGCGGGGTGCTCCCACTGCTGATCGGCAGCGAGGGTCCGATCTATTCCGGCACCATTACCGATCCCACGGGCTCCGCCATCGCGCCGCCCACCGCGGAGCAGATCCGCCTCAGCGGTCTTTAGGCATTCGTCACCGCTCGCTCGAGAGGCCCACGAGTTCGCCCGCGTAGCCGGTGAGTTCGAGGTAACCGTGGCCGCGAACCTTCGCCCCAGCGCGCGTGCTCTCGACATCGATCACTCCTTCCCAATACGCGATCGGCTTGAGCACGAGTTCCTGCTCGCGCACCGGTGTCTGCACCTTTGCCTCGAGGCCCAGCGATGGCACCGCGATCTCCCACGCGATCGGATACTTTCCGCCCGTCTC
>JANPIS010000007.1:0-31250 GCA_031425095.1 Chthoniobacteraceae bacterium
TCGGCGCGCACATCATCGGCCCGGACGCCACGGAACTGATCGGTGAGCTCGGTCTCGCGATGAATATGGAAGCGACCTATGAGGAGATCGAAGCCACGATCCACGCCCACCCGACGCTCAGCGAAGCGGTGAAGGAAGCCGTGGAAGTAGCGATGGGTCACGCGATCCACATCTGACCTGCGGAGTGGCGCCCGTGGAAACGTTCAGCCACGACGGACCACTCCAAGTCACACCCGCCCCGTGCCGAAGATGACGCCCACCTCGCCATGGGGAGTCGGCGAGCGCATTCGCATGCTGCTGTGGGAAGTCTGCTGGCGTCTTTTCTGCCAGTGGACCCCGAAGCCGCTCCACGTCTGGCGGCTGATGTGGCTCCGTTTCTTCGGCGCGGAAGTCGAGGGCTGGGCCTTCGTGCACCAGCGGGCGAGGATTCAGAAGCCCTGGCTCTTGAAGCTGGGAAACGGCGCGTGCATTGGCGATCGCGCGAACATCTACAATCTCGGTCGCGTGGAAATCGGACCGCAGGCCATCGTCGCGCAGGAGTCCTATCTCTGCACGGGCACGCACGCCTTCAACCTTCCGAGTCTCCCGCTGGAGACGAAACCAATCCGTATTGGGGACGGTGCGTTTGTGGGCGCGCGCAGTTTCGTGCTTCCGGGCGTGACGGTAGGGGCGGGTGCGATCGTCGGAGCGTGCTCGGTGGTTACGAAAGATGTCGAACCCTTCACCGTGAATGCTGGCAATCCGTGCCGGAAACTGCGGGAGATCGAGCCTGCCGGAGCGAGTGGCCCAGCTCCGACAAATTGACTGGAGCCAGTGACGGGATTTGAACCCGTGACCTGCTGTTTACGAAACAGCTGCTCTACCCCTGAGCTACACTGGCTTTTTCTCTGAGAAAACGCGCTTTGGACCTCGGGTCCACGGCGCTCTCTATACTGCTTTTCTATACGCCGGGCTTCCGGATGTCCATTGGCTTGCGGAAAAATGCTGCGCAGCTCGCGCTGCGCGTTTCCTTCCAACGACGAACGCGCTTCTCGCACACCTCGGCGGGGACGGCAAGTCGCACGTTGGTGAGTGCGCGGCCGAATTTCGGCGCAATCAGCAAGTGCTGAGAGCCAAATTGCCGACCCCGCAAGGAGCGCCGCACCACTGGCGATCGCTCCGCTGAGAGAGCCGCGCGGGGCGAGAGGTGGGGCAGCATCGGGGTGCGAGGATCGGAAACTGACCGCTCCTCCGCAGACCGTGAGCCACTCCGAATCGTCATCTTCAAATTGGGAAACCACGGCTGTGCAAAACCTCGTCCGATACCGGCCCTCGGGGACGTACTACGCGCGCTTCCGAGTCGGTGGTAAGCTGGTCTGGAAGAGCTTGGAGACGCCGGTGTTCTCGGTGGCCAAGCAGCGGTTGCCGGACACGATTCGCGCACATCGCGCCAATGGCGAATCTGCACGGGCGCTCGCGATCGGGAAGATGACGGTCAAAGACGCGGCAGGGGTGCTACTGGCCAAGATCAGGGCGAACGTGTCCCTCAAGCCACGTTCAAAATACTACCGCGAGCTCATCATCGGTTTCATCCGCCGGTCTTGGCCGACGCTTTTTGAAACTGACGTGCGGAAAGTGAGTGAGCGGGACTGTCAGGACTGGCTGGTCCGCCATCAGCAGCAGTACGCGCCGACGGTCGTCAACGCGAGCATCGGAACGCTCCGCGAAATCTTTGCCGAAGCAGTGAATGCGGGCGCGCGCTTCAATAATCCCGCCGCGGATTTGTCCCGCGTGAAGCTCCGCGCGAAGCGGTTGGAGTTGCCGTCACGACAGAGATTCCTGGAATTTGTGGAGGCGATCCGGACGGCTGGCGGGGGGCAATCGAAGGACTGCGCCAACCTCGTTCGATTTCTCGCGTACAGCGGTCTGCGCATCGGGGAAGCGAGAAATGTCATGTGGGCGGATGTCCATTTCACCCGCCGCGAATTGCATGTGCGAGGTGATCCACAAACCGCGACGAAAAATGGCGAAACGCGCCATGTGCCATTGATTCCTGAGTTGGAGAAAATGCTCACCGACCTCCGTGCCGAACGGCGGGACGAGGCGCTCGCCACGCCGGTGATGCGTGTGTTTGAATGTCAAAACAGCATGACGCACGCTGCGGAGAAAATCGGCATGAAACGGATCACGCACCACGATTTGCGGCATCTATTCGCGACAATCTGCATTGAGAGCGGCGTAGATATTCCGACGGTTTCCCGCTGGTTGGGACACAAGGACGGCGGCGCACTTTGCATGAAGACCTATGGTCATCTGCGGCAGGAACACAGCCAAGCCCAGGCGCAGCGGGTGAGCTTTAGGGTCGGGGCGTAGCGGCGATGGCCGGCCAAGGGCCTAGCTTTTAAGCAGGCGGAGCAATTCCGAACGCGGCACGAGCAGCTTCCCACGCAATGCGCGACACGCGCGCAGTTTGCCGCGCTGGATCAAGCGATAGACGCTGAAGTAATCGACGCCGAGGAGACTCGCCGCTTCGTGAATCGAGTAGGCGAGACGTTCCGGTTCGAAGGCTGGGGTGGGCGACAGCGAATCGGATGTTTTCATGGAATTGAAACTCCACGCTACCGGCCGGACGGACGCTTCCGGCTCTCTCGCGGGAGCGAAGCCACACATTCTCTCTCCGCTTGTCGTCTGGAACATTTTCGCGACTTCAATCTGGAACCGTGATGCGGATTCCAGTCACCAAGCTGGCTTCGCTTTCCGCAAGTGCCGCGAATCTTTCCGGCGCGCTGCGCACCCACTTCACTGCGAAGTCCTGAAGCGCCAGGAGCAGCTCGCGCAGGTTGCGGCCCGTGATCTCCACGTCGTGACGAGAAAACGAGAGGCGCAATGATTCGCCTTCGTCGGACCGGCTGAGTGAAGCGGTGATCAAGTGCTGATACGGAAAGATGTGCAGTTCGCCGCCGGGAGACTCAATGCGCAGGCAGGCGGAGGGGGCTTCACGTTGCCAGCAGGTTGGCGCGTTTGGGTTTGTTGGTTTGTGGGTTTCCGAGCGGTGTTTCATGATGTGGGTGTGGTGGACGGTTTGAAAACGTTGCCACGCTCCATGCGCGCATCGCGGCGTGGCAGACGCGCCGGGCGAATTCGCGGCCACGTTTCACACCGCGGAGAAGCTGCTCGCGGGCGAGCCGTTGGCGCGGCAGATACCCGGCAAGATCAAGCGCGAGTTCGCGGTCGCCGGTGCGGGCGATGTGTTGCCGGAGCGCTTCCTTGTCGGCGGTGAAAATCTGGATGCCTTTCCGCCCTCGCGAGATCGTCACGTACCATTGCTGCGCATTGGTCGCGGCGCGCACGGCGGCATCGGCGAAGAAGACGTGATCGACGGTCTTGCCTTGCGAACCGTAGGACGTGACGGCGTAGCCGCGCTGGAACTGGCGGTAACTCGCCGGCACTTGGCGCCCGTCCGTCAGACGCACCGCGCCATTCGGCAGGATCGCTGCCACCGTCACGATCTCGCCATTGGCGAGTTTGCTGCCGCCTACCGCAGTCCCGTTCGTCTTCAATTGCAGTATGTCCCCCGCGCACAGCGCAAGCGGGACGGGGCGGCAAAGCGTAATGCGATCAAGATGCGCCCGCGGGATTCGCCGCACTCGCCCTTCCACCTCCACAGCAATGCTGGATGCGGTGACGGCGATGATTTTGCCCTGCGCTCCCCGCTCGCACCCGCGCACCGCACGATTGAATACCGCGACTCCATCCGCAGGGTAGAAACGCGCATCGGCTTTTTGTGCAGCCGTGAGGTCCACCGATTCGAGCGCCGTCACATTGTTTTCCGCACCGGAGAGAATCCCGAGGGTCCGCAGGCGGTCTCGGACGGCATCATTCACTTCGCGCACTTCTGCGCCAGTCTGCGAAACGATGATTGCGGATTCGCCGAGTGCGGCCACGCGAAGATACGCTTCCACCAGCTTCTCGCGTTGTTCTCCGATGCCGCACTCGCGCACTGCGCCCATCGCCTTTAGACGGTGCAACGACAACGCAGCCTCGCCATCCGCCGCTGCCTCTACGGCTTCGCGATAGGCGCGCACCTGCCGGCGCTTTTCCTCCGTCGCGGCGCGCGCTGGGTCTTGGCGGCGAATCTGTTTCAACTCGGCGGGTCGCAGGCCCGCGTATCGCTCAATGGCCCGCAACGCATCCGAGGCCTCCACCGGACCATGCTGGCGCGTATCGCCGGACAGGATGATGCGGCCATTCACGGCATGGACCAGTTGAAGCAAGGCGAGCATCTGCCTGCCGCCGATTTGTCCCGCTTCATCCACGATCACGACCGCGCCTTCGGGCAACGAACGCTGCTGCAACAACTCCGCGACCGTCTGCTCATCCGTCAACCCGTCCCTTCCAAGATCAATCACTTGCTGCCGCTGCGGCGCAGCGACCCGCGTGATGCGCCCCGCTCGCCGCAGCGTACCCTGCACACGCCGGAGCACGAAGCTCTTGCCGGTGCCAGCTCCACCGCGGAAGAGCGTGATGAAGTCCGTCGAGCGGAGAATCTGGTGGAGCGCTCTGAGCTGATCGGGCGCAAGATCACCGTCCTGTGCCCACTCGCCCGCGACGAGCGGCGAGTGCCGTCCCACCCCATCTCGTGCCGCTTCCACGATCGCCCACTCGCGCGCCAGCACATCGCGCGGCGAAATCTTATCCTTGTCGGCACGGAGATAGCCGCGCGTTTTCGTTTCCTGCTTTAATTCTGCCAGCGTCATGACATCCCCGCGCGCCGCAACGAGGGCGTGCCGCCAAAGTTCGTGTTCGCGCACCACCGAGCGTCGCTCGAAGAGATGCTCCTCAGCCCACGAGACCGCTTCGACGGCCGTCTTGCCATCCTGCGGCGCTGCATCGTCAGGCAGGGGCATCCGCACCGCTTCGCGCTCGTCGTCAGTCAACTGGCCTGTCCAGTGATCCAGGAGTCGTGAAGGTGAGATGCCACGCACTTTCCGGTCGCGTTCCTTGTGCGCCAGATGCTCGCGGATTTCCCCCAGGTTGGCGCTCTCCAGTTCCGGGTGTGCAGCCAGCAACGCTTGCGTCTGTTCGTCAATTTGCTGGTGGCGCTTCGAGAAACGCACGCGCAGCGGTTCGGACACTTCTGCCAGCTCGAAGTCGCCGCGCGCCGCATTGACGATCGTGTAGCCCATCCCGCGCAACGCCCGCGCCAGCTCGTGGTAATAGACGTTCTCGACGTATTTCTGCGCGGCGAGCATGTCGTAGTTTTGCAGCGCCTTCCACCGGCCCTCGTTGTCGTCGTGCGTCGCGTTGAAGACGATGCAGTGGGTGTGCAGATGCGGATCGAGAGCGCGCGAGGTCTCGTGCTCGAAGAGCGCAGCGACGATGTTGCCAGTCCGCCGATCAGAGTTTGCAGCCGCTGTCCGCAGTCGCGCGGAAGCGAACTGCTCCAACTCGCCCACTGCCACCCGAATCGCCTCCCGATGAGCAGCCACGATCCGCGTATCGTAGGCCACGAGCGCGGCAATCGAAACGGACTTCGGCGGCGAGATCGTAAAGTCGAAGAACACCCGTCGATTGGCCGACTCTCCGTCACCGGTCGGATCGCCGCGGCTCGTGTTCTTCCGCTGGGTCAGACGCTTGCCGGACACGGGATGTTGATTGTCGCAGAGAGCGAGAAAGGCATCGCGGGTCACCACCCCGTTCAGCCCGAGTCGCGCCGCACCTTTGCCCATCCAGACTCCCTGCACCCGATCGTCTTCCGCGTAGTAGTCGCCCGCGCAAAGATGCTCCTCAAAGTAACCCTTCGCGTTCGCGAGGTTGGTCTGCGTCTTCGGCGAAAGCATTGCAACCACTCTGCGCGACCCCGTTCGCATCGTTGCTCCAGACACAGCGCCGCCGTGTCACCGATACCTGAGACAACCGACTCGTATGCACGAACCCAGCACCGATGAGAGTGAACCAGATCGACTTCGGAATTCTTCAAGCCCACGGCAGAGGAGCCGTGGGGTAAGAAGGATGGACGCCCTACCCCTTCGCATGGCGAAGGAAGTTTCGACCTGCCGATGACCCGTTCGGAACCTATGGCCGAATCGAGTGACATGCCGGCGCGCACGCAGCGCTTCACGGCAGCCGTCCGCGCATACGCGCCACCATCGCCGAGCCGTCACGCGAAGCTCACGCCATTCAAGGACGGCATCGTGGAACTGCGGCAGAAGGGCGCTTCGCTTCGGCTCATTCGCGAACTACTCGCGACCGTCAATGTCGCCGTGGGCACGGACACGATTGCGCGCTTCATCGCCGAGGTCACTGGCCAGTCGGCGCCAGCGCGGCCTGCGGATCGGCGTCGCCGAAATCGGCCCGCCGTGCCGAATGTAACCCACGCACATCCGGCCAACCTCTCCGCGATGGTCGCGGCCTCGCTGCCCGTCTCAGCACCCTGCCACCCGCCGAATGACGAGCCGCCGACCGACCGCGTACGCACGCGCGGCCCGCGCATCGCTGACCCGCGCAACCTCTGATCCACGCACCCTCGCATGACCAAACAAATCAACCTCGTCATCAACGGCAAAGGCGGAGTCGGCAAGAGTTTCTTCGCCACGAACTTCGTCCAGTATCTCAAGGATCGCGGCCACGCGCATCGTGCCATCGACAGCGACCACGAGAACTCCACGCTCAAGCGTTTCCACCCGGATGCGGACTTCATCAACCTTGCCGAGCGCCGCGAGATCGACGGGATGTTCACCGCGGCGGAGACCTGCGACTTACTCGTCATAGACTGTCGCGCGGCCTCGACAGACCTGTTCCTCGACTTCTTCGACGAAGTGGAGTTGGCCGAGGTGCTGCGCACACTCGGCGCAAGGCTAACCGTTGTCGCGCCGGTCAATCACGAAGCCGACAGCGTGGAGCAGATTCGCATCTTGTCGGACGCCCTCCGCGGCGACTGCGGCTGGGTCGTCGTGAAGAATGAAGCGCACAGCGACACCTTCAAACTCTACGAGGCGAGCAAGACGCGCCGCCAACTGCTCGACACCCTGCACGGGCGGGAGATCGCGATGCCGCGGGTGCACGATTGGCTCGTCGCCGCACTCAATGAACACAACGTGCCGCTCACCACCGCGCTTCAGCATCCCGGATTCAACCTGCTCGACCGACAGCGCCTCAAGCACTGGCAAACCGGCTTCTACCGTCAGATTGACTCCGCTGCCGACCTGCTCTTGCCGCAGCCATCGCCGACGCCAGCATGAGTGCCGACGATCCACTCGCCCTCGCCATCGCAGACTGGCAGCGCAAGAACCGCATCGCCGATGGCGATCCCATGATTGCTGCATTGGAACTCGTCCGCATCTATCTCCACACCGCGCGGAAGATCGACGACCACCCGGACTTCCCACCACCGAGCTTCGAGGACTTCCGCGCCACAATCGAATTGCTCGACCGTCGCTCCAAAAACTTCATCCACCAAGCCGCCGACACCGTGAGCGAGTTGCGGCGGTTCGGACAGTCCATCGAACGGCTGAACCGGAGCCGACTCTTGACCCAACTGCTGCTCGCTGCGCTCGGCGTGGCCGTCGGCATCCTGCTCGAACGCGCGCTGTGAACTCCACGATCGGATTCATCATCGCCGGTTCATTTTGGGCTGCCGCCACCTTCATTGCCTTGAGTCATTACCTGCGAGCGCGAAAGAGCCGCGTCGTCCTGCGGCTCGCTGGCTTTGCGTGGACGCGCGGCGACTTCTGCCGCGGCTGGCTCATCACCGGCGACACTGGCTCCGGCAAGACGCGCTCCGGCATCACCCCGCTCCTCTTCCAAATCTTCCAGAATGAGCCGACCTGGGGGGGCCTCTGCATCGACGACAAAGGTCTCTATTGGGAAACCCTCTCCGAAATGGCGCGGCATTTCGGACGCGAAGACGACCTTATCCTGCTCCAAGTGAGACCAGACGAGGTCAGTAATTCATGGAGCCCGCGGCACACCTACAATCTCACTTCTGACCGCAGCATCCCTTTCAACACCTTCTCCAAAGCCGTGGTCGATACGGCGTCCTCCCTCGGCCAATCCGGCGACAAAGGCTTCTTCCGCAACCAAGCCCAGACTCACATCGCCGCCGCCCTCGAAACCCTCCGCGAGATCGGAGCCGACGTGACGTTGGAGAACGCCTACCACCTGCTCCTCGATCAAAGCGACCTCGACGAAGCCATGACCGATCTCGCCTCCGGCCAACAAACGCCGCGCCGCCGCGAACTCATCGAGCACTTCACCAATCGCTTCCTCTCCCAGCCCCCGGAGCAGATCGGCGGCGTAAAGGAGACGATCGCGAACTACCTTCAAGCCTTCGTCACCCCCGACATCGCGCAGGTCTTCTGCCCCGGCGCCAATACCTTCGACTTCGCCGACATCGACCGCGGCAAAATCATCTGCGTCGCCATGCCGCAAAAGTTCCAGGTCGAGCGTCGCTACGTGAATACCTTCCTCAAGATGCTCTTTTACACCCACGCCCTGCGCCGCTTTGACAAGCCCGCGGAAGAGCGCCGCCGTGACAATCTCCTCATCCTCTGGGCCGACGAGGCGCAGCGTTTCGTGAGCGCGAGCGAGGAAGGCATGAGCGACTACAACTGCATCGACGTGATCCGCGAAGCGCAGGCCACCGTCGTCGCCGCCGCGCAATCCTCCACGTCCTTCATCCCACCGCTCGGTCGGGAAAAGGCGCGCGTCTTCACCCTCAACCTCCGCAACCGCCTCATCTTCAAAGCCGCCGACGAAGAGGGCGCCGTGGAAAGCGCGGACTTCCTCGGCAAAAAGCAGATCATCAAGAAATCGTGGGGCTATTCCGGCGGAAAGATGTCACGCAATTTCACCGAGCAGGAGGAGCACAAGATCAAGCCGCACACCCTGCGCGCTCTGGCAAAGCACACCGCCGTCGTCGTCCACTGCGAAAAGGGAGACCGCCAACGGCTCCTTCCCCCGCTCGAACCGGACGGAGAGGTTTCAGCTTGGTTTCGGTAGATCCCGGTCGGGCGTGAAAAATGGGAAGCGCTCGGCGAACTCCTCCATCCGCTGCGCGTGGGGCAACCCTATCCAGGTCGTCGATCTCCACAACGAATCGCTTATTTGGCTGCTCCCCTCTCGAGAGGTGCAAAAAGCGGGCGTGAAGTTCGGCGAGCCTGGCAAGCGAAAGTAGTCCACGGCTTCAGCCGGAAAGCCGACCTTTGCGAGCTGAAGCTCGGGATTACACTGCCGCTGCCACCGCGCGCAGGTCGGCGAGGAAGGCCGCGTAGGCTGCGGCCCGGGCGGCTTCGTCGGGGGCGCGGAGGAGGGATGAGGGATGCACGGTGACGAGCGTGCGCGCGCAGAATTCGCTCTCGCGCATCTGGCCACGGTCGCGCAGGACGCGGATGCCGGGGCCGAGCAGCGCGCCGGCGGCGGTGGCCCCGAGGGCGACGAGCACGCGCGGTTGCAGAATGCGCAGTTCGGCGGCGAGCCACGGGCGGCAGGCGGCGATGTCGCGTCCGCTGGGTTTTTGATGCAGGCGGCGTTTGCCGCGCGGCTCCCATTTGAAGTGCTTCACGGTATTGGTCACGTAGGCGGCGCGACGGTCGATGCCGGCCTCGGCGAGCGCGCGATCGAAGAGCTGTCCGGCGGGGCCGACGAAGGGGCGGCCCAGGCGGTCTTCCTGATCGCCGGGTTGCTCGCCGACGAAGACGAGCGGGGCGTGCGGGGCGCCTTCGCCGAAGACAGTTTGCGTTGCGTGTCGCCACAGCGGGCAGGCGCGGCAGGCAGTCGCAGCTTCGCGCAAAGTAGGAAGGCTGCGCGTGTCGGGTGGCTCGGCGATCGAGTATTCATCGACCTCGGCGGCCCGCGCGTCGCTCGCGGCGCGCATGGCCTCGACGCGCCGGGGCGCTTGCTCGAGCAGCGCGGGGATGATTTCGGCTTCGGGCAGATTCTTCCAATAGCGCCTGGGCATTTCAGCCTGCATGGCCCTGGTCTTCACGCGCGCGGGATTGAAGATGTGGCCGTAGTAGGTGCGCCACAGGTCTTCCATCGCATCGGCCTCGGGTGCTTCCGATCGGGGCACGCCGGCGGTGAAGGTGAGCGTCGCGCCATCCCAGTGCGCGCAGCGCTCGGGCGTGAGGATCGACCACTGCATTCCGGCAAAGCGGTCGCGGAAGAACGGGGCATTGCGCTCGACGATGTAGTGCTGCGGCTCAAACCACGCGACATACCAAGTGCCGCCCTGATGCACCACCGCGCGGAAGCGGACAAAGGCGCGCATCTTATGCAGGTCATGCCGCACCGCCTTGTCCATCTGTTGCAGCGCGTGCATGTCGGGATCGACCGCGATCTCGAGCAGCCGCGGCTCGCCGTGCGTGAGCCGCCAGAGCACCCGGTAGAGCAGCGCCCAGCGCCGCGCCTCGCGATGGCAGCTCACACGTTCTGCCATTTCCACGAAAGCCCGCGGCACTCGCGCGCGCCCGGCCGGCGGGGCGTCGTTCACTTCGTCGAAAAGGGCGAGCGCAGGCTAATCACTGCCGAGTTCCTCCCACGCGATCTCCTCCGGCGCGAGACCCTGAGCCAGCGCGCGCCGCGCGGCGGCCTGCCACGCGGAAAAGGTCGGCGCGATGGTGATCTGCTCGAGCGAGCGCATGTCGCCCGCTATACGACGGCGGCGGTCGCGGCGGTCGCAAAGAGTTCGGGCTGCTCCGGCCCCCGCGTGAAGCGCGCC
Organism: Chthoniobacteraceae bacterium; assembly: GCA_031425095.1. Classification (GTDB taxonomy): domain Bacteria; phylum Verrucomicrobiota; class Verrucomicrobiia; order Chthoniobacterales; family Chthoniobacteraceae; genus JANNXQ01. Next base: position 10,697 of record JANPIS010000007.1, read on the forward strand.
GCGAGATCGCCGCGGTCGAGCAGGTGCGGTGAGTGATCGGCGGCGATGAGGAAGGGCTTGGCCTTCGCCATCGGCACGCGCAGCCGCGCGAGGTCGGCCAGCGTCACGCGATGCCAGCGGCGGATGCGCAGCAGCCGATCCACATTGCGCACGCCGAGACCTGGCACGCGCAGGAGCATCTCGCGTGGGGCTTTGTTCACATCGACGGGGAATTTCTCCCGATGCCGCAGCGCCCACGCGAGCTTCGGGTCGATGCCGAGCGGCAGGTCGGGCTCGGCGCTCGTGGTCAGTTCCGCCACGTCGTAGCCGTAGAAGCGCAGCAGCCAATCCGCCTGATACAGCCGATGCTCGCGCACGAGCGGTGGCGCGACGAGCGGGAGCTTGCTCGACGCATCGGGGATCGGGCTGAAAGCGGAGAAATAGACGCGCCGCAGCCGTTGCTCGCGGTAGAGCTTCGCTGCGCGCTGGAGGATGTCAGCGTCTGTCGCGGGCGTTGCGCCGACGATCATCTGCGTGCTCTGCCCCGCGGGCGCAAAGGCCGGCGCCTTTGCGCTCTCGCGCCGCTCGGCTTTCGCCTGCTCAATGCGCGACTTGATCACGCCCATCGACTGCTCGATGCGCCCGAGATTTTTCTCCGGCGCCAGCTTTGCCAAGTCGCGCTCGGTCGGCAGCTCGACGTTGATGCTGATGCGATCCGCCCATTTCCCCGCCTCGGCGATCAGCTCCGGCGCGGCCTCGGGGATGGTCTTCAGATGAATGTAACCGCGGAACCCGTGCTCGACCCGCAGCGTGCGCGCGACGCGCACCACCTGCTCCATCGTGTAGTCGGGATTGCGGATGATGCCCGAGCTGAGGAAGAGCCCTTCGATGTAATTGCGCCGGTAAAAATCGAGCGTGAGCTGCACGACTTCCTCCGCCGTGAAGCGCGCTCGCAGCACGCCGCTCGACACACGATTGATGCAGTAGAGGCAGTCGTAGATGCAGTAGTTGGTGAGCAGGATTTTCAGCAGCGACACACACCGCCCGTCCGGCGTGTAGCTGTGGCAAATGCCCGCGCCCGTGGTGCTGCCGAGCCCGCCCTTGCGAGAGTCGCGCCGCGTCGTCCCGCTGCTCGCGCACGAGGCATCGTATTTCGCCGCGTCGGCGAGGATGGAGAGTTTCGTGGCGAGTTCCATGCGCGGGGTCCGAGTAAGCTAGCGCGGAAGTCTGCGGCGGCAATTCGGCGTCGCGCACGGCCGCCGGGAATGGCGAGTGCGAATCGCTGCACATGAGCACCATCCCTGCAAGGGAGGCCGCCCCTCGCGCGATTCGCGTGGGCATCTCTGGCTGGACTTACCCGCCGTGGCGGGGAGTGTTTTTTCCCAAGGGCTGGCCGCAGAAGCGGGAACTCGAATACGCTTCGCGGCAGGTCCACTCGATCGAGATCAACGGCACCTTTTACTCGCTTCAGCGACCGGAGAGTTATCGCACGTGGTACGAGGCCACGCCGCGCGGGTTCGTCTTTTCGGTGAAAGGCGGACGCTTCATCACGCATCTGAAACGCTTGAAGGATGTGGAGAAGCCGCTGGCCAATTTTTTCGCGTCGGGAATCCTCGGCCTGCGTGAAAAGCTCGGGCCGATCCTTTGGCAGTTGCCGCCGAGTTTTCAATATGATCGCGAGCGGTTATCCTCGTTCTTCGCGCTCCTGCCACGCGACACCGCCGCGGCCTCCCGGCTTGCCCGTCGGCATGACGACAAAGTGCGGGGCCGGGCGCTGACGCGCACGGATTGCATGAGGCCGCTGCGCCACGCGCTGGAAGTGCGGCACGCTTCTTTCGCTACGCCGGAATTCGTGCGGCTCTTGCGCAAATATGGCATCGCACTGGTCGTCGCGGATACCGCTGGCAAGTGGCCTTTTATCGAGGACGTGACGGCGGACTTCATCTATATCCGGCTGCATGGCGACGAGGAACTCTACGTGAGCGGCTATGACGCGCGCAGCCTGGAACGATGGGCGCGCAAGATTCGGCGGTGGCATAAGGGTGGCACACCAACGGGCACCAAGCGTGTCGGGCCAGCGTGGGCCGGAGCGAAGGGCGGGCGCGATGTTTTCGTTTATTTCGACAAAGATGTGAAAGTGCGCGCGCCTTACGATGCCATGTCTCTGGCGCATCGGCTGAAGCTCGGCCCTGCGCCCGGGATGCCGCCGACGGCCAGCGAAATCTCGGAAACCGCGAGGGCTGGTTGGCCGGCGATCAACCGTCGCTACGAACGCGCTCGAGTGCCCCGCTGATTGTTCCGCACTTTCAACACCCAGGCCTGAAATTCCGCCAGCGGCAAAAAATTGACGATGCGATCCGAGGGAATCTTCGCGAGGCAGGCGGCGGCGAGGCTTAGCTCCATGAAGGCGAGCTGGTCCGGGTGATGCGCGTCGGTTCCGAGCGATATCCGCACGCCTTCCTTCCGCGCTATTTTCAAGAGACTGAGCCGGAGATCCTGCCGGTCTGCATAGCCGTCGATTTCCACGGCTTTGTCCAAGCGCGCGGCCTCGGCGAAAACTTTGTTCCAATCGGCGCGCAACCCTTCCCGACGATCATACATCCGCGTCTGAGGGTGGCCGAGGACGGATGTGCGGGTTGCGCAGCCCAGCCAGGTAGCGGGCTGTCTGGTCGTCCGGGCGGCGCAAGCCGGAGTGGAAGCAGCCGAGCACGAGGTCGAGCCGCTGGAGGGCGGACGCTGGCATGTCGCCCTCCCCGGTCGGCGACAGATTCATCTCCGCGGATCGCAGCACCGTGAACTCATGCCCCTGCTTTTTCAGGGCGTGGTTTAGCGCGGTGATCTCGCGGCCTTGCTCGCGGAGTCGCTTCTCGTCCAACCCACCGGCGATCTTCAAACCCTGGGTGTGGTCGGTGATCGCGATGTAGCGATAGCCGCGTTGCATGCCGGCCTCGGCCATCTCCGCAACGGTTCCCGCTCCATCGCTCCATTGTGTGTGCATTTGCAGATCGCCGCGCAACTGCGCCTGCCACATGGGATGCTTCGCCAGCACGCGCCGCGCAGAGGCGAGCGTCAGAAAACCGTCGCGGATTGCCGGAGGCTCCGCTTCCGGCGGCTTTTCGATCCACTGGTGGAGACGCCGGGCAATCGACGGCCCGATGCCGTCGAGTTCCGTCAGCGAGCGGCCCGCTGCGACCATGTGGGCCGCCTCTTCCGGCCACATGAAAGCCTCATGCGCTGCCCGCCGGAAGGCTTTTTCCCGGTGCCCGTCCGCCGCCGCGGCCTCGCGGCTCAGCAGCTCGGCGATCGCGGCATTGTCCAGCACAGCCGGGCGGGAGGTTTCACCGCCGGGTGTCTCCGCGATCTCCCTGACCCTTGGGCACTTTTTTCTTCGCAGCCGTACGTTGGTCGCCGGCCAGCGACTTGCCGACATCCACTGTTTTGCCAAAAGTTCCGTCGCGCTTGCGTCGCACAAAGCGCTTGTCTCCTTTGGTGGGTTCGATCAGTTCGCGGCGGCTCGGTTTGGTTTTTGCGGGCATGGGAGAGGAGGGTTTCGACTGCATTCATCGCGGCGCGCTCGGCCGTTGCGCGTGTTGAAGTTTCAGCCATCCGCCGCTGTCGGGCACGGTCGCCTCCCCATCCCTTGCGTCCATTTGCAACCGCAGAAGTGCGCGCTTTTACACGCGCAGTGTCCCCTCGATGGAATCATCCAGCGTTTTCCCGATCACCGCGCCGATGAGCATCTTCACCCCGGCGACCGCGTTGCCGTGCTTCGTATCCCAGTAGTAACCTTCGGTCGGGACGACCTGGATGACGGTGATGCGCGGATCGTCCACGCCCTCCGTGAACCAGGTTTTGAGGATGGGTTTCCAGAGCTCTTTGATCTTCCCCGGATCGCGCGAGACGGTCGCGCGACCGTGAAGCTCAAGAAAATCAGAATGCGCGGAGCCTTGGAAATAGAGCGTCACGGAGGAGTCGCGACCGAGTTCCAGGTTCTTGTGGCTGTCGGCGGCGCTGAGGAACCAAAGGGTTCCAGAGTCGTCCACCTGCTGCACGCTCATGGGTCGCGCGCCACTGGACGCGCCGGTGGACACCGCGGTGCAAAAGAAACAGCTCTGCGCCTGCTTGACGATCTCCTTGATCTTCGTGATCGCCTCCGCGGCGCGCAGGTCTTCGTGGTTTTCTTCCGGTTGATTGCGATTGATGGAGTCCATGGCGGTTTTCCATCTATCGACGGAGGGTGCGAAATTGGATGGGCGATCCGCAACAGAGGAAGTCTTTCCAAAGCGGAGCGTCGCGTGAAGGGTCTCAAACTGCCTGGATGGCTAATTGCAACAGGCGCCGGTGGCAGTGAGGCTCAACTTCGTCGCAGTGGCAAAGCAGGGTCACCGTGCCGCGCTGCCCGAGCATTTTCAGAAGCCGCAAGGTGAACTTTTGCCCGTGATTTTTGATCGACGCACTGCGCCGGTCGATCGTCCCCGGTTCGTAAATTTCCAGCCGGTAGCGGCGGCTGAATTCGCGCCACTGAATCTCGCCCGCGCGGAATTTTCTGAGCAGCGTCTCGCTGGGCGCGAGGTTGGGCATCCAGATGTCGTAGCGCGATGCTGGCAGGCCGCGACCTCGGAAACGTGTCGCCAGGATGCGGAGGCCATCCTTCTTCGGTGCGACCGGTGAGTGAATGGATTTCGTATGAATCATGATGTGGTGCCGGGCCGGGCGGTGCGGCGTCAATTGACGCCGGACACGCTGGCGCACACCCTCTCACCCTCTGCCGATGGAGTCGCCTCAATCACCGCTCTCTCCGCCCCTTCCTCCGCTCCAAGGCGAGGGCGATGAGCGCGTGTGGCGGTTGCTCGAAAGCATCACGGATGGCTTTTGCGCGTTCGATGCGGAATGGCGGTTCACGTTCCTCAATCGCGCGGCGCTTACCATCCTCGCGCCGCATCTCGGGGGCGATGCGCGGCAGTTGCTCGGGCGGGATCATTGGGAAGTTTTTCCCGAGACGCGCGGCACGATCATCGAGCAGGAATATCGGCGCGCGGTGGCGGAGCAGGTGGCGGTGGAATTCGAGGTGTTTTATCCACCGTGGGAGAGCTGGTTTGCGGTGCGCGGCTATCCCATCGGCGGGGGCGGGATGTCGGCGTATTTCCGCGACATCACGGCGGAAAAGCGGGCGCTGGAGACGCTGCGCGCGCGGCAACGGGCGGAGGACGAAGTAGCGCGGCTGAGCGCGGAGAGCGCGGTACGGCTCGCGGAGTTGGAGACGCTGCTGGAGGTGTTGCCGGTCGGGATCGGCATCGCTTCGGATCGCGAGTGCCGGGCCATCCGGGTGAATCCGGCGTTTGCCCGTGTGCTCGGCATCGCGGTGGAGGCGAACGCCTCGAAGACGGCGCCGGAGCCGGAACGGCCGGGCGCCTTTCGTGTGCTCGACGACGCGGGACGGGAAGTGGCGGGGGACGATCTGCCGATGCAGGTGGCGGCGCGGGAAGGGCGCGAGTTGCGCGACCTCGAATACAACATCGTGCATGCGGACGGGCGCAGCGTGCGGCTGCTGGAATATGCGGCGCCGCTTTTCGATGCGAGCGGCCAGCCGCGCGGCGCGGTCGGCGCGTTCGTCGATATCACCGAGCGGCGCATGGCGGAGGAGCGGCATCGTTTTCTCGTCGCGCTCGACGATGCGGTGCATCCGCTCTCGGCGCCGGGCGAGATCGTCGCGACGGCGGCGCGGCTGCTTGGCGAGCATCTCGGCGCGGATCGCTGCGCCTATGCGGACGTGGAGGCGGATGAGGATACGATGAATCTGACCGGCGACTATTGCCGCGGCGTGCCGAGCATCGTGGGGCGCTACACCTTTACGCAGTTTGGAAGCGAAGTGCTGCGGCTCATGCGCGCGGACGAGCCGTTCGCGGTGGAGGACATCGAGACGCACCGGCCCGCGCCCGAGGATCTCGTGGCGTATCGCGCCACGCTGATCCGCGCGGTGATCTGCGTGCCGCTGCACAAGGCGGGGAAATTCGTCGCGGCGATGGCGGTGCATCAGCGAGTGCCGCGGCGCTGGCGTGCGGACGAAGTGGCGCTGGTGCTGCATGTCGCCAATCGCTGCTGGGAGGCGCTCGAACGCGCGCGGGTGACGCGCGATCTCGGCGCGAGCGAAGAGCGTTTCCGCACGCTCGCGGATAACATCGCGCAGCTCGCCTGGATGGCCGATCCGGAGGGCTGGATTTTTTGGTATAACCGTCGCTGGTTTCACTACACCGGCACGACGCTCGAGCAGATGCAGGGCTGGGGATGGGAGGCGGTGCATCATCCCAAGCACCTCGCGTGCGTGGTGGAGAAGTGGCAGCAGCACTTGCGCGCCGGGAAAGAGTGGGAGGACACCTTTCCCCTGCGCGGTGCGGATGGTGAGTATCGGTGGTTTCTTTCGCGCGCCTTCCCGATTCGCGATGCGGAGGGGAAAGTGCAGCGCTGGTTTGGCACGAATACCGACGTGACGGAACAGCGTGCCGCCGCCGAAGCCCTGGCGCGCGCCAAGGAGCAGGCGGAAGCCGCGTCGAAAGCGAAGGACGATTTCCTCGCGGCGCTTTCGCACGAACTGCGCACGCCGCTTACCCCCGTGCTCATGGCCGCCGAAGACCTGTGCGACGATCCCACGCTGCCGCCGCCGATGCATGAAACGCTCTGCATGATGCGGCGCAACATCGCGCTCGAAGCGCGACTCATCGACGATCTGCTCGATCTCACGCGCATCGCGAGCGGCAAGCTCTCGCTGCGTGAGCAGGAATGCGACGCGCACTCGCTCATCGGGCTCGCCCTCGACATCGTGCGCGACGAAGCGCAGACGAAGGGCCTCGCGCTCGTCGAGGAACTGGCCGCGACTCAGACTCATCTCGTGTGCGATCCGGCGCGGCTCCAGCAGGTCTTTTGGAATCTGCTCAAGAACGCCGTGAAGTTCACGCCCGCCGGCGGGCGGATTGCGATACGCTCTCGCGATGCCGACGGGCGTATCGTCATTGAAGTGAGCGACACCGGCATCGGCATCGCGCCCGCGTCGCTGGAGTCGCTCTTCCTGCCCTTCGAGCAAGCGGGTCTGGTCAATGACCACCGCTTCGGCGGACTCGGCCTCGGGCTCTCGAACTCGCGCACGCTCGTGGAGATGCACGGCGGGAAGATCGCGGCGTGCAGCAAGGGCGCAGGTCGCGGCGCGACTTTCGTCGTCGAGCTTCCGGTGCCGGAAAAAAGTACGCGCGCCGCGGTGCCGCCCGGCAACGGCGAAGCGAACGCGGTCTCCTCCACGACGCCATCCGCCACCGCGCCGCTGCGCCTGCTGCTTGTGGAAGATCACGAGGCGACCCTCGCCGTGCTCGAGCGGCTCCTGACCCGCGCCGGCCACACCGTCTTCACCGCAGCCAGTGTGCAGGCCGCGCGCGAGGTGGCCGCGCGCACGCGAGTCGATGGCGTTATCTCGGACATTGGATTACCGGACGGCAGCGGCATCGACCTCATGACCGAACTGAGCACCACCTACGGTCTGAGCGGGATCGCGCTCTCCGGCTACGGCATGGACGACGACGTGCAGCGCTCTCGCGCCGCCGGCTTCGTCACGCACCTCGTCAAGCCGGTGGATTTCAGCCAGCTCCGCAAAGCGCTCACGCTCCTCACCCCGACCGATGCGCGGACCTCTCGCGGATGAAGACGGTGCTCGTTTCCAAGATCGTGGAGACATGCAGCGCGAGGCGATGTCCCCAACGACTCGTGGCCTTTCTGCTCAGGTCACTGGGGCCTCGTCGCGCATCTCGGCAGTCACTTCGCGAATGGCGACTTTCAAGTCGTTCCAATCCACCGGCTTGGTGAGGTGCCGCGAGAATCCCGCCTGTCGGCTTTCCTGAACATCCGTCTCCATGCCATAGCCGCTGAGCGCGATGCCGGGCAGGTGGTATCGCTGTGAAAGCGCGCGCATCAAATCGTGCCCGCTGCCGTCCGGCAGGCCGAGGTCGCTGATGACCAGATCGTACTGGCGCTGCGGATTATGCGCGCCGGCGGCCGCTTCGATCTCGCCAGTCGCAACGCTGCCAGCACAGGTGACCTGATGCCCGGAGCGGGTGAGCAGGCGTTGCAGTTGCGCGGCGGTGTCGGGGTGATCTTCCACCAGCAGAATTCGCAGAGACCGCGGGGCGTTCGGCACGGGGATGGTCCGCGGGTCGGTGGTCGGGGGCGGCAGCGCCGCGAGGGCCGGCGCGGTTTGCAGACGGACGGAGAAAGTGGCGCCCTGATCGCGGCCTCCGCTGGCGGCGCTGAGCACGCCGCCGTGGAGCGAGACGATCGCCCGGCAGATCGCCAGCCCGAGGCCGAGCCCGCCGAAGCGCCGGGTCCGCGCGCGCTCGCCTTGTTCGAATGCATCGAAAATCCGCGGCAGCACGTCGGGCTCGATGCCGATCCCGGTATCGCTGATGGAGATGACCAGAAAGGGCCGGGGCGGGGCGCTATCGCCGTGGCCCGAAACGTTGGTCGGCGGATCGGCGAACTCATTCGCAATGCGGATGGTGATGTTCCCGCCTTGCGGGGTGAACTTGGCGGCGTTCTGCAGGAGATTCCAAAAGACCTGCGTCAGCCGCGAGCTGTCGGCCTCGACGTGGGTTTCCGTGGCGATGTTTTCGAAGGTCAAGTGCAACCCTTTTTCCGACGCCTCACCGCGGCGGCAGTTATGGACCGCGTGCTCGACGAGAAAGCACACATCCATGATTTGCCGATGGAGTTCGAGCTTGCCGCGAGCGACGCGGGTCACGTCGAGCAGGTCGTCGATGAGCCGCGCTTCAAAGTCGATGTTGCGTCGAATGACTTCCAGATTCTCCCGCACTTCCGGCGGCGTGCCTTCGTCGTCCTGCAGCATGGCCACGGTGGCCAGCACGGGCGTGAGCGGCGTGCGCAATTCATGGCTGAGCACGGCGAGAAAGTGATCCTTGGCACTATTGGCCGACTCGGCGGCTTCCTTGGCCTTTTTCAGATCTTCGCTCGCTTCGCCGATCTGCGTCAGCATCTGGTTGAAGGCATCGGTCAGGTCGCCGATCTCGTCCGCCCCGTGTTTCGTAGCGCGCACCGAATAATCGCGGTCGGTGGAAACGACCCGCGCGACATCTGCGAGCTGCACGATAGGGCGGGAAATACGTTGCTGGATTTTCGTCGAGAGGACCACCGCGCCGAGCACCGCCGCCGCCCCCGCAAACAGCACCAGCGCGACATAAATCCGGATGCGCGCATACATCGCGTCGGTGCTGGCCCGCAGGTAGATCGTGCCCAAGCGCTTTCCCGACTCGGCGATCGGTTGGAAGACGGCGAGGTGCTCGTCGAAGTAGACGTGTCCATCGGCCCGCGGGCTCGGGGGAAACTCCTCGGCAGGTGCGGAGGCAGGAAAGCGGGCGAAGAGTTTGCCGTCCCGGTCATAGATGCCGGCGTGGGTGATCTGCCGTTCAGCGCCGAGCGCGCGCAGCACCTGGCCGGCGTCCTCCGGGTTGTCAAATGCCAGTGCGCCGGTGCTGTTCGCGCCGACGATTTGTGCAAGCACTCCGGTACTTGCCGCGAGCGTGCTGCGAAAAGTCAGGATTTCATACGCGACGATCGCCCCGCCCATGAGCAGCAGCGCAAAGGTGGTGGTCATTAGGATGACCATCATCAGCTTGCGCTTGATGGGGACGTCGCGAAGGGTCATGGCCGCGCCTCATCGCTGGAGATCGGCCACACGCAGGAGCTTGGAACTGACCGTGAGATTGGAGGAGCGGAGCATGGCTGGGTTGATTCGCAGCTTCACGCGGTTCTGGTCGGATAAAAGCGCGATCATCCCGCCCTGCTCGAGAAAATCGGCCGTTTCGCCGACCGTGACCACGCTGCGTCCGCGCAGCGCCGCGACGATCGCGCCGGACCGTTTCCCTTCTGACCCGCAGATAAACAAAATCTGGCAGCGGCGCGCGTCCTCCACCCGGCGGTAGCGCTCGACGCGCAAGCGTCGGCCGCGCACGACCTCGCCCTCGACGGTCTCCTCCAGCAGCGAGCCAAAGGGATCGTCACCCAGCACGCCGATCACAAGCGGCGCGCCTCGCCCGGCGAACGCCGTGTCCGGCCATTCGATGAACTGACAGAAATTGTACAGAAACGCCGCCTTGAGCGAATACTCGCGGCTGGACTCGAGCTCCGCGCGCGCGGGGGCCAAAACGTAGAAGGTCAGCATCCACGCCGCCAGCAGCAACCCGCGTTTGCTCAAAATCGCCATGTGATCATCCCGTACACGCTCCGTGGCACCTCGCGGCTCACTGCGGCGCCGCGGAATTCAGGGTGGTTGTCATCCAGCAAATTGCGGCCAACGATGGCGAGTTCGAGCCCTTCGCGCGGAGTCCAACCCAGGCGCACATCGGCAGTGAGATACGCGGGCGTTTGAGGTTGAGGCAGGCGATCCACGTAGCGAAGGAAGACATCTAGTTCCACATTGCCGGGCAAATCCATCGAGGAACGGAGCACGAACATGTGATTGGGATCGTTGCCCTCCCCGCTGCCATTGTTCACATCCCGCCCGCCGGGGCCGCGATGGATATTCACGGACATTGCCTTGTAGCCGAGGTCCAGCTCCCACCAGCGCGTGGGCTGCCATTTGACCTTCAACTCCGCCCCGTAGGCGCTGGCGACGTTGCGGTTCTCCAGCACGAGCGGATCACCTGCCGAGTCGCCGGGCTCCACGCTGCGCACGTCGTCGTAGTCATTATAAAAGAGCGCGAGGTCGATCGACAAATTGCCCACCGGTCGGATGCGATACCCGAGTTCGTAGGCGATCAATTTCTCCGAATCGAAATCGTTCGTGGTCCGCAATCCCGTGGCCGGCAGGAAGCGCGGATTGGGCGCGAAGAGATCCTGGTCGATGCGCGTGGGCGTGCGCACCGCGCGGGAAATGGCACCCCAGATGGTCTGAAGATGGCCGGGGATGAGAGCGAAGCGCGCCGTCGGCTGCACCTCGAAGCCGCTGAAGCTGTTGTGTTCAAACTTCGAGCCGAGGGTCACGGTCAGCCGGTTCGGAATCAGGTGGATGTCATCCTGGATGTACCCGCCTGCGAGATGCACGGTTTCGTGCTCCGGGAGGAAGGCAAGACTCGGGCCGAGATTGCCGACGCGATCTTCCGACGCACGGTAGTTCAAGCCCCACACGATGTCGTGGGTCGTGCCCAGTTTGAGCCGATGTTGCAACTCTACATCATAAGTGTTGCGATCCTCTTCGAAGACTCCGGGCAGCAAGCGATGCGTACGGTCATAGTAGGCTTGCAGTATTAGATTCCCGTCATCGCGAAGGTCACGCGTCCAGCGCGCGATCACATTCCCGCCGGCGACCTCGGCTTCCGACGCTCCGAATTGCCCGAATCCGCCCGTGTAAATGTCGCCCTGTAGCGTGAGCAGATCGTCCGGACTGAGCTGCGAGTCGATCCGCGCGCCGGCTTGCGAATTCGTAAAATCATCCTTCGAGTCGAGGCCGGTATTTTCAAAGGTCAGATCGTCCCGGCTTCGGTGCATCACGTAGGCGCGATAAAAGGTATTCCCCACCTTGCCCCCGTAGCGCAGGCCGCCAAAGCCCCGCTCCTGATTCCCGGCGCCACCGTAGAGCAGAAACCCCTGCGTATCCTTCGCGCTCTTCGAGCGGATGTTGATCACCCCATTCACCGCATTCGCCCCCCACAAGGTGCCACCCGGTCCCGGCACCACTTCGATCTGCTCCACATCTGGCAGGAAAGTCTGCTGCACATCCCAAAACACTCCCGAGAAAAGCGGTGTGTAAAGACTGCGCCCATCCATCAACACCTGCATCTTGTTGCCGGCAGAAGTATTGAAGCCGCGCGCTGAGACCGCCCAAGTATGACCGTCGATTTGCGCCACATGGAGACCAGCCGCCAGCCGCAGCGCATCCGGCAGATTGGTCACGCCCGAGCGGCGGATTTCCTCCGAAGTAATGACGTCGATCGCGCTCGGCGCCAACGAGAGCCGCTCCGGCCGCCGCGACACGGAGACGATTTCGAGTTCTGCGAGCTGCTCGATCGGCAGCTTCTTCAGATTGCGCGGATGAAACGGCGAATCCAAATGCGGCGCAGCCGTCTGCGCCAGAGCCAGAGGGCTGAGAGAAAAAAGAATACCCAGGCGCAGGACCATTCGTCGTGCGCGGGTGGGGGCGAGCCGGGATGGAAAGCAGGGAGACACGCTCCCTTTATGAACCGGCGCCGCACTCGAACAATAGGTTTTTCCCCATCACTCTCGGGATCAGACGCTCTGCCGGGCCGCGAGGAGCAGGAGGATCAGGTGAGGCAGGCAGGATGCGACCGCGGGGAGGCGCCGACGGGGACCGCCGCGTTGAGATTCTCGTCGGCGATTCGCTCAGGGTTTGAGCACGACCTTCACGCAGCCGTCTTCCTTCTTGTTGAAGATGTCGTACCCGTGCGCCGCGTCTTCCAGCGGAAGGCGGTGGGTGATGATGTCGTCGAGTTGGATTTTGCCCTGCTCGACCCAGCCGATCAGCTCGTCGATGTCCCGTTGCGGCGTGCTTTGGCCGAAACGCATGGAGATGCCTTTGTCGAAAATCTGGCCGAGGGGGAAGTTATCGTAAGGCACGCCATAGACGCCCACCACGGTGACCCATCCGCCGCGCCGCACCGCGCTGATCGCCGTCTTGAGCACTTTGATGCTGCCGACTTCGCCGTGGACCACATTGCTCAGCTTATCGAGCACGCTGCGGTCGGCCTCCATGCCCACGGCATCGACGCACACATCCGCGCCACGTCCGCCGGTGACTTCGCGGATGGCCTGAACGACATCCGTCTCCGTGGCGTTAAGCGTTTCGGCATTGGCCGTGCGCCGTGCCGTTTCCAGCCGGTAAGGCTGAATGTCGATCCCGATCACGCGCTTGGCGCCTTTCAGCCATGCCACCTTTTGCGCCATGAGCCCGACCGGCCCGCAGCCAAAGACGGCCACCGTCTCGCCACCTTTCATCTGCGCCCAATCGATCGCCGCGTAACCCGTCGGCAGGATGTCAGTGAGGAAAAGCAACTGGTCGTCGGTGAAATCGCTCTGCACTTTGCGCGGGCCGTGATTGGCGTAAGGGACGCGGACGTATTGCGCCTGCCCGCCGTCGTAGCCGCCATAGAGATCGGTGTAGCCGAAAAGCGCCCCACCCTTCTGATCGAGCAGCCCACCCTCGGGACCGTATTTCTCGGGATTGGAATTTTCGCAGTGTCCCGGCAGCTCGTGCTGGCAAAAGTAGCAGCCGCCGCACGCGATCGGAAAGGGCACGACCACGCGATCGCCGCGCTGGAGCTTCGTCACGCCCGCCCCTGTCTCCTCCACGACGCCCATGAATTCATGGCCGAGCACCATGTCCCCTTTCTGCGGGATGAAGCCGTTGTAGATGTGCAAGTCCGAGCCGCAGATGGCGGTGGCGGTGACGCGCAGAATTACATCGTCTGGCTTTTCGATTTTCGGATCGGGAACATTATCGACGGAGACTTTGCCCGGATGGTGGAAGACGAGTGCTTTCATAGTGGTCCTTCGTTCGTGCCGCTGCGACGCCGTGGCCGTATGGCGGAGCGGGAAAGTGCGCGCCGCAGATTGTCGCATCCGGCATGTGGAACGCCAGAGGAAGCGCGATCAGCGATGGAGAAGCCGCTGCAAAGCGCGGGCGTTCTTAATCGCGAAGCACTCCCGGTCGTTATTGAAATAGGCCCAGACGCGCTTCGCGCCAGACGCGCGGATTCGATCCGCCCAGAGCGCGAGTTCCGCGGCAGTGTAGTCATGCCGATACCACCGCTGGGTGCCGTGAAAGCGCACGTAGATCTCGTCTGCGGTTTTCACCAGGTCATCCGGGAGGCGCGGGGCACTGCAGGAACAAAAGATCGCGCCACGGCTTCGGAGCGCGGCGAAAACCTCCTCTCGCCACCAAGTGCGGTGCCGAAACTCGACGACGTTGCGGCGCGCCGGGTCGAGTTGGCAGAGAATGCGATCCAGGCGTGAGCGGGTATAGTGAAAGCTCGGTGGGAGTTGAAAAAGAAAACATCCCATGCGCGACCCAAGGAGATCCGCAATGTGGCCGAAATCGCGCACCAACGTGGCCGTGCCAGTGAAGCGCTTTAGATGGGTAATCAATTCGGAAGCCTTGACGGTGTAAATGAAGTGACGCCGACCAATCTGACGCTTCCACGATTGAACCGCGGCAACTGTCGGCCAGGAGTAAAATGGAGCATTCAACTCCACGGTCTTGAAGTGGGTAAGGTAATGCTGGAACCAGTCCCGAGTCGGCAAATCCGCTGGATAGAAGCAACCTCGCCAATGCCAGTAAAACCATCCCGAGCAGCCGACGTGAATCGCTGCCTTCGGTGCCGACGGCGCTGGCGCAACCGCTTCTCGCTCCCAAGTAAGCCGCGCAGCGCGCATTTTGGCGGCGCGCTTTACATTTTCAGAGCGCTGTCGGAGTCGTCTCGCTTCACGCTTCGCCCTGCGCTCCTCGCGAGTGAGTGCCGGCCTGGATTCAGCGGAGGAGGTCATCGTGCCTTCGCGGCGGGACGATTGCTGCGCCATTGCCGGTCATTTGCCGTGGCAATCTGTCGCATGGACCGTCCGCTGAGGACGGAGGTATCGTCAGCTTTCGCGGAAAGCTTCAGCGCCTCGCCCGCTTTGATCAGCAGCCATTTGTTGCCCTCCGGCTCGCGCTGATCCTTCACGAGAATCCACTCCCCCTTGAGTTTCTTTCCCTGCATGACGAGATGCATCTTGCCCTGGTGGAAGGCAGCGGCGGGATTCCCGGTGAGGTCTTCATATTCCCCCTGATCCCAGACCATCACGGTACCCGCGCCGTAGTTTCCGGGTGGAATGGTCCCCTCGAAATCGGCATACGCGAGCGGATGGTCTTCGACGTGCATGGCGAGCCGGGCTTCTCGCGGCGTGGTCGGCGGCCCCTTGGGAACGGCCCATGAACGAAGCACGCCCTGCATTTCCAACCGCCAATCGTAATGCAGATGGCTGGCCGCATGTTTCTGGATGACGAAGCGATGTCCACCTTTGCTGGATTTTCTCCGGGATTTTGCAGCGGGCTCGGGCGTCCGCGTGTGATCGCGCTTGGCTGCATATTCGCGCAGGCTCTTGTCGTGGTCCTGGCCCGACTTGTTCCGGTTCCGCGGCCACGAGGAGAGTTTGGGCGGCGGGCCGGCGGCGAGCGCCTTGGTGAAAGAGGACGGGAGCTTTTGTTTCAAGGTCAGCACCGGCGCGAAAAGATCGCCGAGCCGTTTGATCCGCTTCACGGCGGCAGCGGGTGAAAAGAAGAGGCCCTTCTCGTCTCCGCGATTCACCGCTCGCGCCAATTCCGCCCAGGTGACCGGCAGCGAGATGAAGGGCGCCTCACGTTTCGCGCGCATCGCATAGACGCAGACGGTCGTCTTGAAGTCCGAGTTTTGGCTCCAGTCGATCAGCACCTTTCCGCGCCGCATTGTCTTCGCCATTGAGGAGACGACCCGCTCGGGCATTTGCCGGGTCATCAGTTCCGCGATCGCCTTCGCGAAGGGTTGCGTCGCCTCATATTTCACCGCCGTATTCAGCGGAACGGCGAGATGCAGCCCCTTCGAGCCGGAGACTTTCACGAAGCATTGCAGCTTCAGCGTCTCGAAGACCTTCTTCAGTTCCAGCGCGACTTCCGCGCACTCCAGGATGCCGGCCGGCGCGCCCGGATCGAGATCGAAGACGAGGGATGTCGGCCGGTCCACTTTCGGCGCGCGGGCCAGCAGGACGTGCTTTTCGATGTCCCCCAGGTTCGTCACCCACAGGAGCGTCGCGGCGTCATTACACACGATGTATTGGATGTCCGGCCCACCTTCGTCGCGGGGCACGGCAAAGCGCTTCACCCATGACGGGGTGTGCGCGGGTGCGTTCTTTTCATAGAAATGTTCGCCGGTCACGCCGTCGGGATACCGCTTCAATGTCAGCGGACGTTTCGCGAGGTGCGGCAGGATCGCCTTCGCGACCTCGGAGTAGTAAGTGAGAACCTCCCCCTTGGTGAACCCGTGCTGAGGAAAGAACACTTTATCGACATTCGAGAGGATGATCTCCCGACCGCTCACCAGGACTTTCTGCTTCCGGGTCATCGCTGATTCACTCCCGTTTTTCCGCCCGACTGCCCGGAGTTCGCCTCTTTTTCGGCGCTTGCCGACTGCGCGAGGTCGGACTGCGCCGCGACCGCGGCGCGCTCTTACCCAGCGTGAGCAGCCATTTCAGGGCTTGCGCGCCGTACTTGAGGACCAGAAAACGAAGGATCCATCGAAACATCTTACCGTCATTTCGCGCGCGCCAGGGCTCGCGACGGTATCATTCGGTGTCCCCAGCCGCGCCGGGAAGAGCCGGAGACTCAGCCCATCGACGGAATGCCCGATGCCTTCGATCTCCGAGGGAGGAGAACGGAAAACACCGTCGCCTCTGCATCGGATTGCACGGCCACTTCACCTCCATGCGCCCGGGTGATCTCCCGCACGATATACAGCCCCAAGCCGAGGCCATCCTTCTTGGCCCGGCTCTTTTCCGTGCTGCCGCGCTGGAGCGGATCGAAGAGGATTTGCGCGACCGCCGGCTCGATCACGGGGCCGCGATTCGCCACCTCGATTCGCACCCACGCGTCATCCCCACGCACCGTCACGCGCACGGGGGCATCCTCCGAGCCATAGGCGCTGGCGTTGGAAAACAGCTTGCGCAGCACCTGCTGCAGTCGCCGGCCGTCCCATTGCCCGGTCAGGTCGCCCTCCATGGTCAATTCGACCCGCGTGCGGGGATTGGCGGCGCGGTGCTGTTTCAATTCATCGACCAGCAAAGGCGTCAGGTCCGCTTCGCCCACCTCGATATTGATCCCCACGCCGAGACTCGTGCGGCTGAAATCCACCAAGTCTTCCAGCAAGGCCTGCATCGACGCCCCGCTCCGAATCAGACTCTCCGCCGTCTCCGAGACCTCCGTCCCCGCGTTCATGCTGGCCAGATCCGCCGCCGTCAGCACGACCGCGTTGAGCGGGCTGCGCATGTCGTGTCCCAGCATCCCGAGCAAAAGATCGCGAGAGCGTTCGAGATGCGCACTGAAAAACGCAATCGACTCCGCCAGCGCTTGATCGATCGCCTCATTGAAGCGCATGACTTCCTGCAGGCTCTCCGTGCCGGGCTGCCACGCCTCTTCCCACAGCCGCAGCACACTCGCCCGGAGCGCCCGGTATTCCGCGGCCAGTTGGTTGATATCCAAGCCGGTCTGCGCCCGGAGCACGGCGTGCGTTTCCGCCGCCGTCTCCGATGCATCCTGGCGCTTTGGCGCTCTACCTTTGGATTTGGCGGACTGCTCCTGCATGGTCTGCCGGGTGGATAAATCCGCCACCACGGCCGTCAGTATTTGCCGCGCGTGATCACGCAACGCCAGCGGCGTCATCTGCGCCGACGCCGGGTAGAGACTTCTCGCAAAGGCCTCCCATTCCACGAGGATCGCCTACATGTTTTGCAGAACGAATTCCGAGAGGCGCATCTCCCGAGAGTAGGGTGCCGTCTCACCCCGTCGAGGTGCACCCCGGAATCTTCCAAGAGCCCTTTTGGGTTCGCCACCCCGCACGCCTTCCGCGCTGGACACGCCACCCTCTACCCGCCCGCTCCACCACCGCAGCGCTCGCGCACGAAGTGGCCGAAGCAATCCCACGCACCGATGAGGACCAGCGCCGAGCCGGCGAGCGGCATGATCCCCAGCACTAGAATCATCGCCGCGCCTTCGCGGCAATTTTGGAAGAATGGTCGCACGGTGCTCCTGGAACCCCACTGGGACTATCGACGCAATGCCATCTCCTCAGAGCGTGTCGTTATCGCGGACTACTGTGACGTCCGCCGGCGATCGGTAGCTTCGAGTCCGGCTCGCGCCCAGAATGATTCCCAGGCCCAACAAGATCACTGAGCCGATCATCACGTAGAGCTGTGGCGCTCCTGCTTCAATCGCCGCCCATGCGAGGCCAGCGATGAAGATCAAAAAACCGATGATATATGCGAGAAATCTCATGAGGTTGCCAAGAAATCGCCGCTCCTACCGCGGGTGGACGTCCAAAGCCTGTGGAAAAGGCCGATTCGATCTCGCCGCCGGGGGGTGGAGCCGGACGGCTGCCATCCTCTGGGTGCATTTTCCTCGGAATACTCGAGCTGTCAGAAAGACCCGACTGATTGGCTATCGGGCGCCGAATCCCTTCCATGAAAGTCCTTCGCCGCCTGCCGGACCTCTCACAAAATCCAGTGCGCCTGGAACGCGAGGAATCCCTGAGCGCACTCATCGCCCGGCTGATGGACACCGCGTTTGTGATTCCAGGGACGAAGATTCGCTTTGGCCTGGATGCGATCATCGGGCTGTTTCCAGGGATTGGAGATTCCATCGGAGCGCTGATCTCGAGCGTGCTCCTCGCGCAGGCGGCGCGAGCGGGCGTGCCCAAAATCATTCTCGCGCGGATGGCGGGAAACATCTTCCTCAACACCGTCGTCGGTGCGATCCCGATTCTTGGGGATGTGTTCTCCGTTCTCTACCGTTCCAATGTGAAGAACTACGCCCTCCTGCAAGCGCACGCCGGTCGGAGTCGGCCTTCGACCGCACGCGATTGGATCTTCGTGATCGCGCTCTTCCTCGCGCTCCTGGCGGTTCTCGCCGCGGTGGTTACAGGCGTCGTGCTGATTGCCCGCGACCCATAATTCACGCGGCGGCTGGCAAGTGAGCGACCGCGTCGATGAGCGGGCGTGAAGCTGCGCAGTAGCGCCCGGCGCAGCTGAGCCAGTCCACTGCTCCTTCCGGGGCCGTCAATCATGGCCGCCTTTACCGCGGCGTGATTTCCACGGTGTCCACCACGGCACGCTCGTTGTTGCCGCCAGTGCGGGCGCCGAGGCCAAACTTGCCATTCGCCGCGGGGAAAGAAAAGCCGGGCGTGGCGAGATTGGTGAAGATGTTCACGGTGTTGAATTTCACGGTCAGGCCTGTCGCCACGTCATAACTGATCTCGACGGGTACCGTCACCGCCGGGCCACCCGCATAGGGAATGACCGGGCTGACGGCGAGATGCACGCCGTTGACCCACACATGAATGCCGGCGCTCCCTTCGATGGGGCCGTTACTGAAAGTGTCGAAGCCCACGGCAAGACTGTTGCCGGTGCCAGGGCCGGTCTCGCCCCACGCGACGGCGCCGAGGTTTCCGGCGGCGAAGCTCATCCCGTCCGCGGGAGTGCCGGTGGTGGTGGGGCCGAGGGTGGCGTTGAACTTCGCCGTGAATCCGCCGAGCACCGGGCTGGCGGCGATGCCCTCGAACACCACCGCGCCGACCTGGCCGCCGAGGGTGTCGGTGATCCGGACCGCCTGGCTGTCCAGGACGGCGGTGCCGCGCAGGGTGGCCGCGCCGAGGCCGGCGTTGAAGTCATTCGTGTAGGGCAGCACCGAGCGGTAGAAGTGCATCGGCGTGCCGGGGGGCGGGATGTCCACAATGCTGTACGCGCCGCTCCCATCGGCGGTGCGCGTGCCGAGGAATTGCCAGGCGGTCGGCAAGGGCACGAGGTTGTTCGTGAATTGGATGGTGTAGATCGCGCCGGGGTTGCCCACGAAGCTGATGCGGTAGCCGCCGCCGGGCTCGGGGGCGATGCTGCTCCTGCTCGCGCCGACCGTCACCGTGAGGTTGAACGAATTGCTGGGCAGCGCGCCGTCGGTCACCTGCACGGGCACCGTCAGCGTGCCGAGAAAGCCAGCCGCGGGCGTGATGGTATTATCGAAGCGCGTGTAGTTCACACCGTTGGAGACGGTGAGCGTGAAGCCGGCAGGATAGGCGTTATCGACATCAGTCACGAGCAGGTCGGCAAAGACGATCGCCCGCGGGGTGCCTTCTGCGGTCGAGACGGCGTTCTGGCCGGTGATGCTCGGCGGGTCATTCACATTCGTCACCGTCACGCTCAGGTTGAAGCTATTGCTGTCCAGACCGCCGTCGTTCACCTTCACCGGCACGGTCAGAGTGCCGGTAAAGTTCAGCGCGGGCGTAATGGCATTGCCGACGCGCGTGTAATTGGTCCCGTCCGACACGGTGAGCGTGAAGCCGGTGGGATAGCTATTGTCCACATCGGTCACGACTAGATCGCCGAAGACGATCGTCCGCGCCGTCTCTTCGGGCGTGGTGACGGCGTTCTGGCCGGTGATCTGCGGTGCGTCGTTCACTGCGTTCACGGTAATGGTGAAAGTCTGCGCGTCGGAAGTATCGACGCCGCTATTGAGCACGCCGCCGCTGTCCTGCACGCGCACCTGGAAGGTCGAGGTGCCGTTCGCGTTGGCCGCTGGGGTGTAAGTGAGCGTGCCATTGGCCGCGACGGCGGGGGCGGTGGAGAAGAGCGCGGGAGTGCCGATGTTGCTCACCGCATAAGCGAGCACGGTCTGCCCCGATTCATTCGCGGGCCGGCGAACCCGGTTCTCATCCCGTCGGCACTGGCCTCGGCGCAGCAGGCGGCGGTGCAACGGGCGCCACCATTGGCGCGGTGGGCGGCCCGGTCGGCATGG
>JANPIS010000008.1:0-7169 GCA_031425095.1 Chthoniobacteraceae bacterium
GGTGCATCCGGAAATACGGGGGATGGCTTCGCGATCGAGATCGAAACCACATCGGCTCGCTTCCGCGAGGCGCGGGAGGTCCGTGCCGAGGCCGTCGCTCAGGTCCATCATCGCGCGCACTCGGAAGTGGCTGACGAGCCATCGCGCTTCCGCAACGCGCGGCGTGATGTCGAGATGGCGCCCGGAGATCGAACCCCCGAGACGACCGGTGACGTAAAGCGCGTCGCCAGCGCGTCCGCCCGAGCGCAGCGCGCAGCGGGTCCGTTCCACCTCACCAGTCAGCGTGACGCTGATGAACATCGGTCCCGGCGAGCGCGAGGTCTCGCCACCGACAATGCTCACGCCAAACTTCCGCGCCGCCTTGCGCAACCCGGCATAGAGCGCATGCACGTCGCTCACTTTTCGTTGCGGCGAAATCGCCAGCGTGATGAGCGCGTGCCTCGGTTCGCCGCCCATCGCAGCAATGTCGCTGATCGCGCGGCACAGCGCCTTCCAGCCGACGCGGCGGAGGTCTTCAGTCGGGAGAAAATGCACGCCTTCCACGACGGCGTCCGTTTTCAAAAGCAACCAGCGCGCATCGCGCGGCTGCCCAATCACCGCGCAATCGTCGCCCGCGCCGATGCGCACATCCCTGCTGACCGGGAGCGCGCGCGTGAGTTCCGCGACGAGCCGATCTTCGCCATACCCAGCCAGCTTCGCGCGCTCAGATTTACGAGCCCGCTTCACGACGCGACGCCCGGCAGTCGGCCCTGCGCCTGGAGGTAGAGGATGGTGAGCGAGGTGAGATTGTAGAGCGCGTGCATGCCGATGGGCACAAGCAGCGACCCGGTGCGCTCATAGGCTGCCGTCAGGCACAGCGCGAGCACGAACAGCCCGGGCAGCGAAGCGAGATTCAAGTGAAACGCAGCGAAGAGCAGCGAAGTCGCGAGCGCGCTGGCAAAGGCGCCGAGGTAACGCTTGCCCACGCCGTAGAAATAGCCGCGGAAGAGGAACTCCTCACACGCCGGGGCAAGGATCACGGTGGCAACGAAGGCCTTCATCATGGCGGAGAAGTTTTGCTCGCGCGCGAGTTCCCGGAAGAGGCCGACGAGTTCCTGCTCATTGGCCAGATCGCGCAGCATAAGCAACGTGAGGTAATTGGTCACGGAGACCACCGGCATCGACGCGAGGATGAAGATCAAGGCCAGCACCGCGGTGCCGCCGAAGGACACCGCGCCGAGTCCAAAAATCCGCCCAGGGCTCATGCGTCGGTAGAGAAGAAACCCGGCGAGTCCGGCGACGATCGCGACGACGAAGAGTTGCGCGGGCAGCAACTGATCCACCGAAACCGACGTGTCCGCTCCACCGCCGCGCTGCAGCGACTGGACCATCAATCCGATGAAGAAGATCGCGAGCGTCGATCCGGTGAGCAGATCGGGCAGACTGAAATGCGAGGCCACGACATTCCCGCCCTGCCGGACGAGATGCGTGAGCGTGCTGCTGAAGACCACGACCGCGATACAGACCAAGACGAACGTGACCGCGGCCAGCGCGGCGATGACGTGGTAGGGTGCCGGCACCAAAATCAGGGAGCGTAAAAGCTGGGGAGATAGTAGAGCCGGCCCGCCTCGAGCTTCGGCTTCAATACCTCGGCCACGTTGACCTCGATCTTCGTTTTTTCACTCTGCCCGAGCAGTCGAAAGAGGCGCCCGAAGTGGAAAGGGGATTCATAGCGGATGACATGCGAACCGGGCGCATTGCCGAGCTCCATCGCTTTCGCGTAGGCGTCCTCGATGCTGCCGACCGCATTCACGAGTCCCGCAGCGAGCGCGTCCTTGCCGGAGACGACGCGGCCATCGGCCACGCCATTGCGGAGCTGATCCTCGGGAAGGTTGCGCTCCTTCGCGACGATACCCACGAACTTATCGTAGGTCTGCATGATCAGCCCCTGGATGTACGTCTTCTCCTCCTCGGTCATCGGTCGCGAGCCGCTCAGGATGTCCTTAAACTTGCCGCTTTTGAACGTCATCATCTGCAGGCCCACTTTGTCGAAGAGCTTCTCGTAATTGATGCCCTGCATGATCACCCCGATCGAACCGGTGAAGCTGGTCTCGTGAGCGATGAGGTGGCTGCCCGCGCAGGCGACGTAATAACCGCCGCTCGCGGCCAGCGATCCCATGTACACGACGATCGGCTTCTTCCCAACATCGCGCGCCTTGCGCACGGCCTCGTAGATCATGTCCGACGCCGTGACCTCACCACCGGGCGAATCGATATAAAGCACGATCGCTTTCACCTTCGCGTCTTCCACCGCCTGGTCGAGCTGCATCTTCAAATCCTCGACCATGGTCTCTCCGAGCGCGCCGGGTTCTGCCGAGGTGATGATCCCGCGCAACTGAATCAGCGCGATTTTCGTGTCCGCGGCCTTGGCCCCCTTGGCGGGTTTCGCGTCGGTCACGATCGCCTCTTCAAACTTTGGCGCCCCCGCCATCACAAAGCCGGACGCCGTTCGCGCCGCATTCGACGCGATGAAGACGAAGTTCAAGAGCAGGCTGATGGCGAGAATGACGACGAGCAAAATGCCCAGACAACCGAGGCGATCGTTCTTCATTGGCGGCGAGGGTGGCGCATGAGGAAAAGGTCCGCAAGAGCCGAACACATGGCTCTACGGCTCGGCCGAGCGCACCGCGCGGATGTGGATCTGCGGCGTCACCGAGCCATTCCACTCATTGCGTTCGACTTGGAAGGCGATGTCCCACGGTAGGCGTGGCAGCGTCGTCGCCACGCCGCCAAACCAGACCGCGCGATATTCATCCCCATCCTGGCGGAGGAGAAAGGAGTAGTGCTTCTCTTTCATCACGCGCGGCTCGGCGGCGAGGGTCACGCCGCGGGCGTAGAAGAGAGGTTGTGGATTACCCATCCCGAAAGGCTGCAGCGCTTCGTGCTGACCGAGCAGTGTGTAGTCGATTTCACCGAGTGGGAGCTCCGCGTCGAGATGGATGCGGGGCGTGAGCTGCTCCCCCGAAAGCTCGCCGGCGCAGGCCCGGAAGGCATCGCGCAACTCGGCCAGACGCGACTCGTGCAGGGTGAGACCCGCCGCCATCTCATGTCCGCCGTGCTTCTCGAGCAGGTGCGTGCAACGCGCCAATGCGGCGACGAGAGAGAAGCCTTCGATGCTCCGCCCGCTGCCTTTGCCGACGCCGTCTTCATCGAAGCCGATGACCAGCGTCGGGCGATGATGTCTCTTTTGCAGTCGCGACGCGACGATGCCCACCACGCCGGTGTGCCACCCGCGCGCACCGACGACGATCGCCGCATCGCGCGCGGGATCGAACCACTCCGCAAGCTGCGCCTCGGCCTGGCGGAAGACGTCCTCCTCGACGGCGCGGCGCTCGCGATTCTGGGTGTCGAGATTCCGGGCGATCGCCTGGGCGCGCGCGACATCGGTGGTGAGGAGCAGCTCCAGCGCGGCCTCCGCGGTGCCGAGTCGGCCGGCCGCATTTAGGCGCGGCCCGAGGCCAAAGCCGACATTACCCGGGGTGAGCGGCGGCGTCAGTCCGGTCACCTCGATGAGCGCACGCACGCCCGGCCAGTGGGAGCGTGCGAGCTGTTCGAGGCCGCGTTTCACGAGGATGCGGTTCTCATCCCGGATCGGCACCAGATCCGCGACCGTGCCGAGCGCCACGAGATCGAGGCAGCTCTTCAAATCGAAGGGCGGCGCCGGGCGGCGCTTGAGCAGCGCGTGCGCGACCTTGAAGACGAGACCGACGCTGCAGAGATACTGGTACTCGCCGCCGAGCTTGGGATTCACCAGCGCGACGCATCTCGGCAGCGCATCCTTGCACTCGTGATGGTCGATCACGATCACGTCGATGCCTTCGGCACAGAGCGCAGCGATCTCCGCCACCGACCCGGTGCCGCAGTCCACGGCGATGAGAAATTGCGGGCGCAAGGTCTCGACGCAGCGCGCGACGCCATCGGCGCTCAGCCCGTAGCCCTCATCCGCCCGCGATGGCAGGAAGCAGGTCGGGTCGGCACCGTAGGCGCGCAGCACGCGCGTCAGCAGCGCGAGCGAACTCACGCCATCCACATCGTAGTCGCCGTAAAGCACGATCCTTTCGCCCCGGTCAATCGCCGCGAGGATGCGCCCCACCGCCGCCTCCATCTGCGGGAGCAGAAATGGATCGCCCAGTGACTGCAATCGCGGATCGAGAAAGCGCCCCGCCTCGTCCTGCGATGCGAAACCTCGCCGCACGAGCAACTCCGCCGCGAAACGCGAGAGCTTGAGCTCCTTCGCAATCAGCCGCGCCTGCTCGCGGTCGATGGGGGAGGGGAGCAGCCAGCGGCAGGAGGTCATCGCGCGCAGAGTGCCGGTGCCGCGCCGCGCCCGCAAGGACGCGGCTCACTTTCACTCCTCCTGCACGCGCGCGACCATGTTCATGCAGCGGGTGACGAGCGCGGTCCAGCCGGTCTGATGGCTCGCGCCGAGGCCCTGGCCGGTGTCGCCGTGGAAGAATTCGTGGAACTGCACGAGGTCGCGCCAGTGCGGATCTTCGGCGAAACGCGGGTCGCCGCCGTAGCACGGACGGTGGCCTTTTGCGTCCGGGAGAAAAAGGCGCGTGAGTCGCGTGGAGAGTTCGGTGGCGACTTGCTGGAGATTCATCATCTGGCCGGAGCCAGTGGGGCATTCGATCTGCACGCCGTCGCCGTAGAAGTGGTGATACTTCTCGAGTGCTTCGATGAGCAGGTAGTTGAGCGGAAACCAGATCGGGCCGCGCCAGTTCGAGTTACCGCCAAACATGCCCGTGGTCGAGTCGCCGGGCTCGTAGCGCAGGCAAGTCTCGGCTCCGTCGCCAGGCGCGAGATCGGCGTAGTGCGGATGCTGCTCGTAGTGCTTGGAGAGCGAGCGCACGCCGTAAGGCGAAAGGAATTCCGCTTCATCGAGCACGTAGCGGAGCACGCGCAGGAGGCGTTCTTTGCTCGGGATCGCGAGCAGCCGCATCTCGCTGCACGATCGATCGGCCGGCGTGCAGCGCTCCATGTAGCTCACATGCCGCCCGAGGTCTTTCCGATGATCGAGAAACCAGCGCATGCGCTTCCGAAATCCGGGCAGCGCCTTGATCGTCTCCTGATCCAGCACTTCGACCGCAAAGAGCGGAACGATGCCGACGAGCGATCGCACGCGCAGCGGGACGGTGCGGTGATCGACCGCGACGCAGTCGTAATAAAAGCCGTCTTCCTCATGCCACAGCCCGGTGCCGCCGAGCGTGTTCATCGCATCGACGATCGCCACGAAGTGCTCGAAGAATTTCGACGCGATGTCTTCGTAGGCTTGGTTGTGCCGCGCGAGCTCGAGCGCCATCGAGAGCATCGTGCCGCAGTAGAAAGCCATCCACGCGGTGGCGTCCGCTTGCTCGAGCGTGCCCCCGCCGGGAAGCGGTCGGGAGCGGTCGAAGAGGCCGATATTATCGAGCCCGAGGAAGCCACCGGCGAAGATGTTTTTGCCCGAGGGGTCCTTGCGATTCACCCACCAGGTGAAGTTCATCAGGAGCTTCTGAAAGCAGCGCTCGAGGAAGCCCGTGTCGCGCCCTTCCGCGCGGCCCGAGATCTTGTACACCCGCCAGCAAGCCCACGCATGCACGGGCGGATTGACGTCGGAAAAATTCCACTCGTAGGCGGGGATCTGCCCGTTCGGCGCCATGTACCACTCGCGCAGCAGGAGCCGCAGGTGGCGCTTCGCGTAGTGCGGATCGACGCGGGACATGGGGATCATGTGGAAGGCCACATCCCACGCCGCATACCACGGGTACTCCCACTTATCGGGCATCGAAAGCACGTCGGAGTTGAAAAGGTGCGGCCAGTCCGCGTTGCGCGATTGCGCGTGCCCGCCGGGCGGTGGCGGCAGCGCCGGATCGCCCTGCTGCCAGTCCTTCACGACGTAGTGGTAGAATTGCTTCGTCCAGAGCAGACCGGCATAGGCCTGCCGCATCACCTGGCGCTGTTCAGGATGGATGTGCGGCGCAAACTTCGTCTCGTAGAAGGCCTCCGCCTCCGCCCGCCGCTGCGCAAAGACGGTTTCAAAATTTGCTTCGTCCATGACGAGCGGCTCAGCCACCGACGAGAGCCGCAGGCGCAGCGTCACCGAGCCACCCGCGGGAATCTCCAGCACGTAGTGCGCGGCGACCTTAGTCCCGCAGCCATCAGGCTTCAGCGCGTCGCGTCGCCCGCTGACCACGAATTCGTGGAAGGCGTCTTTCACGAAAGGCGACGCGCTCGGCACGTCGAAGAGCCGCTCGTGGTTCGTCTCGTTTTCCGTGAAGAGGAACTCTGGCTCCACACCCTCGCATTTCTTCGCCTGAAAGTGGAACTCCCCGAGTGTCGGGTGTGTGGCATGCAGCAGAGTGCTGCTCTTCTGCTCGACCATCGGCCGCGTCTCGCGCTCGCCGGTCCATGTCCACGTATTGCGAAACCAGAGCGTCGGCAGCACGTGCAGCGGCGCGGCCTCCGGGCCGCGATTCGCGATGGTGATGCGGATGAGCAGATCCTCCGGCGCGGCCTTCGCATACTCCGCATAGACGTCGAAGTAGCGCTGCTCGTCGAAGATGCTGGTGTCGTTGATTTCAAACTCCGGCTCGTGCCGCGAGCGCCGCGCATTTTCCTCCACCAGCCGCGCGTAAGGGAACTCCGCCTGCGGATATTTGTAGAGGGCGCGCATGTAGGAATGCGTCGGCGTCGAGTCGAGATACCAATACCACTCCTTCACATCCTCGCCGTGATTCCCCTGCGGATTCGAGAGCCCGAAGAGCCGCTCCTTCAGGATCGGGTCGCGCCCGTTCCACAGCGCGAGCGCAAAGCTCAGCCGGCACTCACGATCGCAGATCCCGAGCAATCCATCCTCACCCCAGCGATAAGCCCGGCTCCGCGCGTGCTCGTGCGGCAGGTAGTTCCACGCGTCCCCATTCGCCGAATAATCTTCCCGCACCGTCCCCCACTGCCGCTCCGCCAGATACGGCCCCCAGCGTTTCCAATTTTTCTCCCGCGCCGCGTCCTCAGCGAGTCGCTCGTGCTCGGGGGTAGCGTGATCGGCCATACGGCGAAGCTACCGGTCGTCGCGGGAGAGCGACAAGCGTCGTGTCCGCGTAACACCCGTCAGATGTCCGTGTCGGTCAGCGTGCCTTTTGCCAGCCCGC
>JANPIS010000009.1:0-9995 GCA_031425095.1 Chthoniobacteraceae bacterium
AGATAGAGAAAGAACGGGCGCGCCTGGTTCGCGGCGATGAATTTCTCCGCCTCGGCGACCATAAGTTTCGGCGCGTAATTCTCGCCGATCCAATCGCCGAGTTTCACCTCTCCCTCGGGCTGCTTCGCGTGGCCAGGGATGGGTTTGGCATTGATGACAATCTTCTCCGCGTTCCGCCACAGGGTCTCAGGGTAGTAGCTGTGGGCGACGGCCTGGCAGTTGTAGCCGAAGAATAAGTCAAAGCCCTTGCGCGCTGGCTCACCCGTGCTGCCCACCGGGCCGAGGCCCCACTTCCCCATCGCACCGGTGGCGTAGCCCGCTTTCTGGAAGAGCATCGGAAAAGTCTGTGCGCTTTCCGTGAGCGGATGCTGCCCCTCCGGGAACTGCGGCATCCGAATCTTCGCCTGGCTGTTCCCCCGCACCTCGGCGTGGCCCAGATGTTTCCCCGTCATGAGGACGCAGCGCGACGGCGCGCAGACTGGCGCGCCGCTGTAGTGCTGGGTGAAGCGGGTGCCCTGCGCGGCGAGGCGGTCGAGATGCGGCGTGGGGATTTTCTTTTGCCCGTAGCAGCCGAGTTCCGCCCAGCCGAGATCATCGGCGAGGATGAAGACGACGTTGAGCTTTTCCGCGGCGCGGGTCGGGTCGGGAAAGAGGAGCGCGGCGAGCAGCAGGACAAGTGGGAGACGGAGTTTCATGGGTGCTGGAGAGGATGGGTTCACGGGCGGGATCGTCCCGCAGCGCGGATGCGATCCAGCAGAGTCTGGAGTTCCTGCACTTTGCCGGGGTGCTCTGCGGCGAGGTTTTTCGTTTCGCCAAGATCGGTGCTGAGGTCGTAAAGCTGCGGCGCGGGATCGTTGCCCATTTCGGTGGCCGTGTTGGCATTCACTTTCGGACCCTTGGCGGGCTCGATGTACTTCCAGGAGCCCGCACGCAGCGCGAGGCCGTTGGCGTGGAGGACGACGTGGTCACGACCTATCGGTGATTCACCGAGCAGTGCGGGCAGAATATTGAAGCTGTCCGGCGCGTCGCCATCGGCGAGGGGCTGTGCAGTGAGCGCCGCGAAGGTCGCGGGGAAATCCACCTGGCTGACGAGGGCGTCGCTCACCCCTGGCTTCACCCGCGCGGGCCAGCGGACGAGGAAGGGCACCCGCGTGCCTGCTTCAAACTTGCTGTACTTCCCGCCGCGCAATGGACCCGCGGGACGGTGATCGCCGAGCTTTTCCACGGCGTCGTCTCTATAGCCGTCATCCACCACCGGGCCGTTGTCGCTCGAGAGCATCACGAGCGTGTTTTCCGCGAGCTTCAGACGGTCGAGCGTGTTGAGAATTTCGCCAACGCTCCAGTCCGCCTGCACGATGGCGTCGCCGCGTGGACCGAGTCCGCTCTTTCCGACGAAGCGCGGATGGGGCACGCGCGGCACATGGGGATCGTGCAGTGCGAAGAACAGGAAGAACGGCGCGGCGCGGCTCTTCTCGAGGAACTTTACGGCTTCGCCGGTGAAGGTTTCGGCCATGTCTTCATCGGTCCAGAGCGCAGACTTGCCGCCCTTCATGTAGCCGATGCGCGAGATGCCGTTGACGATAGTCATGTCGTGGCCGTGGCTCGGGTGCATCTTCAGCAGTTCGGGATTCGCCTGGCCCGTCGGCACGCCGGGGATCGGCTGGCCGTAGCTGACTTCGATGGGATCGGCAGGATCGAGCCCGACGACGCGATGGCCACGCACATACACGCACGGCACACGATCGCCGGTCGCAGCCATGATGAAGGATTCGTCGAAGCCGACTTCGCGCGGACCGGGTTTGATCTCGCCGTTCCAATCCACGGTCCCGCTCCCCAGTCCGAGGTGCCACTTGCCGACGACGCCCGTGCGATAGCCGGCTTTCTGCAAGATCGACGGCAGCGTGATGCGGCCCGGCTGAATGATCAGCGCGGCACTGCCGGGCAGGATGCCCGTGCCCTTCTGCCGCCACGCATACTCGCCGGTGAGCATGGAGTAACGCGACGGCGTGCAGGTCGCAGAAGGCGCGTAGCCGCTGGTGAAACGCAACCCTTCCCGCGCGAGTCGGTCCATGTGGGGCGTCGGAATGCGCTTCGATCCATAGGCTCCCATATCGCCGTAGCCGAGGTCGTCGGCGTAGATGAGGACGATGTTCGGTGGCGGCGCGGCGTGGCTCACCGCCGCCAGCGCCGCGACGAAGAGGGCGATGATTGCGAGGTAGCGTTTCATTTCGCGGCAGCTTTGAGTTCGCCGAAACGCGCACGCATCTCGGTGAGTTTCGCGGCGTGGGCGGGGTCGCGGGCCACGTCGTTCTCTTCGCCGGGATCGGCGGTCAGGTGGAAGAGTTGCTCGTACTCGAAATCCGGCCAGAGCATGTATTTCCAGTCCTTGCGCACGAGCGCCTCTGAAGCCGGGATCACGTCCTTCGCTTTCACCACCGCGTGCTCGTAGAAGAACTCCGAGCGCCAGGCTGGCTTCTCCGCAGCGAGATAGAGCGGCGCGATGTCGCGGCCCTGCATGCTTTTCGGCGCAGGAATGCCGGTCGCGGCGAGGATGGTCGGTGCGAGATCCGCGTTCAGCGTGAAGTCGTCATTGGTCCCGCCGTGTTTTGCTTTCGCCATGCGGGGGTCGCGCACAATCAGCGGGACGCGGATGCTT
The DNA here is from genome assembly GCA_031425095.1 of Chthoniobacteraceae bacterium. Taxonomy (GTDB): domain Bacteria; phylum Verrucomicrobiota; class Verrucomicrobiia; order Chthoniobacterales; family Chthoniobacteraceae; genus JANNXQ01. The sequence goes on from JANPIS010000009.1 coordinate 2,657, forward strand.
TCCTGGTGCGGATACCACTTGTCCGCGAGCCCGTGCTCGGCGTGGAAGTAGCCATTGTCGGTGGTGAAGATGACGACGGTGTTTTCCAGCACGCCCTGCTTCGCGAGTTCCGCGAGCACCTTGCCGCAGACGGCGTCCACTTCGGTCGCGAGGCGGTAGTAATTCTTCATCATCTCCTGATGTTTCTCCGGCGTGTCGAAGCGCCAGTGCCAGCGCACGCGGCTTTCGTTCTTCTCGTGGGCGACGAAGGGCGGGAGCTTGCGGAAAGCTTCCTCGGTCGCGGTCTTCGCGAGCGGAATCTTCACGTCCTGGTAGAGCGCCATGCTCTCCGGCTGCGGGAGATATTGCTTCGGATTCTTGTCCTCCGCGTGCGTGGCGAAGAAGGCGAGCGTGAGGCAGAACGGTTTGTCTTTCGGTCGCGTGCTCAGGTATTCGAGCGCGTCGTTTTCGTTCTTTTTCGTCACATGGATTTGCGTGCCGTCCGGCTCCCTCATCCAGTGCGTGCCGGAGTAGGAACGGCCGAAGTCGAACTTCTCCGCCGGGAATGTTCCGTTGTGCCACTTGCCGATGTGTCCGACGAAATATCCGCGCTCGCGGAGCAGCCCCGGGTACGTCTCGGCCCACGGCGTCTTGAACGCCTCGAACGCGGGATTGCCGTGGCGCGACATCCATTGCCCGGTGAAAAGCGTCGCTCGACTCACGCCGCAAATCGACGTCGTCACGCAGTTGTTCGTGAAGCGGAATCCCTCCCGTGCGAGTCGATCGAGGTTCGGCGTTTTCACGACCGGATTGCCCGCCACGCCGAGCGTATCGCAGCGCCAGTCGTCGGCGTAAAGAACGACGACGTTGAGTGGTTTTTCGCCGGCGAGAACGGAACCGCAGAGCATGCAGAGGAGCGTGAGCAGATGACGGAGTTTCATTCGGTGGGACTTTTGTGGAAGACGGATGCGTCCGCTACTCGTTCGCCGGTTTCTGCCGGCGCTTCCCCCCACCCTGACCCTGCCCGGGCTCCATCGGGCCCGCCATTGGCGGAGTTTCAAAGAATTTCCCATCGTCCTTGAGGCGCGGGTCACCGAGTTCGGTGAGCTTCTTGACCAACCGCTCTCCCATGCGTGCGCGATCCGCAGCGTAGGCGGGATTGGTAGCCACGTTGTTCATCTGATCGGGATCTTTCCGCAGATCGTAGAGTTCCTCTGCGGGGCGCTTGGCGAAAGCCGCGTCGTAGATCGGACGCCACTTGGGATCATTGCGGTGCGCGATGAGCCAGGCCTTCGTCGGGCTCGAATCCATGTCGGCAAAGGCCGCGTAGGTGCTTTTCTCCAACTCTTCGAGCGGCGGCTGCTCGGTATCCGTGACGCCCTTTGGGGAACCCATCGGCCAGCGATCGGGCGCAAAGTTGCGGATGTAGAGGAAGTCCCCGCTCCGCAAAGCGCGGTGCGGATACGGGAGGTCGCCATCGCGCGCCGCGGCGACATGGCGCTCGCGGCCGGTGATGACCCAGGTGCGTTCGGGGTCCACCTGCCCGGATTTCTCCGAGCGCAGCACCGGCACGAGACTGCGCGCGCTCATGCCCTCGGGAATCTTCGCGGTGCCGAGTTCCAGAAACGTCGCGGCGAGATCCGGGATCCACACAAAGTCATCGACCACCCGCCCACCCTTCACACCTGGCCCAGCGGCGATGAGCCCGACCCCGGTTCCATGGTCGTACAGGTTGCACTTCCCGTGCGGCACCCCGGGCATGCCGTGATCGCCGCTGATGACCACGATCGTGTTCTCGAGTTCGCCGATCTCCTCGATCTTCTTCAAGTGGACGCCGATCGCCGCGTCGTAGGCCTGTGCTTCGCCGAGATAGTCCGCCATGTCCTCCCGCACTTCCGGCACATCGGGCAGAAATTCCGGCAGCTTGCCTTTCACTGCGTCGGGCTCGATGCCCCAGAGCTTTTTGCCGGAGCCCTTTTCCCACATGCGATGGGTGTTGGTCGGTCCGAACCAATAGCAGAACGGCTCGCCCGCTTTCCGATCTGCGAGGAAGGCGGAGAAGTTGTCGCGCACTTCGCCGAGAACCTTGTCCTTCGCCTCCTGCACCGACGTCCCAGCCAAGACCATCTTCGTGACATTCGAGGAGAACTTGTTGAACGAGCGTCCGGCCTTTTCATAGGCGTAGGTTTGGCCGCCGTAGGGCGCGTCCGCCGGCGAGCCGGGGCTCCACACTTTATACGATTTGCCGATGTGGTAGCCCGATTCCTTCAAGAGCAGCGGCCAACTCGGAATCGCCGGGTCCCACACCGCGCCGTTCAGGATCGCGGCGCGGCCGGTGTTGAAAAAATAGCGCCCCGAAAGCAGCGCACTCCGACAAGGCGTGCATGACGGCGAGCCGACGTGCGCGTTTTTGAAAAGCACCCCGGCCTTTGCGACGCGGTCGATGTTCGGCGTCTTCACGATTTGATTCAGCGAAGGCCGCGACTCGGTGGCCGCATACGCACTGGCGTAGCGCCCCCAGTCATCGGCGAAGCAGAAGAGAATGTTGGGCCGCTTCGGCGCGTCGGCGCCTGCCACGGAAGTGAGGAGCATCGTCGCGAGCAACGCAAGAACCACGGGGAGGAACTGTCGGAGGGGAGCGTTCATGGAGTGACTAGAGGTAAAGAGTGACAGCACGACAAACCCCAAATCGGACGTGTGGCCTAGGAGGAATCGCCGGCCGGGTGCGCTCTCCGGTCGCCACCCGCGCCGCTGACTCTCTCATGCGGCCCGCGCGATCGTTTGACCCCGGTCGCTCGACCCGGCAGCGTCACAGCCCTTTTTCCACATGCCGCAACCCGAGCCAGGTGAAAAGCCCGCGACGACGCCTGCACCGGTCTCGTTCTGGCGGAGCGTGCGGCAGGCCCTCAGCGGCGAGCAGCGCGACTACACCACCGAGCGCCTCGACCGCGCGGTGCTCCTGCTCGCGGTGCCGATGGTGCTCGAGATGATGATGGAGTCGCTCTTTGCGATCGCGGATGTCTTCTGGGTTTCGCGGCTCGGCAAGGAAGCGGTCGCGGTCATCGGCATCACGGAGTCGGTGATGACGCTCATTTACGCTGTGGCGATCGGGATCTCGTTTGCCGCGACGGCGATCGTCGCGCGGCGGATCGGGGAAAAGAATGACGAAGGCGCGGCGCATGCGGCCGGCCAGATCGTCGTGCTCGGGGTGGTCGTGTCGTGTGGCCTCGGCCTGGTGCTCGGGTCATTTGCGGCGCCGATCCTGCGCGCGATGGGCGCGGGCGAGGAGATCGTGGCCCTCGGCACGGACTTCGCGTGCGTGATGCTCGGCGGAAATGCGACGGTTTTCCTGATCTTCCTAATCAACGCAATTTTTCGCGGCGCGGGCGACGCCGTCATCGCCATGCGCACGCTGTGGCTCGCCAATATCCTGAACATCATCCTCGGACCGTGCTTCATCTTCGGTCTCGGACCGATCCCGGCGATGGGCGTCACCGGCGCGGCTGTCGCGACGAATATCGGCCGGGGCGTCGGCGTGCTGTAATCAGCTCTGGCACCTCGCCGGGCATCACAGCCGGGTACGCGTGCGGTGGCGGCATCTGCGGCCCGATCCCGCGATCCTTGCGGGCTTGCTGCGCACGGCGGGCCACGGTGTCGCGCAATTGCTCATCAGCACGACGAGCTGGGTCGGCCTGTTCAAGATCCTCGCCGTCTTTGGCAGCAGCGCGCTCGCGGGCTACACGATCGCAATGCGCGTGGTGATCTTCGCGCTCATGCCAGCCTGGGGTCTGGCCAATGCCGGCGCGACGCTCGTGGGGCAAAATCTCGGCGCGGATAAACCTGAGCGCGCGCAACAGGCCGTCATCCTCGCCACGAAGTTCAACGCCGCGCTACTCGGCCTCGCCGGCCTCCTCTTCATCGCGCTCGCCGGGCCGATCACGCAGTTTTTCACCAACGACCCGGAAGTGCAGCGCTACGCCATGCAGTCGCTCTGGATCGTGAGTCTCGCCTTTCCGCTCTACGCAGCCGGCATGTGCCTGGAAGGCGCCTTCAACGGAGCCGGCGATACGTGGACGCCCACACGGCTAAACTTCTTCTGCTTCTGGCTCGGCCAAGTGCCGCTGGCTTGGTTCTTGGCGACGCCGCTGGGCCTCGGCGCAACGGGCGTTTTCATCGCGGTGCCGATCTCGTTCACGGTGCTCACCATTTGGAGTGCCGCGCTTTTTCGCGGCGGCAAGTGGAAGGAAAAACGCGTTTAGGCGGTCGTGGATGGGCCGCTCCCGACTATCGCTCGGCCTTCTGCTTCGTGGCCTCGAGCAGCATCTGATCGGTGAGGTAGAGCCGCCGCGCGAGTTCGCGCGCCAGATTCATCATGAGCAAGGCGAAGAGCTTCACGTCCTCCCGGTTGAGTTCGATCAGCGCCCTTCGCGAGAGCACGATCAGTTCGCTCTCCTCCGCCGCCACGGCGGTGGACGTGTGTTTGTGCATCGACATCAGCGAAGCCTCGCCAAAGCACTCGCCGACGTTCAATTCGTGTTTGTGGATGACGACGTCGCCCTCGTGAATTTGCAGGTCGATCTTCCCGCTTTTCACGATGTGGATATGCAGCGGTTCGTCGCCTTTGTGGAAGATGACTTCTCCGGTGGGCACCTTCCACAGTTCCAGGTGCCGGAAGAGCGTCTCGCGTTGCGTGTCCGTGACGCCGCCGAAAATGCGCAACTGCGAGATGATGGCGCACACGGAATCGAAGTCGGTCAGCGGTGAGTTTTGAAGCACGCCCGACCCTACCGATGCGTATGCTCGTGAAAAGGCGTGGTTTCGCGGCGCTGAACGGCGGTCGACTCTGGCGTCGCGCGGAGAATCCCGTCGCACGTGAGTCAAATGAGACCTCCCGCTGCACCAAGACGCGCCACCGAAGGGCGAGTAGATTCCATTGATAATCTATATATCATGCGCTGATCTAGGGGCTTGCATAATCTTCTAAAAGCAGGAGGTTTGGAGATGTTACCACGCGTAAACATGGGAAAGAGAAACCAGTTCAGTGGCGCGGTGCTTGATACCCGGGAGCATCCGACCGCAGGAACGGCGACTGCTCCCATCTCGACCACCGCACCCATCCCTGTGGTTCGCCGTTATTGCCGACACATGAGATATTCGATCGTTAAATTTGAGAGCACCTACGGCGCCCGATACTATCAGGTGCGCCTGCATTACGGTCTGTGGTTCCCTTGGCTAAAGGGCAGCCACCGCGAGATCCTGACTTTCGAATCGCGCGAAGATGCTCACGAATACATGCGGCGGCACAATCAATCCGCACGCCAATCCCGCGGTCACACGATTGAGCAGGGCGTGTGAGACCGTTCGCGCATTTACGTCCGGCGGTCCTTTTCTGATCAGCTGTGGAAGCCGCAAAGCGAGCCGCGGGGGTCAGCGACGGCTGAGGAAGGAAACCGGGGACCGCGATCGTCACCTGCGTGGAGGATCCCTTCAGATCGATCCAGAAGACTGATCAAGAGCGCATGCAAATGAGCAGCACGGGCAGGATCACTTTCCAGACGTAGAAGCCTGACTCCCGCTTCACGTCGATGAAGAAGGAAGCGCGCGAGTAGTGCTCCTTTTCCGGCGCGAAATACGAGCGCCCCAGCTCCACGCGGAGTTCCTGCGGCAGCGGCCATTCCGAAAGGCTGACAAAGCTATCGTGATTGATGCCGGACAACTCCGGGTCCGGGATGACGCGGACTGCAGTCTCCGAATACTTCAGCGATTCGACGACCACGCGCGGGCTCTGCCGATCGAAAGGAAAGCGTCGCAGATTCAGATCGGAGGAGACGGTCGTGCCGAGCTTCACCTCCCAGCGCACGGATCCATAAACGTATCACTCTTCACATTCACGATCTTCAGCGCCGACGTCCAGATGGCCTTCGGGTCGAGCTCTTTCTCGGCTGCCGCCTCGCCGGAAAATGCGAGCCGCGGATCCTTCCACGTCGCCTTCAGATAACCTGTGATTTCATACGATTTCGATGCCTGATCGAGCGACGCCAGATTTGTGACGTAAAAGCCCACGCGCACCTCCACTGGCTTGCCATCGCTAATCGGCGGCGTCACGGATGGAGAGGACTCCTGCGCAACAGCGCCCTACCCAAGCGCGAAACACACCGACAGACGGAGTAAGCGACGAAACATCCGTCTCCCTGCGACTTCGACTCTTCACCCGGCAATCCTTTGTTGCCCTCCCGATTGGGAAATCTCTTTACCGCACCGCTAGAGCCGGAACGAACGACGCAGGGCAGTCGCGACCTTTCCCCTCCCACGGACAAAGCCAACTACCGCTTGCGGCGTGTGGAAACGAAGCCCACCAACGCCAGACCGAAAAGCGCGGTGGTCGGTTCGGGGATGGCCACCGGCTCCGCGTAGAGGAAATCATCCATGACCACCACGTCGGGGTTTGGGCTCCCGAGCACGCCGTTGGAGAGAATGGTGTTCGCGCCGGAGGTGATCCGCACCCGGCCGATCCGCTCGCCAGCATTGGCGGAGGCGCCGACAAAACTGAACCCCTGGTTTCCCGAGGTGAGAGCGTCCCGCGAGTAGAGAAGGATGTTATTCGTATCGAAGAACTCGAGCCTGGTCGCACCGGCGGTCTCGACGTCGGTGAAGATCAGCCCGAAGGCATTCGTGGTCGCCGGAATCGAGGTGCCGGGAACGAAGAACGAGACGTCGGTGATATTCGACCCGACGGCAGTGAAGAGCTTCTGCGCGGAAAATGTCTGAAAGTCGCCGGGGAACCCAAAGAGGATGGGCGTCGCTCCGCCGGAGTTTGCGCTGGCGAGAAAACCCGTGCCGGGGGTGGTGAAGACGGCACCACGCGGCGAGGTCGTGTTGAAAAAATTGCCCGGCAGCAAATTGGGATCAGAGGACGTGGCCGGCACGCCGTCCCAGTTGATCTCGCGCCGGAGTCCGCCAAAGGAACCGTTGGCCCCAGCCACCGCGCCCCCACCCACGGCCAGGCGAAAGGCATCACGTTGGGGAGTGACGGCGGCAGCGTTCGCACCGGCGGCTTCGAAGGTGACAAAGCCGGCGTGCGCCGTGGCGGCAACACCGAGAACTGCTGTCGTGGAGAGGAGGTGGGAGAGTTTCATGGATGGGATTTCAAGTGTGACACCGACTTGTGAACTGCTTCCTGTTCCGAACCGAACCGTGGATTTGGTGTACCATGCGGCGACACGCTTGCGATCATTTTGTTTGGCATTTCCTTGTGCAAATGCGACGCCGACCACCTTCGCTTTGCCCCCTGCAGACGACGCCTCGCGGGACTGGCTGGTCAGCGCTTCGCCTCGGGGTCGCCGGTGCCGCGGTGGCGCCG
>JANPIS010000010.1:0-7196 GCA_031425095.1 Chthoniobacteraceae bacterium
CGTTGTCGGCGAATACGTGCTCACGCAGAACGATCTCGATGCGGGCATCAGTGGCCAGAAGCACGCCGACATCATCTGCCTCGCCGACCATCCATGCGACACGCACGGCGGGCACAACAAGGGCATCAAGCCGCTACGCGAACCCTACGGCGTGCCGTATCGCTGCCTCATTCCGAAGGGCACGCGCAACCTGCTCATCACCTGCCGCGCGGCGAGCTTCAGTTCCATCGCCGCATCGAGCTGCCGCCTCTCGCGCACGATGATGCAACTCGGCCAGGCCGCGGGCACGGCGGTCGCGCTGGCAAAGGAGTTAAAAATCGAAGTGCTTGATGTGCCGGCGGAGCGGCTGCGGGATTCGTTGCGCAAGCAGAACGTGCAACTCGACCATCCGATGCCCCGGGAATTGCATTCACATCTGGCGGAGGAGGCGCTGTGACGATGAACCGCCGGTTCCTAGCCATCGCGGCACTGCTGTTTCTCCCGCTGACCATGCTGCGCGCTGCACCCCGCCCGGACGTGCTCGTCATCCTCACGGACCAGTGGAGCCCGCGCTATGTGAGCTGGGAAAATCCGCAGGTACGCACGCCGAACCTCGACCGCGTCGCTCGCGAGGGGATGATTTTCGATGCCTGCTACACCACGTCGCCCGTGTGCATGCCGGCGCGCGTGTCGCTGCTCACCGGGCTGTATCCGCACAATGGCGGTCACGCGCTGTGGGGAAATGCGGCGGGCTACTGCGCGCCGCCCGATGCCGCGCCGATGTTCCGCGACATCCGGGCCGCCGGTTACACGACCGCGCAGATCGGCAAGCTGCACTGGACGTCCGGGCCGGCGTGGAAGGAGCAGTTCAGGACCGCCGGGGAATTCTACGGCGCGCTCGGGCTCGACAAGGTGATCGACATCGCCGGGCCGCCGGATTCGGAGCGCGAGAACAATCCGTACACGCAGCATCTGCGACAGATCGGCATGCTCGACGCGGTGGCGTCCGACATGCGGCAGCGCTATGTGAAATGGGAATTCGAGCCGCGCGCGAGCGTGGTGAAGGTGGAGGATTATCACGACCGTTTTGTCACCGGCCTCGCCGTCGATTTCATCCGTGCGCAGCCAAAGGAGAAGCCGCTGTGCCTCGTCGTGAGCCTGCACTCGCCGCACCCGCCGCTCGATGCTCCGGGCGAGTTTGCGACGATGTTCGACCCGGAAAAGCTGACGCTTCCCGCGAATGTCCCGGCGGGCTTCCAGCGCGAGAACCGCACGCTCGATCACGCCGAAGTGCGCCGGATGCTCGCCAACTATCTCGGCAAAATCGCGCTCGCGGATCAGTGCATGGGCCGGCTCATCGAAGCGATGCAGGCGCGCGGGTCATGGGACGATGCGCTGGTGCTTTTCACCGCCGACCACGGCGAAATGATGGGAGCGCACGGCGCGCTGACGAAAGGCCGCTTCCACGAGGAGTCCGCGCGCGTGCCGCTGGTGATTCGCTGGCCGGGGCACGTGAAGACCGGGCGCACCAGAGCGATCGCGCAGATGATGGACGTGTATCCCTCCATCGTGGAGGCCATCGGCGGCAAGCTCACGCCGGGGCGCTTCGCCAGGTCGCTGCTGCCCGTCGCGACCGGCGCAAAGACTTCCGTGCGCGATCTCGCGATCAGCGAGATCGGGACCGTCGCACCGCTCCGGATCATGGCCCGCGACGAGCGCTTCAAGTACTGGGCGGACGAACAGAACGAATACCTCTACGACCTCGAAAGCGATCCGCTCGAGATGCGCGATCTCGCCGGGGCGTCCGAACACCGCGACGCCCTGCACCGGATGCGGGAAAAACTCCTGACGCACCTGCGCTCGACGCAGGTGAATCTGGCCGAAGGCTACAAGCCCAAGGTCCAGCGCCTGCGCGAGGCAGCGGAAAAGAAAGGCGAGGAATGAAGCGGCCCGGCCTCCGACTGCTGCAGCTTCTCCTCCTCGGCCTGGCCGTGTGTGTGACGGCACCCGGCGCGGCGGCGGAACCGAAGCTCAACGTGCTCTTCATCGCCGTGGACGATCTGCGTCCGGAACTCGGCTGCTACGGAGCTGCGCACATCCAGTCGCCAAACATCGACCGCCTCGCCGCGCGCGGTGTGGTCTTCGAGCGCGCGTATTGCCAGGTCGCGGTCTGCAATCCTTCGCGCAACAGCCTGCTCAGCGGCTGCCGGCCGGAGACGACGGGCATTTTTGACAACCAGCACTTCCTGCGAACGGCGATGCCCGCAGTGCTCACGCTGCCGCAGTATTTCAAGAACAACGGCTGGCACACCGCGTCGCTCGGAAAGATTTTTCATCACAGCGAGAAGGAGCCGGGCGACGACCCGCAGTCGTGGAGCGAGCCATCGTGGTATCACGGAGAGAAATACCGGAGCTGGTTCAGCAAGGAGGCGAACGACGAAATCACGCGGCTGAAAAAATTGCCGCCGGAGCAGCGCCCAAAGATTCTGCGCGGGCCGCCGTTCGAGGCGGCGGATGAATCGGACGACGTTTACCCCGACGGGCAGACCGCCGCGAAGGCGATCGAAACGCTGCAGCGGCTGAAGTCCTCGGGGCAGGCGTTCTTCCTCGGCGTCGGCTTTGTGAAGCCGCACCTGCCATTCACCTGCCCGCGGAAGTACTGGGACATGTATCCCGCAAGCACTGTGAAGCTGGCCGGGAACCCGTCGCGCCCGAAAGACGCACCGGAACCCGCCTTTCACAACGGTTACGAGCTGCGCACCTACGGCACCGTGCCTGCGGAAGGTGGCATCCCGGACGCGATGGCGCTGAACCTCATTCGCGGCTACCGCGCCTGCACCACCTTCATGGACGCGCAGGTGGGCCGCGTGCTCGATCAACTCGACCGGCTCGGCCTGCGCGAAAGCACGATCGTCGTGCTCTTCGGCGACCACGGCTACCACCTCGGCGAGCAAGGTGTGTGGACGAAGATGACGAACTTCGAACTCGGCACCCGTGTTCCGCTCATCGTGAGTGCTCCCGGCATGAAAGCGGCCGGGCAGCGTTCACGCGCGCTGGTGGAGCTGGTCGATCTCTACCCGACGCTCGCGCAGCTCTGCGGGTTGCCGCTGCCGGCGCATCTGGAAGGCACCGGGTTCATGGCAGTGCTGGGCGACTCCGCTCCGCCTTGGAAGGCAGCGGCCTTCAGCCAATACCTGCGCCCCGGCAAACCGCCCTGCATGGGCCGCAGCATCCGCACCGATCGCTGGCGCTACACGGAGTGGCGCGACCCGAAGCAAAACCTCGTCGGCACGGAGCTGTATGACGAATGGAACGACCCGCTGGAGAGCACCAGCCTCGCGCACGATTCCGCACATGCCGATGTCGTCGCGACACTCGCGCATCAACTGAAGGCCGGATGGCAGGCGGCGCTTCCGGGCGGGGTAAAATGATGCGCTTATTCTCGCGGGCATTTTCCATGAACTCTCCCCGCTTTCCCCGGCTTTTCCTTTTCGCAGCGCTGCTGCCCCTCCTGCTCTTCCACACCGTGCTGGTTGCGGAGCCTGTGAACGTTCTGTTCATCATCTCCGACGACCTCAATCACGCGCTCGGTTGCTACGGGCATCCCGTGGTCCGGACACCGCACATCGACCGTCTCGCACGCGAGGGAACCCGCTTCGAGGGCGCCTACTGCAACTACCCGGTGTGCAATGCCTCGCGCACGTCCTTCCTCAGTGGCCGCCATCCGCGCACCACCGAACTGGCAGGCAATGGCGTCGATCCCAGAGTCGCTCTCGGCCCGGATTTCCAGTTTCTGCCGGAGCATTTTCAGGCGCGCGGTTACTTCACCGCCGGCATCGGCAAGATCACCCATACGCCTGAGTTTTTGCATACCATCCAGTGGGACATCGTCTGCGATCCGCAACACGATCCGGCCGTCCGATTTGAGGAGAAAAAGGAGGCGCTCAAGAATGCTCCCGACGAGGAGCAGCCCGATGGCGTCACTGCACGCACCATCGCCCGGCTGATGGCGGAGAAGCGCGACAAGCCGTTCTTTCTCGGAGCTGGATTCCACCGCCCACACGCCCCGCGCATCGCGCCCCGGAAGTACTTCGACATGTATCCGCTCGACTCGCTGGAACTCCCCGGCGGCACCACCGAGCCCGACATCCCGGCAGTCGCCCGGCCGCCGGGGTACGACTCGGCCATGTCGGAGAAAGAACGCCGCCACTACCTCCAGTCCTACTATGCCTCCGTCAGCTTCATGGATGCCCAGGTGGGCGTGTTGCTGGAGGCCATGGACCGCCTGGATCTTTGGAAAAATACCGTCGTCATCTTCCTGAGCGACAACGGCTACCACCTCGGCGAGCACGGCGGGTTCTGGGGGAAAATGAGCCTCATGGATCTTTCCGGGCGCGTGCCGCTCATCGTCTGTACGCCGGGTCTTCCTCGTGGAGTCGTGTGTCGTCGCGCGGTCGGACTTGTCGATTTGTTTCCCACACTCACCGCCCTCTGCCGCCTGCCCGATCCGGCGGGCCTGGAGGGTGCCAGCCTCGTCCCGCTCCTGGAGAAGCCCGATGCCTCGCGTCCACACCCTGCGCAGTCCGTCGTCGTGCGCGGTGAGAAACAGAAAGGCCGCCTCCACTTCGGACGCAGCGTGCATACCGATCGCCACACCCTCATCCAGTGGCCGGACGCCTCCGTCCAACTCTACGACGACCTCGCCGATCCGGGACAAACGCACAACCTCGCCGCCGATCCATCCCACGCCCGGCTCATCGCGGAACTCAAAGCTTCCCTGCTGCCAGAAACCAGCATCCCGGCCCACCGCGGCATCCTCAGCGGTGAGCCCGATGCCGGCAAAAAAGCCAGGAAGCAACAGAAGCGACCGAGGCAATGAACCGGCGACAATTCATCGGCACCTCGGCGGGCTTCACCCTCGTCGCCGCAAACGGGCTGCGCGCGGCCGCTCCGCCGCGTGGCAAGCCGCCGTTCCGCCTGATCTACAGCAACGACACGACGAACATCACCTCCTGCACGAGCCCGTTTCACCGGAAGGGCGAGCCGTTCCGCCGCGAGATGCTCGAGGCCACGGTGGATGAAGTCGCGGGCACCGGCGTGGATGCGCATTTTCTCCAGCCGGGCCTCGGCATGGTGCCGATGTGGCCGAGCAAAGTGCTGCCGCTCGCGGAGCATTATGCCTGGATTCAGGAGCGATACGGGCAGGCGCCGGATTCGTTCGGGAAATTCGTACTCAGCGGCGGCGATGTCGTGCAGGTCTTCATCGATCGCTGCCGTCAGCGCCGGCAGGCACCGTTCATTTCCTTCCGGTTGAACGACGCGCATCACAAGGAATTCGTGGACCCAAAGCCGGGAACGAAACCGGGCAGCGGCATCGGCATGAGTGTCACGCGTTTCTACGCGGAGAATCCTGAATACCGCATTCAGCCCGGCTCGTTGCGCGGGGTGGACCTCGTGCAGAACTGGGCCGTGCCCGCGGTGCGCGAACAGAAATTCGCGCTCCTCCGCGAGCTGTGTGAGAACTACGACCTGGACGGGCTCGAACTCGATTTCCTGCGCTTCTACAGCTTCTTCCGCACGGAGCAGACTTCGCGCGAACAACGCTGCGCCATCATCACCGGCTTTGTCCGTGAAGTGCGCGCATTGCTCGACCGCACCGCGCGCGACGGACGCCGCCGCTGGCTCTGCGCACGCGTGCCGTGCTATTTGTCCCCGCTCGATTTTCTCGGTCTCGATCTGCCGGCACTCGTGGGTGCGGGCCTGGATATGGTGAATGCTTCCGCGCATTACTTCACCACGCAGCAGCACGATCTCGCGGCCATCCGCAGGAAGGTGCACGGTGCCGCGCTCTATTTTGAAATGTGCCACTCGACGTGGAACGGGACGAAGCTCAGCGAAGGCTACGATGTCTTCCCGTTCCGTCGCGCGACTCGAGAACAGCTTCACACCGCCGCACACCTTGCCTATGCGCGCGGCGCGGACGGCATGAGCCTTTTCAACTTCGCCTATTACCGCGAGCACGGGGGCGCCGGGCGCGGACCATTCGCCGAGCCGCCCTTCGATGCGCTCAAGGACTTGCGCGAAGCGGCTTCACTCGCGGCGCGGCCGCAGCATTGGTTTTGCGCCGCAGGCTGGCGTGCGCCGGGCGCGAAGCCGACACAGGTGCCGCGCGCGATCACCGCGGGCAAACCTGCCCCTTTCACACTCGATCTCGCGCCGCCGACTGGAGGCTGGAAAGAGGACGGACGCCTCCGCATCCAAGGAGCGCAGTCGCTCGGGAATGCCCACTGGCGGGCAACGTGCAACGGCGCAGAACTGAACGCCACCGACGATCGCTCGGAACCTTTTCCGAACCCGTATCCGTCGCTCCTCGGCAAGCCGGACGAACTGCGCGCGTGGGAAGTGCCCGCGCGACTTCTGCGAGATGGAGCGAATCGCATCGAGCTCACCACCGAGAGTGGCGGGCCTTCCACGCTCGTTTTCCTTGATCTGGCAGTCTCCTGAATCCCATCTCCAGCCACCATGACTTTGATCCTTCGTCCCGCACTTTTCCTCGCGCTGTTGCTCACTACGCTCGTGGTTCGTTCCGAAGCGGAGCCGCTGGCCGTTGGATTTGATCGCTTCCACGGGTCACAACCGAGTGCAGAGGGCGGGCGGCTGCTGTTCAACGAACTCGGCTGCGTGAATTGCCACGGCGGCGAGACGGGATTGCCTGTACGGCGCGGGCCGGACCTCGTCGGCGTGACGCAGCGCGTGAGTGCGGAGTGGATCCGGAAATTTCTCGCGAATCCATCCGCGACGCACGAGGGCACGGCGATGCCTCAACTGCTGGCGCCTGACGAAAGCGATGCGGTGCTGCACTACCTCGGCACGCTCAAGCCGAAGACGCCCGCGAAAGCGAAAACGCTGCGGCATGTGAATGCCGTGCGTGGCGGCGAGCTGTTTCACACGATGGGCTGCGTGGCGTGTCATGCGCCGGGGAAGGATTTCACGCCGCCGGATGGGATGCCGAAGGCCGCGGACTTCACGCATCGCTCGGTCGCGTTTCCGAATCTCGCGGAGAAGCAGGTGCTGTGGTCGCTCGCGGAGTTCATCCGCGATCCGCTGAAGGTGCGCGCGGATGGTCGCATGCCGCGCATCGCGATGGATGAGCAGGACTCGGTGGACATCGCGGGCTGGCTGCTGAATTACGAGGGCAGCGACGGCCAGATCGCGCC
>JANPIS010000011.1:0-1868 GCA_031425095.1 Chthoniobacteraceae bacterium
CGTTGAAATCATGATCGTGGTCGCCATCATCGCCTTGCTGGCGGCGATCGCGGTGCCAAACTTCCTGCGTGCGCGTAAGCGCTCCCAGGCTTCCCGCGTGTTGCAGGACATGCGCATGATCGACTCAGCGATCGACCAATACGCGATCGAAACCAACAAGAGCACTGGCAACTCCGTCACCTGGACAGACATCAAGGCCTACCTGAAGACCGGTTCGAAGCTCTACAACAGCGGCGGCGCCGACATGCTTGGCTACCAGGTTAACGGCGGAGCGTTCACGGTGGACGGAATTCCACGGATCAACGCATCGACCTACGACGCGCTCTCCGACGTGGCTCCGCTCGACTTCTGGTCGCCCTTCTATTGATCACTGCGGTTAGCCAATAGCACACAGCTCTCAAAGAGCCGCCCTCCTGTCATCCGGGAGGGCGGCTTGGTGTTTTTAAGTGGAGCGCGCTTCGCCAATCGCCGCAGTCAGGAGTTTTTCCTGCGCATCCTCCAGGGCATCCTTTACCTCAGCGAATCCGGATCCTGCTAGGTCATCGACGCGGATTTGAGAGGATGCGGATCGCACCTATGAGAAACTCGTGCGGCGTTTCCCGGAGTTCCGCCGCGGCCGCGGGAGGCCCTGCTCCGGAGTGGCCAGCATACCGGCCCGCGACCGCGAGAATATCTGCGAACTTTGCTACAGCGGGCGCCAGGGCACCGCCGATGCTGAGTTCGTGTTATGAAAGCTCCGGAGCGATCCGTCGGCAGCTCAAAGTCATCCCATGAGTAAACCAATCGCACTCACCATTGCATGTTGCAGAAACTGAATACGAATCGTGGGGGCTTCACCCTCGTTGAACTCATGATTGTGGTCGCCATGATCGCGTTGCTGGCGGCGATTTCGGTGCCAAACTTTCTGCGTGCTCGCAAGCGCTCCCAAGCCTCCCGCGTCCTCGAGGACCTGCGCATCATCGACTCCGCCATCGATCAGTATGCCATCGAGACCGGCAAGAGCACCGGCAACGCTGTCAGTTGGACGGACATCAAAGCCTACCTGAAAACCGGCTCCAAGCTGTATAACAGCGGCGGCGCCGACATGCTTGGTTCCCAGATCAACGGCGGGGACTTCACCGTGGACGGTATTCCCCGGCTCCACTCTGCGACTTACAATGCGTTGTCCGATGTGGCTCCGCTCGACTTCTGGTCGCCCTTCTATTGATCGCTGCGGATAGCCTCTAGCACTCGAATCTCACGAGCCGCCCTCCTTTTTCCCGGGAGGGGGCTTGATGCTTTTGAGGCAACAGCTGGATTCAAAGGTGAAGGGATCAAGGGTCTTTTCAGCGGTTGGGTGTGGGTGTGCTCGGCTGCCGGGATGCCGCCAGTCCTTCGCGAGAACGCGAAACTGAAATGCGAGAGGTCTCGTGCCTGAGAATTCCCCACGCACTGGTTGCTACGATCGCGTGGTTGGCGGCCAGAGCGAACGGGCTTCTGGATCACTATTGCAAAGCGTTCTCACCGAGTTTCCTTGTTTTCGGAGTAGAGAGATGTTCCGAGGAGCGATTCTGGAACGACCAGACACCTCCCATTCCGAAGATCTGCGCGCGCGATATGGAAATTAGGAATGTGCGGAGCCGGTTGGCATCGTCGCTGCTTAATCATGGTCCTGAAAGCCGACGGAGCGATTCGCGGCCTCAATAAAAAACAAACAATCCAAACGAACTCATCACTGTATGTTGCAAAAACTGAATAAGAACCGTGGGGGCTTTACCCTCGTTGAAATCATGATCGTGGTCGCCATCATCGCCTTGCTGGCGGCGATCGCGGTGCCAAACTTCCTGCGTGCGCGTAAGCGCTCCCAGGCTTCCCGCGTGTTGCAGGAC
>JANPIS010000012.1:0-13910 GCA_031425095.1 Chthoniobacteraceae bacterium
GGACGGTGCGACGGAGGCAAAGACGTCGCCGCGCGTGGCCCAGAGCAGGTAGGTGAAGCCGCCGCCGTTCGAGTGCCCGGTGACGTGGATGCGGCGCTCGTCGACGCGGAACTCCGTCTTCAGTCGGGCGAGCACGGCGTCGAAGAGCTTCGGGTCGCGGTCGCCGTGATCTCCCGCGCGGCTCTGCCAGCCGGGCTTCTTGCCCTCGGGGTCGGTGAGGCGTCCGGGGGTATTCACGCCCTGGAGATAGACCGAGATGGCCTCGGGCCATTCGCGATGCATGGCAAAGCTGCGGACGGCACCCTCCGCCGTGCCACCGTGTCCGTGAAAGGCGAAGACCACGGGCGTCGCGCTGCTCGTGGCATTGGCCGGGGCGTAAACGAGTCCGGTGCGCGCAAGCCCGTCGATCACCAGCTCCCAGCGTTGAAAGCCAGTGGGCAAGGGCGCCGCTTGCGCGCGTGCAAAGCTCGGCAGGAGACAAAGGAGAATCGCGAGGAAGCGAAGTCGGGAGATCATGAGAGCAGTGCGGTCGAACGGAAAAGCGGTGCGACTAGACTCCTGGCAACATCATAGGTTGCGGGTTGTCGAGCAGTGCCGCGGCATCCCGGGCGGCAATGAATGCGGCGAGCGCGGCCTTGAGCTCGTGGGCCGGTGTGGACTGCTTGATGCGCGCGATCTCCGCCTGCGCGCGACGGTCGCACTGCTCGTTAAATTCATGCCCGACATGCCCGCGCAGCCACTGCCACGCGACTCGGTGCGGTGCCGCGCTGGCGTCGAGCCGCCGCCACAGATCCTCATTCTTGACCGCCTGTTTCGTCGAGGTGCGCCAGCCTTTGCGCTTCCAGCCCGCGATCCACTTCGTGATGCCGTCGCGCAGGTAGATCGAGTCGGTGAAAAGCTCGACGACGCACGGCTCCTTGAGCGCTTCGAGCGCTTGAATCGCCGCGAGTAGCTCCATGCGATTGTTCGTCGTCGCGAGCTCTCCGCCGCCGATCTCCCGCGTCTTTCCACCGTACGTCAGCACGGCCGCCCAGCCCCCGGGACCGGGATTCCCCTCGCAACCGCCGTCGGTGTGGATCGTAACGGTTTTCATCGCCGCGGCATGGACGACACGGGCAGCGTGGATGGGACTTTAGAGCTTTGAGTGGCTGCCGTCGCAGAGCGCGCCTTTGCTGCTGTGTTTGCAGCCGCAGAAATAAACCGTGGCGTCTTTCTCTGCGGTGTAAGGCGTCGGTGCGAAGCCGGTGCCCTTGTGGGTGCCATCGCAGAGCGGCTGGGTTTTGCTCTGTCCACAGGAGCACCAGTAGTAGGTTTTGCCTGCGGTGACGGCGACGGGGAAGGGGCCCTTCTGGGCGGTGGTGGGTTCGTTCATGATCCATGTGCTACTGGAGAGCGCGCGGATTGGAAATGACTGATGACGGGAGCGAGAGGAAGGGCTGGAAAATCGCGGCCTGCGCCAGGCGGCGGCCGGCCTGTGCGCGCCAGCGGAACCTCAGGGATGCGCGAAAATTTAGAGATCTAACAATATTTTCCATAACTATTGCACTCCTCTTGCTCTATCAGAATTCGTTACCATGAAACCTTCGACTCCAGCCCATCCAAACGTCGCCCGACGGGAGAAACCTCGCCGCGCTTCCCAGACTACGGTCCCGGTCCCCGCCCACGCGAGTCCCCGGTCACGCCTCACCGGAGGGCGCCAGCCATGAACCCGACTTTGGTTAGTTTCGTGATCCCGCTGAAGGACGAAGAGGAAAGTCTGCGCGAACTCTTCGCCCGCATCTCCGCCGAGATGCACACGCTCGTGCTCGAATACGAAGTGATCTTCGTGGATGACGGCAGCACCGATGGGAGCTGGCAGGTGATCCAAGAACTGGCGGCGCAGAATCCTGGCGTGATCACCGCATGCCGCTTCCGCCGCAACTCCGGAAAGGCGCAGGCGCTCGCCGCCGGCTTTCAGGCCGCCCGCGGCGATGTCGTCTTCACCCTCGATGCCGATCTTCAAGATGACCCAAAAGAAATCCCGCGATTCCTCGCGAAGCTGAGCGAAGGCTTCGACATCGTCAGCGGCTGGAAGCGCAAGCGCCACGATCCATGGCATAAGGTGCTGCCGAGCCGCGTCTTTAACAAGATGCTCAGCACGCTCGTCGGCGTGGACCTGCATGATCACAACTGCGGCTTCAAGTGCTACCGCGGCGAGGTGGTGAAGAACGTGACGCTCTACGGCGAGATGCACCGAATGATCCCGTCGCTCGCGAGCATCAAAGGCTACCGCTCGACCGAGATCGAAGTGGAGCATCACGCCCGCGTCCACGGCGTGAGCAAGTATGGCGTGAAGCGCTTCCTGCGAGGCTTCATGGACATGCAGACGGTCTATTTCCTGAAGAACTTCCGCGAGCGTCCGCTGCACTTCATGGGCGGACTGGCGATGGCGCTGCTCATCGCGGGCGCACTGCTCGAAGTCGCGTCAATGTTGCCGCTCTTCGGCGAGAATTTTGCGCAGCGGCTCTCCGGTCTCGCGCAGATCATCCTCGCGTGTCCGATCCCGCTCGCGGCGCTCGGTTTTGTCGCGGAGTTGCTCGTGCATGGGCTCGAGGAAAAAGGCCGCAGGGCGACGATCGCCGAGGTCATTCCCGGACGCAGTTCGCTGGGTGGCAGCAGTCCGATGAGCGCGCTCGCTGGCTCCGGCCTCCGCGTGCTCCCGGCACCCGCCGCTACGTCAGTGGCACCGAGCGGCGGCCCGCAGGTCCTGGTCGTCGATGACGATCCGGAACTGCGCGGGACCGTACGCCTCATCCTCGAAAGCGCGGGCTTCACCGTCGATGAAGCGTCGGACACCTTCAGTGCGCTCTCCGCGGTGAAGGAATCCACCGCCGTGGTCCTGCTCGATATGAACCTTCCGAGCCAGCGCGAGGGGATCACCTGCCTGAAGCGGCTGCGCAAGCGCGACGCCGATCTCAAGATCGTGATGGTCTCCGGCCAGCAGGAAATCCAGACCGCCGTCGAGACGATGAAAATGGGCGCGTGCGACTACGTCGTGAAGCCGTTCGATTCCGCCCGGCTCATCCGCTCGGTGAAGCGCGCCGTCGAGCTGCGCCGGATCACCGAAGGCGACTTCGAGATCGAGGCGATGCCCGAGGCCGCGACGGTGAAGATTGCCAGTGGTGTCCGCTGATGAACTCCCCAGAAACCACCGCCCGCCGACCGCTGAGCATCGCCGTCCTCGGTTCCACTTATGCGCGTTCGGAGAGCGACTCGCAGGTGCCGTGGCTGCGCGAGTCTGTGAACCGACTCGCCGCGCTGGGGCATCGCATGACCGTCGTCGTGCCGTCCTTTGAAGGCCTGAAGAATCACTTCATCGACGGTGTGGAAGTGCTGCGCTTTCGCTATGCGCCCCGGCGTTTCGAGCATCTCACGCACGACGAAGGCGCGCCGAACAAGCTGCGCAACCCCCTCTACCAATTCCTCGCCGCACCTTACATCGGGATGGGCGCGCTGGCTGCGACGCATTGGGCGCGGCAGCGGAAGTTCGATGTCATCCACTGCCACTGGCCATTTCCCCACGGTCTCATGGCGCTGCCGGCGGCGCGTTTATCCGGGGCGAAGGTGGTCTCGATGTGCCACGGCGCTGAGCTCGCGATGAGCCGCCGCAAGCCGTGGGTGCGCCGCATTCTCAGGCAGTGCCTGCTGAAGTCCGACGTGCTCGCGTGCAACAGCTCACACACCCAGAGCGAGATCGAGCGCCTCTGCGGACGGCAGGCGAAGGTGATCCCCTACGGCGCGACCTTGCGCGACACGGACCCGGCTCCCGAGCCAAAGGCCGCCAGCGATACCACGACGATCCTTTTCACCGGCCGCCACATTCAGCGCAAAGGCATGCCGTATCTCCTGCGCGCACTGCCTGCGATTTTGCAGCGGCGCAAAGTGAAGCTCCTCATCACCGGTGATGGCGATCGACGCCGGGAGTGGGAAACACTGGCGCGCGAGCTGCACCTCGGCGACGCCGTGCAATTCCTCGGGATCGTGAGCAATGAAGAACTCGGACGCCTCTACCGCTCCTGCGACGTGTACGTGCTGCCGGCGATCTTCGACGATCGCGGCGATACGGAAGGTCTTGGCGTGGTGCTGATCGAAGCTTTGCAGAATGCACGCGCGGTCGTCGCTTCCGCAGTCGGTGGCATCGTGGATGTGATCAAACACGAGAAGACGGGCCTGCTCGTGCCAGAGAAAAATCCGCAGGCCATCGCCGACGCGATCCTGCGCCTGCTCGACGACCCCGTGCTCGCGCAACGCCTCGGCCAGACGGGCCGCGAAGAAGCCGAGTGGCAGTTCGACTGGGACCGCATCACGCGCGAGACCGAGAACCTCTACGTCCGTGCCCTCGGTACCCCGCCGGAGGTGAAGCATTTCGAGCACGTCGCCACGCCGTCGGCGGCATGACTACGCCGTCTGCCGTGCAGAGCCGTATCGCCCGGTGGAAGCCGTGGCTCATCGCTTTGCTCGTGGTTGCGATTGGCGCCTCGATCTACGCAGCACTCCGGCACGCTGGCGTCGAAGTCCGCGATCGCGTTGCACATGCGCGGCTGGATTTCCTCCTGCTCGCGATCGGCATCTGCATCCTCTACCGCATCGTCAATTCGACCGGCTGGGTCTTCGTCCTCCGCGCGCTCGGCTATCCGATGCCGGTCGCCCGCGGCGCTCGGATCTGGATCATGGCCGAGACCATGCGCTGGTTGCCCGGCAGTGTGTGGGGATTTTGCTCCCGCGTTTATCAGGCGGGAAAAGCGGGCGCCTCTCCTGCGGTCGCGGCTGCGAGCCTGCCGCTGGAGCTGCTGCTCACCATCGCCGCGTGGGGTATCACTGCGGCGACGGCGGTCTTCGCGTCGGGGCTCGCCTTTAACTGGTTCGCTCTCGCCAGCCCGCGCGCAATCTTTCTCATCGTCGGACTTCTCCTGACGATCGGCGCAGTCGCCGCGCTCGCACTTCTGCGGCTCCCGCGCCATCGGCTCCCGACGAAAATCGCCGGCCTGTTCGAGCAACTTCAGGCGCTTGCCAAAATGCGGCCTCGGATCGCGCCGCTCGCATTCACCCTGCTCCTCTACACCGGCCTCTGCGCTCTGAACGGCCTCGCCTTTTTCTTCGTCCTCCGCTCGCTCACGGACGCCCCGATCAGCGTCGCTGCCGCCATCGGTGCCAACGCCTGCGGCTGGCTGGCGGGCTTCTTTGCCATCGGCGTCCCGGGCGGCATCGGCGTCCGCGAGGCGAGTTCGGCCGCTGTGCTCTCCGCCGTCGTCCCGGTGGAAACCGTGGTCGCCGCGGCCCTGCTCTGGCGGGTCGTGCTGATCGCGGATGAACTTTGCTGCCTCGGCGTGCTTCTGGCTCCTGCTTTGTGGAAACGCATCGCCGAGCGCCCGGGACCTGCTTCTGCACTGGTCGCGGACCTCCGTGGTCCGCAGCCATGACCGTGCCCAAACTTACCCGGCCCAACCTCGCCATCCTTGCCCTCGTCGGCGCCACCGCCCTGGTGTCGCTCTTCCTGGTCGTAAAAGTCATCGCGCCTGCCTACACGCAGCCGGCGAATGGCAGTTATCCGTCCCGCTTTGGCTACCTCGCGGTGAAGCGCCGCGCCGGCACCCCTTTCACCGTCCAGACGGCGATCGTCGGCGAACGCGCCATGATCGAAGCGCAACTAGGCGAAGGTCGAATGGCCGCGGAGCCCGTGCGCGTGCCGCTAATCCCGGTGGGAAAAATCGCGGAGGTCCACGTCCGCGAAGGCGACATCGTGAAGGAAGGTCAGCTTCTCGCCACGATCGATCCGAGCGTCGCGAAGTTTCGGCTGGAGACCGCGAAGCTGGAGCTTTCCGCTGCCGAAGCCGAGGTCGAGCGGGTGAAGCTCGGCTCCTCCTACGAGCTCTCGCTCGAACGCCCGAAACGCGAGAGCATCAACCTCACCGCGATCCAAAAGCAGGCCGCGCTCTGGCGCGAAAAAGCCGCCTCGACGAAACGCCTCTTCGAGCAGGGCATCATCTCGCGCACACAATTTCAGGAGGTGCAGATCCAGGTCGCTGAAGCAGAGAAGGAACTTCAGACGAGCGAACTCGGCGTGAGCGTTTCATCGGCCGGTATCGTGCATAGCGCGCTGATCGCGGAGAGCATCGCGAAGGAGAAGAAGTTCACTGTGGAGCAGCGCACGCGGGAGTTGGCCGAGTGCGAGATCCGCGCGCCCGCGAGTGGAGTGATCGAGCGCGTGTTCATTCATCCCGGCGAGTACAATCAGTTGCCGGGCGAAGCGGCGTTCGTGATTGCGTCCGGGCTGTGGTTTGAGGCGCGGCTCGATCAGATGGCGATTCACAAAGTGAAGGCCGGCGACACCGCGACGGTGCAACTCGAAGCGATGCCCGGTCGTCCGCTTACCGGCAAAGTCACCGCCGTCGTTCCGATCGTGACCTATCATCCCGGCGGTCCCGAAACCAGCCGACCCGTCCGCCCGATGGGCACCGGCGCCCCCGAATGGCCGACGACCTTCTCGGCGCGCATCGAGTTTTCAGATGTCGATCGGGCGCAGCTCGTGCCGGGTCTCACGGGTTTTGCGCGGATCGAGGCGAGCCGCGACGTGCTCGCCGTGCCGCAGTCTGCGTTGAGTTCCGTCACCGCGAGTTCCGGCATCGTGCACGTGCTCGAGAGCGATGGTGCGCGTGCGGTGCGCCGCGTGAGCACCGGCGGCGTGCGCGAAGGCTGGGTGGAAATCACTGACGGCCTGCTCGCCGGGGACAAGATCATCACCGCGGGCCACGACGATCTGGAGCCCGGCGATCTTGTCCTCGAACTCGGCGCAACCGCAGTCACTTCCCGATAGCGGATCGTGAAAGCGATATTCCAGCGGCTCATTCCGGCTGGTTGCCTCCGGCGGTGCATCTCACTCCGGCAGTGGTTTGCCGACCGCAGTCTGCCGGCGCTCCTCGCGACTGCCGCGGGATTTTTCGGCGTCGTGTTTCTCACGCTCGGTGCGTTTTTGCCGTGGTTTCTCGTGGCGGAGTTTGTGCCGGCGGGTGCGCCGTTCGAGGGCTCCGTGCGTGGCATCGAGCCTGGGGTGACGTGGATCTTTCGCCTGCTGTGTCTCGCGGTGATCGGCGTTGCAGGCGGTGTGAAGTTGCGGCTGTTCCGTGCCTCGAGCACCACGAGTCTCGCGCTGCCCGCGGCGCTGCTTTTGACGCTGCTGCTCTATCCGATCGCGGTGCTGCACACGTCGCCCGGCCTGGCTGCGCGCACGGCCTGGCTGTGGAATCAGCACGATCAACTCACGGGTTATGCCGGCGACATCTACACCTCGCAGGAAGTGCGCGATGCGACCTGGCAGCAGCGCATCCTCGTGGTGAACGAACCGCTCGATAATCGCATCTTCAAGCTCCCGACGTGGAGTCCGGCGAATCTCGAATGGGGCCGTTTCTTTGAGATCACCGAATGGTTCGGACTCTCCGCCTGGTTCAGCCAGGCGCTTTCGCGCGGCTGGGTGCTGGCGGTCGCGGGGACGCTGCTGCTGTTGCTCGCGCGTGGTCGTGAGCGTGAGTTCGCCGAGCCTGGCTACATCCGGCGCGCGGTGCCTGTTTCGCTCGCGGTTACGTTCAGTGTGCTCGCGTGCGCGGCGCTGCCGTTCTTCACCGCGGCACACTTCCTCACCCGTGCCCGCGATCTCGTGCGGGCGGGTGACTACCATGCAGCGCTGACCGCTCTCGATCGCGCGGCCGCGGTGCTGCCTGCGGTGCGTGAAGACGGCGCGTTCTTTCTCCAAGTGGGCCGGCTGGAGTCCGAGCTGAATCTCCCGACGCCCGCTGCCGAGTTTTATCGAGCCTTCCGACTCGCGCGCGACGGATACACGCAGCAAGCCGAGGCCGCGATGCTCGCCGCGCTGGCAAACGCCGAGCCGCGCTCCGTTTGGCAGCGGGAGCTTGTGAAAGGTCTGCTGGCCCGCGCGATCTCGGAGCTGAATTCTGGTCAGGCAAGCCCCGCGATTGCCTTGCTCGAGACGGTGCTCGCCGCCGATCCGTGCAACCTCAAGGCGAACTATGTACTGCAGATCGCCTGTGCGCGAGCCGGTCGCCCAGAGGAACTCCAACTCCTGGTCACGCGCCTCAAGCAGACCTATCGCTTTCTCAACACCCCGACGAAACGCTCGGTGCTCGCCTCGGGCCAGGAACTGCTCGCCGCCGCGGAATTGCAGCGCGACCGCCCGACGCCAGCGCTCGCGCACTTGCGCAACTCCAAGCGGCTGCCGAAATGAGCATGCGCCGACCGACCGTCATACTGGCCGTCGCGACGCTCCTGCTCGCGAGCTTCGTGGCGTATGCGGTGTGTCGCTGGTGGTTTCCATTTCGCACGGTCGTCCGCCCTTTCCAGATGAACGCGGATTGGATCGCGGCGCCGGGAGAAAGTGTGGGCGAGGGGAGTTTCCGATCCACCGTGACCCTGGCTGGTGAGCCGCGGAATGCGTCGATTGCGATCGCCGGAGCGGATTCCTACGAGCTCTCCGTGAATGGGAAAACCGTGAGCAGTCAGGCGATCACCCGCGCGACTTCCCCCTTCCAGCGCTCACTCAGCGAGCCCGGCCAGCAGGTCATCGCCAGTCCCGCGATGCTTTCGCGACAGCGTCCGCGTGAGTATCAGTGGAGCGGCTTTCGGAGCTGGCGGGTGCCGATCCTCATCGATCTCACGCGCCATCTTCGCACCGGTCGAAACGTGCTCTGCATCAGCGTCGAATCGCGCACGGCTTCCGCGCGGCTCTGTGCGGAAGGGGAAGTGCTGCTGAGGTCGGGCGAGCGGATTTCGATCCGATCGGATCGGACGTGGAAGGCGTCGGCGAATCCGCCGCACCTGGCAGGGATCATGTGGACGCAACCGGACTATCCGGATGAAGACTGGGCGCCGGCCCGGCTCGTGGCGCCACCCGATGGCGGCATGCTCCGCACCTTCGATCACGGGATGTTTCGCGAGCCCTTCTCCGGTGCGTGGGTGCAGGCGCCGACGGCGGCGCTGGATCGTTCGATCACATTCGAGACGTCGTGGCGATTGGACGGAACGCCGAGGGAGGCGTGGGTGCGCATCGTTGCGAACCGCGCCTACGATCTCGCGATCAACGACCAGCCCGTGAGGCCGCCATCGCCCGGGTCCTCGGTGCCGCGGAATGGCGTGTGGCTGCTCGAATCCGCGGTGCCACTCGCGAGTCCGACGCGCACCGAGACGCTCGACCCGGATGAGGTGGACTCAATCTTCGAAGAGGAATTTGCGGCGACGACGAAGGCTTCCGATCCGACGCTCCCGCCGATCGCGCTGACTCGCAATCAGGAAGTCGGTGCCTTCGATCTCTATAGCGTGCCGTGGCTGCTCAAGCGCGGCGAGAACCGGATCACGGTGCGGCTCAATCCGACGAAGGAAGCGCTAAATTGGAGTCCGCGATTCGCGCTGGATGGAAAAGCGGTGGGCGCAAGTGGGAAGGTCGAGCGACTCGCGTCCGGGCTGGGCTGGCAGTGCCACATCGAAGATCCCGCGGGTGGAGCGACGGTGCATGCAGACGCTGCGGTGCTCGGTCCCGCAGACACCACCGGAGCGGCGCTCCCGCGGAAGACTTACGTGGGGAACGCATGGGATGTGGGGGACAAGTTCCGCTGCTGGCTTCTGACGTCGCTGGTCGCGGCTGGCGTGGTGATCCTGCTCGTCTGGTGCGTGGCAAAAACCCGGAGAGACGCTCGCTCGCTCGCAGCGATCACACGAGTGGTGACGGTGCCCGCGGTCGTGCTTTTCGCCGCTGTGCTCGTGGAGGGTTCGTGGATCGAACGCGAAGAGGCGTTGTATTTTCTCTCGGTGAATGTGTGGGGGTTCATCCTCGGCGGCGCGCTGCTCGCGGCCGTTGCGACCGCGCTGGCGCATCGTCCCGGACTCTCATTGCGATGGGCCGCGCAAGTGCTCGCACCGCTCCGCGCGCACTGGCCGAAGTTTGCGCTCTGCTGGATCCTGCTGCTCTGCGCTTATCTCCGCGCGAAGGATCTCGATTTTCAGCCGCTTGATCCGGACGAGTATGCCTCGGTGCAGGCGATCGTCGGCGTCGCGCGCACCGGTGCGCCACAGATGCACGAAGACATCTTCTACACGCGCAGCCCGCTGTATCATTATCTCGTCGGCGGGATCGTTGCGGTGTTCGGGGAGAATATCTGGGCGATGCGCCTGCCGTCCGTTTTCTTCGCCGTCCTGACCACGGCGCTGATCTATCTCATCGGCGCGCGGCTGTTGCACAGTCGCTGGACCGGACTCGTGGCGGCGGCGCTGTACACCATTCATCCCTTCGCGGCGTTTTCAGGCTATCTCGTTCGCTTTTATCAGCAGCAGCAGTTCTTCGCGTTGCTCACGGTGTATCTTTTCTGCCGCGGCTTCGTCGTCGGGCAGCGCATGCGGGATCGCTACCTGATGCTTGCGGCATTCTTTGCGACGGTGCTGAGCCAGGAACTGAGCCTCACCATCGGGGTCTCGCTGCTGCTCGGCTATGTGCTCTTTGCCGAGCGGAAACCGTGGGCGTCGGAGGCGCGATTCGCGATCGCTGCGGGCTGTGTGATCGTGCTCGTCTTCCTCGATCTCGTGATTTTCCAGACGCGCTGCCTCACGCGTGTGGACGGCACGTCGCCGTCGCTCGAGCCTTCGCTCGCTTTGAACCTGGAATCCCCATCGAACCTCCTGATGATGTTCATGGTCTTCTCGCGGTTGCATCTCGCGCTCTCGGTCTTGCTGCTGTTGAGCCTGCCATTGGTCCTGCGGCAGAGAAATCGCGAGGCGCTCGCGCTGCACACGATCCTGCTCTCCGGGATCTTGATCACTGCGATCTTCGTCACTGGCACGGGGCTGCGGTATCAATATTGGCTCATCCCGCTCTGGCTGGTGCTCGGCGTCCATGGCGTGCGCACGCTCGCGGCCTTTCTTCTCGATCCTTCCCGCTGCGGCGAGCGCCGGCCGGTCTTGCAGCATGCGGTCGCTGCGGTGCTGACCACCGGCGTCGTGCTCACGTGGTCGCCTTGGAGATTGCTCGATTCATATTCGACGCGCATGCAGACGGACTCGACCGGGGCACTCAGTTACGTGCGGCGGAATGTCCGCGCTGGCGACAAGATCATGGTCAGCGCGCCGCATACGCAGAGCGCGCTGCTGGAGATCGGGCGCATCGATTACGATCTCGCGATCCCGCTGCTTCACGACTTTTTCTACCGCAAGGATGGCAAGCTCATCGACCGCAACGCCGGCGCCGAGGCGATCCGCAATCTCGACATGCTGCAGGAGAAATGTGCGGAGCATGAGCGGCTCTGGGTGCTCGTGAATCGCGAGGACATCCTGCGTTCGCCGGGCAAGGACATCCAATGGCGGTTCCCCGGCGGGCGCGCCGACCTTTTCCTCCGCACGAATCTCGACCTCGCCTATCGCAGCTATCTTTGGGACGTCTTTCTGTGGGATCGCGCGGCGGGGCGCTTCCGCACCTTCCGGCGGGCGCGGTGATTTGGAGTGCACTCGGAGCACACGCAGGGAAAGACGGCTGGCTCAATTGCATGCACACATTCCAGCGGTTTGCCGTGGTGCCCTCCGTGCGTTCCGTGTCCTTCGTGTGAAAAGAGGATCGCCCGCGCACGGAGAATCGTGATCAGAAGTGAGTGCGTCATGAGTTCCTCCCGCACCATCCTCACCGTCTCCGACCTCACCATCCGCCGCGGGGACACGACGATCCTCGATTCTGTGTCGTGGGCCGTGCGGCGCGGCGAGCATTGGGTGATCCTCGGCGCGAACGGTTCCGGAAAGACTTCGCTGCTGGGCGCGCTCACCGGCTACCTGAGCCCGACGGCCGGAGACATCACCGTGCTCGGCGAGACCTTCGGCGCGAGCGACTGGCGCGAGCTCCGCAAACGCATCGGCATCGTGAGTTCGAGCGTCCGGCAGATGATGGCGGACCACGAGCCCGCGCTCACGACGGTGGTGAGTGGAAAGTATGCGATGATCGACTACTGGGGCCGCGTCCGCACCGCGGACAAGCTCGCGGCGCGGCGGATCCTGCGGCAGGTCGAGGCGGAGTATCTGGCGGATCGTCCATGGCTCGTGCTCAGCCAGGGCGAAAGGCAGCGGGTGCTGATCGGGCGCGCGCTCATGGCAAAGCCGCGGCTGCTCATCCTCGACGAACCCTGCGCCGGTCTCGACCCCGTGGCGCGCGAACATTTCCTCGCCTTCCTCGAGCGCCTCGGTCGCAAACGCGGTGCTCCGGCGCTCATCTTCGTCACCCATCACGTGGAGGAGATCGTGCCCGTCTTCAGCCATGCGCTGCTCTTGCGCGCGGGGCGTATCGAAGCGGCGGGCACCCGCGCCGAAACGCTCACGTCAGCGCGGCTGGCGGCGACTTTCGATGCGCGCGTGAAGCTCGCCGTGGAGGGTGGACGCTACGCCTTGCGGCTGCGGTAGCGGGGACTGCCGCTTGCCGGTGGCGCATTTTTCGCCGAAAAGCCTCGGGATGTTTCGCCTTCTCCTCACCGTCGTCGTCGGTCTAGCTGCGCTCGGCGACTCGCGGGCGCAAGATGAACCGACGCCCGGACCGCCGATGCGGGAGGTGAGTCCGGGGGTGTTTGAGATCGGCAAGCTTCGGCTCGAGCAGAAGTCTCGCACGGTGAGTTTTCCCGCGACGGTCAATAAGGCGGGAAAGGACGACATGCTCGAGTATCTGCTCGTGAACGAACATGGGCAGACGCACGAGAGTCTGCTCTTCACGACCGTCGAGCCGAGCGATCTGCACTTTGCGATGCTGCTGCTCGGCGCGAAGGGCGCGGGGCGCGACTTGAAGGCCGGAGAACTCGCGGGTGGGCAGATCAATGACGAGTTCCTCAAGCAGGCGCCGAAGCTGACGGGCGACGTCATCCGGATCACGGTGAAGTGGAAAACAGCGGGTGGTGAGGAGAAGTCCGCGCCGGTCGAAGACTGGATTTTCAATCTTCAAACCAAGAAGCCCATGACGCCGGGCCCGTGGCTCTACACGGGGTCGTCGTTTCTGGAAGGGAAGTTCCGCGCGCAGCAGGAGGGCTGTTTCGGCGCGCTGGTCACTTATCCGCCGGCTTTGATCAACAATCCTCGCGAAGGCAATGCGCAGGACGATATCTGGGCAGTGAACGCGAAGCGCGTTCCACCGGTCGAAACGCCACTCGAAATCACCATCCACCTCGAATCCGCCAACCCTGACCCACCTTCCAAATGAAACGCCCCCTCGCTCTGCTCACTGCCGCCCTGCTCGGCGTAAACCTTGCCCATGCCGCGGATCCGCTCGCGCGTTCCCAGGCGAGCGCTTCGCTCCGGAATGAAATCCAACTCGCGATCGATAAGGGCATCGCTTGGCTGAAAACGACACAGCGTCCCGATGGATCCTTGGCGAATCCGGAGAGTGCGCAGAATGCGATCGATCATCCGGCGCTCACCGCACTTCCGCTGACGGCGCTGATGCGTGATCCATCCGCGAATCCGGAGAAGCTCTCCGACGTCGTCGAGCGCGGTCTCGCCTATCTGCGGAAGCAGGCGCAGCCGGATGGTGGCATCTACGGTAAGGGGCTCTCGAATTACAACACGTCCGTCGTGCTCGTCGCACTGCTCGAGGCGAACCGCCCGCAGGACGAGTCGCTCATCGAAGCTGCGCGAAAGTTCATCGCCGGGCAGCAGGCCACGTCGATGGCAAAGCCGGAACTCAACGGAGGCTTTGGCTACGGTCCGACCGGCGCGAGTCCGAAGCGGATGCATCCGGACCTCGACAACACGCTCATCACGCTCGAGGCCTTGCGCGCTTACAAGGAAGCCCGACCCACGACTGAGCTCGCGGCGGGCAAGGACCTGAACTGGCAGGCGGCGATCGATTTCGT
>JANPIS010000013.1:0-2690 GCA_031425095.1 Chthoniobacteraceae bacterium
CAAGGGTGATTTCCGGGCTGCGCTCGCGGACTTTGATCAGGCGCTGCTGCTCGATCCAAAGTCGGCAGAAACGTGGCGCCAGCGCGGTGGACTGCACGCGCAGCAGAACCGCCCGGCGGAGGCGCTCGCCGACCTCAGCCGCGCCCTCGAACTTTCTCCCCAGCTCGCGCTCGCGTGGACGGAACGCGGAGCCATCCGCACGCGCCAGGGGGATCGCGCCGGTGCGCTCGCGGACTTCGACAAGGCCGTGGAACTCGCGCCACAACTCGCCGAAGCATGGGCCCGCCGTGGCGACTGCCAGGCTTCGCAAGGCAACCTCAATCGCGCTGTGGCCGGCTTCGATCGCGCGCTGCAACTCGCCCCCGGTGTCGCCGAGACCTGGCTCCGCCGCGGCCTGGTTCACGCCGCCCGTGGGGCCATCGCTCTGGCGACCGCCGATATCGAACGCGCGATCATGATCGACCCGAAGCTCGCCAGCGCCTGGGCCGAGCGAGGGGTGCTGCACGGCCGCTCCGGTGACTACGAACTCGCGCTCGCCGATCTGAACCGCGCGCTCAAGCTCCGGCCCGGCGACGCCTTTTTCCTCTCCAACCGCGCCGTCGTGCAGTGCGCCCGCGCCGCCTGGGACGCCGCAGTCACCGACGCGACGACGGCCCTGCGGCATGATCCGCGATCGATGCCGGCCCTGCGGAGCCGCGCCCGCGCCAGCCTTGAGCAGGGGCGCCTCGCCAGCGCGCAGGCGGATCTCGAAGCCGCGCTCGCACTTCATCCGCAGGATCCGGTAGCGCTCGCGAATCGCGCGCGTTTGCACCGGCTCACCGGACGCCTGACGGAAGCACTCGCGGACGCCGAGCAAGCGGTGCAGGCCGATGCCAACAGCCCCGAAGCGTACCTCGAGCGTGCACACGTCCGCGCCGACCTGGGTGAAAATGAACGCGCCGTCCGCGACTGCACGACCGCGCTGCTGCTGCAGCGTGAACCCGTCGCCCTGACGCTGCGCGCCCGATGGCAACTGCGCCTGCGCAACTTCTCCGCGGCGATCGCCGACTGCGAGGAGGCCCTAAGCCTGCCCGGCGCATCGCGCTCGGGCGCGCGATTCACCCTCGCGTGGATGCTCGCAACCTGCGCGGACGAATCGCTACTCGACAGCCAGCGCGCGCTGCACCTCGCCCGCGAAGCCGTGCACGACGATGGCTCCGAAGATCTCGCGGCTTTCGACGCACTCGCGGCCGCCTCTGCCGCGACGGGCGATTTCCCCGCCGCCGTCGATGCGGCCGAGCGAGTGCTCGAGGCGACACCACCCCGCGACGAAGTCTCGACGTCCGCGCGCCGCGAGCGGCTCGAGCATTATCGACGCGAGGAAGTCTGGCGGGAATTGTGATAGGATCACCGCCCTCGCACCGAACCTCCAGCCGATGAACGCCGCATTCCGACCTCGACTGCTCATTTTCAGCCTCGCGTTGCTCGCAACCACCTCCGCGGTGCGTGCCGCGAAACAGCGGCCCGGTGGTGACGATCCCACCGTGGCTCACGTGGAAAGCGTGATGGTCGAGGGTGACTTCAAACGCGCCGTGCAAATCCTCGACGTCGCGATCCGCGACAAGCCGAAGGCGCTCTACTACGCCATGCGCGGCGGGCTCCGCGGGGAATTGCGCGACCTCAAGGGCGCGATCGAAGATCTTTCGGAGTCGATCAAGCTCGATCCGAAGCTCGCGGTGGCGTGGCGCGATCGCGGCACCGCTCGCATGCTGCTCGGCCAGCTCGATCTTGCGCGGGGGGATTTCGATGCAGCCGTCGGACTCGATCCGGAGGAACCAAAGGCGTGGGCTGCGCGCGCTTCCCTGCACCTGCAGAGTGGGGCCTCGGCGGCCGCGGTCGCGGATGCGACGGAAGCGCTCCGGCTCGAGCCTCGGATGACGCACGCGCTCTATGACCGCGCCACGGCGCGGGTGCAGAAAGGCGACCTGCTTCTGGCGCTTGGGGACTTCAATCAATTGCTCGAAGCACAGCCGCTCAATGCCCTCGCGCTCGCCAGCCGTGCGCAGGTCCACCGGCGCCTCGGCGATTTGCAGAATGCGCTCAAGGACGCGGATCACGCCACGCAGGTGGATGCGAACTTCGCCTCGGCTTACATCGAACGCGCGACCATCCAAGGCGTGCTCGGCAATCAGAAGCAGGCCATCGCGGACTGCAGCACCGCGCTGCTCATCGATCCCGACCACCGCGACGGACTGATGATCCGTGCCCTGTTGTACATTCAGAGCGGCATGTTCGCGCCGGCTCGCGATGACTTTGAGACCGCCCTCCGCAACCCCGCCTCCGATCCCGCCGTCGCCCACCACAACCTCGCCTGGCTCCTTGCCGCCTGTCCGGACGCCACGGTGCGCGACGCCGATCGCGCGGTCGCACTCGCTCAGGAATCGATCGACCGCTTCAACGACCGGACTCCGCATGTGTACGACGCGCTCGCCGCGGCGACCGCCGAGCAGGGTGCGTTTGCCGCCGCGGTGGAACACGCCGAGCGCGCGCTCAGTCTCACGAGCACCAGCACGCCGCTGGAAC
Organism: Chthoniobacteraceae bacterium; assembly: GCA_031425095.1. Classification (GTDB taxonomy): domain Bacteria; phylum Verrucomicrobiota; class Verrucomicrobiia; order Chthoniobacterales; family Chthoniobacteraceae; genus JANNXQ01. Next base: position 2,563 of record JANPIS010000013.1, read on the forward strand.
TCGCCTCGCGCCGCGAGCGTCTGGAGCTTTACCGCAACCAGCGCGTGTATCGGCTGCCCATTACGGTGGCGGAGCCGCCCCAGCCTTCGGCGAAAGAGCGCGTCTCTCGCGTGGAGGAAATGCTGCGC
>JANPIS010000014.1:0-7616 GCA_031425095.1 Chthoniobacteraceae bacterium
GCGGAGCAGGCTTACGTCGGAGGATCAGATAGTCGCGAAACCGAGCCTCGACGTTAAATTCAGCCGCAAACCTTTGGATGATCACGGCCTCAGGCAAGTAGGGAGGATGAACTACCCGAAGATCCACCGGAAAAACGAATAGTTTCTCCATGAACTCCGACCACCCCTTCCCATACGAGGCGAGGTCCACCTTTTGAAGATGCCGCAGCGCCGATTGAGGCACGAGGAGCAGATCGACATCCTTGTACTCCGCGAGCTTCCGGTCGACGGTCTCGGGCGTAAATGTGCCACCCAATGGCGGTACAAAAAACTCGGGAAAGTATCTGCCCGAGGCCTTCAAGAAGCGGTCCAAATCCTCGCTCACGCCGAGCGGCGTAGCGATGGAAGGGTAGCGTAAGAGATCGAGAAGATCGGCGGTAAAAGGCACGCGTTTTGCCCAATCGAACCGGGAGTGCTTCAACTCTTGATCAAGCCGGGAGCGAACGAGCGTTTCCGATTGGTTGAATTTCTCCCGGTTATCGGCGAGGACGGTGCGCGTGGAGAGCGCATCCTTGATGATAACGTCGTAGTGATTCCAAAAGGAAATCTGAGTGGTTCCGTAAATCGTGAGCGCGGGAATGACGGCCACAAATTTCGCCCATCCTGCCGTTTCGTAGAATGCGGCTGCCATCGAGATGAAAAGAATGCCGATCCCATTGAGCAGAACGTGCCCGGGATCGCACCGCCCAAGCGCCGACGGCAGGAAAAGCCCGAGCGTAAAGAGCATCGAGACCCAGAGGGGCGCACTGGTGTCGCGGGAGGTCCACGCCGCCGTGCTGATCCGCGGGAGGAGCCAGCAGGCAGCGACCACGATCGAAAGGATGTACGGGGCGGGGAGGATCGGAAAATTGAAGGCACCCCCTCCGAAAAACAGGATCATCTTGAAGTAATCCGTTCCAAAAACTGCCATCGTGAGCGGGATCGCAGCCATCACGGCAATGGCTCGCGAGGCGAGTGCTCTGTCACCGTCCCGAAGGTACCACAAAACACCCGCGGCCGACGCAACACAGGTGACCAATCCAGTGTCTGGCGAGAGGAGCAGCCCCGTGAAAGGGATCAGCAGTGCGGCCAGCCAGCTTTTCACCGGGCTCGCCGTGCGCAGCGTGTGATGGAGGAAAAGCGCGGCCCACAACGCATACACGAACCGCAGCGGAGTGTAGATGACGCCCAAAGTAATGTTGAGGAAGGCGATCGACACGAAAGCTACGAGCGCCGCTCGGTAAGCATCCGACAAACGCAGGCACCGGGCGATATAGTCAAAGGCGAGAATGCCTAGGGCGAAGTGCAACAGAACGGTGCCGATATACACGGTGTCCATGGCGAACAGCCCACCCATCAACTGATGAATCAGGAATGGCAGCCACAACATCGCTGGCCCGTAGCCGTAATCGAAGTCATGAAAGGGCGTTTGCCCAAGAGTCATGCGATCCAGTCGCGTGAGAAAGTAGGTGGACTCGCCAAAGTAGCCGAATGGCAGAACATGCCACCATCCGGCGACGACAGCGAAAGACACGGCGATGCACAACAGTGTGGTCACGACCGTCGTGCGCGAGCGCGGCGCTGGCGTTCCGATGAGGCCAGTGAGTAGCTCCCGGTCACCCGCTGCGATTGTCGGGAGGAAAAGTCGAATGCCGAAGAGCGCCGCGAGCGTCACAGCCAGCCCGAGATGCGCGGTAATGTTGCTGAATCCGAACGTATAGGACTCCGAGGCCATTGGTCCCTTCACGGCGACGTTCCACGGTAGCTCGAAAATGAGGAAATATGCAGCCGGCCCGAGCACGATGAGCCAGCCCAACAACGCAGCCGTTCCTGAACTCGTCTTTCCCGCGATAGGGAACGCCGCGGCGGCTTCGCTCTCCGCTTTCATTTTCGCGTGGCGAAATTTCTCACGGTTGCGGCCAGATGTTCCAACATCCCGGTCGTGAGTCCGGGATAAACGCCGACAAAAATCGCGCGGTTCATGATCGCGTCGGCGCCAGCCAGATCGCCGATACTGCGGAAGGCCGCCGGGTTGTCCCGGAGAAGCTGCGTGAAAGCGGGCTGGCGGACGAGGTTGCCGCCGAAGAGGGTGCGGTTGCCGATTTTCTTTTCGTCGAGATGGCGGCCGAGTTCGGAGCGCGTGAACGGTGCGCCGGGTTTGACGAGGAGCATGAAGCCAAACCAGCTCGGGTCGCTCTGGGCGCCGCTTTCGTCCCAGCCAAAGTGGCCCGCACGCCAGCTCGTGGCATGGGTGGGCAGTTGAAAGTCAAAGAACTCACCGAGGTCGGCGAGCGCGCCGCGCAGGAATTGCCAGTTGTTCCGCCGGGCTGCGATGAAGGCGGGGAGCTTGCGGAGCTGGGCGCGGCCGATGGCGGCCTGCACGTCCAAGGGCTTCAGGTTGTAGCCGAGGTGGCTGTAGATGTATTTGTGGTCGTAGCCCTCTGGGAGATCGCCGAGTTGCCAGCCGAAGCGTTTGCCGCAGGTATTGTCCACGCCGCTCGCGCACCAGCAGTCGCGACCCCAATCGCGGAAGCTCTCGACGAGCACTTTGAATTTCATGTCCCGCACCACATTCACCGCGCCGCCTTCGCCGAGGGTGAGGTGGTGGGGAGGATAAAAGGACTGGGTCGAAAGGTCTCCAAAGGTGCCGGTGAGCTGGGCCGATTTTCCCGGCATTGTGTAGAGGGAGCCGAGGGCGTCGCAGTTGTCTTCGACGAGCCACAAGCGATGTTTCTCGCAGAAGGCGGTGACGGCGGTGAGATCGAAGGGATTTCCAAGGGTGTGCGCGAGCATCACGGCTTTGGTGCGCCCCGGGGTGAAGGCCTCTTCGAGTTGCTCGACCCGCACGTTGAGCGTCGTGGGCGAGGTATCGAGGAAAACGGGGACTGCTCCGTTCTGAAGGATCGGCGCGACGGTCGTGGGGAAGCCGGCAGCGGTGGTGATGACTTCGTCCCCGGGGCGGATGCGGCGTTCTGCGGGGAGCTTCGCGCTCGTGAGCGCGGAGAAGGCGAGGAGGTTGGCCGAGGAGCCGGAGTTCACGAGCAGCGTCCGCTTTACTTTGAGGAAGTCCGCGAGTTCGCGCTCGAAGCCCTCGCCTTCGGCACCGAGGGTGAGCCAGAAATCGAGCGAGGAGCCAACGGCAGCCTCGACTTCATCGCTGTCGAAGACGCGTCCGGCGTAGGGCACTGGCGTGACACCGGGCTCAAACGACGATGCGTCACGGCGCTCCGCCGGCAGGCTCTGACCATGGCGCAGCCGCGTGTACTCGCGGGTCAGGCGCGTGATCTCGGCGCGGATCTTTTCGAGGTCATCCATGAGGGATGGCCCAAGGTAGCTGGAGATCACCCGCGCGGCGAGTGTAGGTCGCGATCTGGGTGGTCGTGATCGCGCGCGCGTGATCGGCCGGCGCTCGATACCACTCGATGGTGTGGCGCACGCACTCTGCAAAGGTCCAGACCGGTCGCCAGTTCAGCACGCGCGCGGCCTTTTCGATCGAGAGCCGGAGGAGCCGTGCCTCGTGCGGGGCGTTCGGGTCGGACGCGTCGCGCCAGTGCCCCGGCCAGTGCGTGAGCACTTCGTCCACGAGTTGCCGCACAGTGCGCGTCGATTCGGCGGCGGGGCCGAAGTTGAACGCGGTGCACAGCTCAGGCACTCTCTTCAAGAGAAGCCGCGCGCCGAGCACGAGGTAACCACTGAGCGGCTCGAGCACATGCTGCCAAGGTCGGGTTGAAGCGGGATTGCGCACCGCGATCTCCTTTCCCTCCGTCAGCGCACGCACGGCGTCCGGGACGATGCGATCGGCAGCCCAATCGCCTCCGCCGATGACGTTGCCCGCACGGCCAGAGGCGACGGCGATCTTCGCGGGATCAGCAAAGAACGAGCGCCGATAGCTCGCCACGACCAGCTCGGAGGCAGCCTTGCTGGCACTGTAGGGATCGAAACCGCCGAGGCGGTCGGATTCCTCGTAGGCGTGATCGGTCTCGAGATTCTCGTAGCACTTATCCGTCGCCACGAGCACCGCGACGCACGGCTGGCGCAGCGCGCGCAGTGCTTCGAGGACATGCGCGGTGCCCTGCACATTCGTCGCGAAGGTCTCGAGCGGACGCTCGTAGGCGAGCCGGACGATCGGTTGCGCCGCGAGGTGAAAGACGCAATCAGGCGCAAAGTCGGCGATCGCGCGGGCGAGTGTGCCTGGCTCGCGGATGTCGGCGAGTCGGTGGCGCAGGCGGTCAGCCAGACCGAGACGCTCGAACAGGGCCGGTGAAGTCTCCGGCGCAAGGCTGTAGCCAGCCACCTCCGCGCCGAGACTGAGCAGCCACTCGCAGAGCCAGCTCCCTTTGAAACCCGTATGCCCGGTGACAAAGACGCGCCTCCCGCCAAACGCCGCGTGCAAAAGCGAGGTGCTCAAAGCGCGCTGATCACCACATTTTCCACGGCGCGCGACCGGAATTCCACATCTCCGTGAGATGCACCTGCTCACGGTAGGTATCCATGCACTGCCAGAATCCGGAATGGGTGAAGGCGCTCAGCTTCTTCTGCGCCGCGAGCTGAGGGAGCACCTCCTGCTCAAACTGGCAGGTGTCGCCGGTGAGGTAGTCTCCGACGCCTTTGTTGAGCACGAAAAATCCGCCGCTGATGAGCGCGTCCGTCTTGCCGGCTTTTTCACTGAAGGAGCGCACGATGTCGTTCTCGATGATCAGTTCGCCGAAGCGACCCGCCGGGCGCACCGCGGTGAGGGTCGCGAGCGCACCGCTTTTTTCGTGAAAGCGGATCGACTCATTGATGTCGCTGTCGGCCAGGCCGTCGCCGTAGGTGAAGAGGAAATTCTCCGCATCGACGAAGGGCAACGCGCGCTGCAGCCGCCCGCCGGTCTGCGTCTGCTGGCCAGTCTCCACGAGCGTCACTTTCCAATCCTCCTCATCATGGCGGCTGTGATACTGGATGCTCGGGTTTGGTCCGAGGCCGAGCGTCACGTTGCTCGTGTTCCAGTGGTAGTTCAGGAAGAACTCCTTGATCACCTCGCCCTTGTATCCGAGGCAAAGGATGAATTCTTTGTGCCCGTAGTAGGCATAGGTCTTCATGATGTGCCAGAGGATCGGGCGGTCCCCGACGGGAACCATCGGCTTCGGGCGAAACTCGGTCTCCTCGCGCAGGCGCGTGCCGAGACCGCCGCAGAGAATCACGACTTTCATGAGCGGATCGACGCCGCACGGCGGGAAAACGGACGCGTCTGGAGCTGAAGCAAACAGGCGGAGGATGGATTCATTCGCGGGGAAACTGGGGCGAGTCTTTTCGCAGGTGAGGTTCTCGGATTCAAGCTGTTCCGCGCCACCCGGGCAAACCAGGGGCACGTGAACGACCCGCGGCGGTCGGCGGAAATGAAATGGTTGCCAGTGGAAGAGGCGGCCATCCTTAATGCCGGGATGCGCCGACTCTGGAGCCGAATCATCGCCTGCATACGAGGCTCGTGGATCCCACTGCTCGGGATTCTCGCCGGTCAGGCGATCCTCTACGGGCCTTCCCTGATCGGCTCCCGCATCCTGCTGCCGCTCGACATCCTCAGCCAGCCCGGGGTGTATCTGCCGGCCAGCCATCCTGCAGCAGGCCAACCGGTGTATGACAAGGTCCTGTCGGATCTCATCTTCCTCGCGGAACCCACGCGCAGCTTCATGGCCAAGGAGTTTCGTGCTGGAAGCATGGCACGATGGAATCCGATGCAATATGCGGGCGCACCGTTTCCGGTGCCGAAGCTTTCGCCGTTCGTGTGGCTCGGCGCCAGCACGGAGTCGCCCGTCATCTGGGCGTGGATCCAGGTCGCGCTGGCAGTGATTTGCGGACTGGGCGCATTCGCTTTCTGCCGTCGGGTGCTGGGCATTTCATTCTGGCCGGCGACGGTCGCCGCGTGGAGCTACCCGCTCACCGGCTTTTTCATCCTCTGGGCGGGCTATGGACTCCCCTACTCCGTGGTCTGGCTCCCGTGGTTGCTCATCGCGATTCACGCGGTGCTGCGAAGCGACCATCCGTGGGCCGGGATCGGCATCTCCGTCGCGACCTTCCTCACGCTGGTCAGCGGCGCGCTCGATATCGCCGGACAAGTCCTTCTCACTTCCGGACTGTTTGCGCTGTGGTGTCATTTCGATCGGCACGGGCAACGGTCGTTTGCGCGAAGACCGCTCGGCGCACTGGCGATCGTGGTCGGCGGGTGGGTGCTGGGCTTCCTTTTGGCAGCGCCGGACATCCTGCCGATGCTCGAGTATTCCGGCACCGGCGCGCGGATGGAGCGGCGCGGAGGAGGCGACGAAGAGCGACCACCGGTGGGACTGGTGTCGCTGCCGCAGGTCGTCCTGCCGAATATCTATGGCTCCAGCGAGCGGGGCAGCTTTCCGGCGATTCCACCCGCGGAAGGCAACCTCCTCGAGAGCTCCTCCGCGACTTACACCGGACTCCTCGCGACGCTGCTGCTCGCTCCGCTTGCCTGGTGCAGTCGGCGGCATCGCTCGATCAATTGGTTCTTCGTCGCGCTCTCCATCTTCACTCTCGGCTGGTGTCTGAATCTCCCGATCATCGTGGACCTCCTGCGGATTCCGGGACTGAACATGATGTCCCACAATCGGTTCACGTTCGCGGCGTCCTTCGCGATTCTCTGCCTCGCGACCGTGGGACTCGACGTGCTCTGGCAGCACACTTTTCAAGGGCAACACTGGTTCTGGGTTCCGGCGGCGCTGCTGGTTTTCATCGCTGTGTGGTGCTTGCTGCAAGTGGGCTCACCGCCGGAGGAGGTGCGGCAATTGCGCGTCCAGGTGCTGGCCGGCAAACCCTTTGACTTCATCCGTGACCGCGCCGGCGTGGAAGCGGTCGAAGCCTGGTTCGACCGCCACTTCCGAATGGCGGCGCTGCTCAGCGCGACCGGCGCGGCCATCTGGATCGCACTGCTGTTACGACAGAAAATGCCGCGCTGGATCGGAGCCGCGTTGCCCGTGGTGCTCCTGGGAGATCTCTTGTGGTATGGCTACGGGCGCCGACCGCAGTGCGATCCCTCGCTCTACTTTCCACGCATCCCGATGCTGGAGGAAATTGCCAAGGCCCCGCCGGGTCGCGTGGTCGGGTTCAACTGCCTGCCCGCGCGGCTCGCGGAGACGCACGGCCTGCGCGACGTGCGCGGCTACGACGCCATCGATCCGGCCAGGCATATTGATCTCATGGCCATCGCCGCAGATCCGCGCTCCCCGGTGCTCGCATACTCACAGACGCAGTGGTTCACGCCACGCGCCGCCCTCACACCGCCGAACGATGTCCGTCTTTCACCCGTTCTCGACATGCTCGGCGTGCGCTATTTGATCGGTCGCGGCGAACCACCGCCAGGAACACGTCCGCAGTTTCGCGGCGATGACTACTGGGCCTTCGTCAACCCGCGGGCAATGCCACACGCCTTCATCCCAAAACGCGTGCAGACCGTCGCCAACGATCGCGAGCGCAAGGGACTCCTCGCCCAGCCAAACTTCAATCCGGCTGATCTCGCCTTCGTCGAGCAGACGGTGGATCTGCCGGCGGAAGCAAAAGGCACTGCGGAAATCGCGGGCGAGACTTCGAGCGAAGTA
>JANPIS010000015.1:0-19878 GCA_031425095.1 Chthoniobacteraceae bacterium
AGGCGCGCGGGCAGACGTGCGGCGAGCCGCGGTCGTTCCTGGAGCCAGAGCACGAGCCAGTGCGGATACATGACCATGCCGAGCAGCAGAATCATCGGGATGACGAGCTTCTCGCCGAGCGTGCCGGTGAGCAGACGCGGCCACGCCGAGACGAGATCGGCGCGCTTATCCTGCGCGTAAGCCACCGCCGCAGCGACGGTGCCCGGCGCGTGCACCGTGTCGGCGTCCGTGAAGAAGAGGAATTCACCCCGCGCCCGCTGCGCCAACTGATGACACGCCCAATTCTTCCCCGCCCAGCCCTCCGGCAACGTCTGGCCTTGGAGCAGAGCGCGGCTCCCACTTTCCTCGCTCAACCCGAGCCCGCGTATGATCACGCCGGTGCCGTCGTCGCTGTGATCGTCGAGCACGACGAGTTGGAAGCGCGGGTAATCCTGAGCGAGCAGTGAGCGCACACAGGCCTCGATGTTTCGCGCTTCATTCCGCGCCGGAACGAGGATGGAGACGAGCGGCGCGTCCTGCGGTGCCGCCGCCGGCTCCAGGCTGTCGAAGCACGCGAGGTTCACCAGCACGCCGAGCAGCGAGAGCAGGAGGAGCGTGAGGATGGCGAGGTGGAGCATTTGGACTGCGGTGACTTGTCACCGCTTTGTGGAGGAGGCGGCTTGGAGCCGTGGAGGGCCACGAGACTGCCGAACGCGCGAGGCTCGCAAAGGTCGCGCCGCGGAAGCGAGCTTCCTCCACCCCAAAGCGGTGACAAGTCACCGCAGTCCAAATTGCCAACCCCGCGCGGCGCTCGTATATGTCGCCCGCTCCATGCCCCTCGCCGACCTCATCGCTGCTCCCCAACGTTCGCCCCTCGTGCGCCGCTTTGCGTCCTTGCTCGAGCCGATGTCCGACCCGCGGCTCGGGACGCTGGCGCGGGAATCCGCAGCAATCACCCGCCGGCATTTCGGCAAAGGCGTCCGGCTCTTCGCGCCGCTCTATCTTTCCAACGAGTGCATCAACAACTGCGCCTACTGTGGCTTCTCGCGCGACAATGCGATCCTGCGCGTGACGCTCGATGTGCAGTCGGTGGTGAAAGAGGCGCGGCATCTGGCCAGGGAAGGATTTCGCAACATCCTGCTCGTCGCGGGCGAGCATCCGAAGTTCGTCTCGAACGGCTATCTCGAAGCCTGCATTCGGGCGCTTGCGGCGGAGATCCCCAGCGTCGCGCTGGAGGTCGCGCCGATGGAGACGCCCGAGTATGCGAAGATGGTCGCAGCTGGCGCGGAGGGACTCGTGGTGTATCAGGAGACGTATGACCGCGCGGCTTATGCCGAACTGCACACGGCGGGGCCGAAGAAGGATTTCGACTGGCGGCTGGCCTGCCCGGAGCGGGCGTATGCGGGCGGTTTCCGGCGCATCGGTGTGGGCGCGCTCTTCGGCTTGAGCGAGTGGCGCGGCGAGGCCCTCGCCCTGGCGGCGCATTTGGAGCATCTGCTGCGGCACTGCTGGCGCGCGCAATTCACGGTGAGTCTGCCGCGACTGCGTCCGTGCGCGGGATCGTTTGCGCCAACGCATCCCCTGCCCGATCGCGAGTTCATCCAGCTCCTTTGCGCGCTGCGCGTCACCTTTCCGCAAGTCGGGCTCGTGCTCAGCACACGCGAGCCGGCGCCGCTGCGCGATGCGATCCTGCCGCTCGGCATCACGCTCATGAGTGCGGGCAGCCACACGGAGCCCGGCGGTTACACGGGCGAGGGCCGAGAGCAATTGCACCACACGGTGCGCGGACGCGAAGTGGCGCTCGACCCGCACCTCGCCGCGGAAGGAGCAACGGGGCAGTTTGAAATCGCGGACGTACGCACCGCGGGTGAAATGGCGACGGTGCTCCGGGCGCAGGGACTGGAGGCGGTGTGGAAGGATTGGGACGCAGCGATCCTCGCGTCGTGAAGCTGCTCATCAACGGCGAGTCGCGGACGATCGACAGGGCGCACAACGTGGCGGAATTGATCGCGGCACTCGGGCTTCCTGCGCCCGCCATGCTGGTCGAGCACAATGGACTGGCTCTCCGGCGCGAAGAGTGGACCGCGCGAACCCTCGCGGAAGACGACCGGGTCGAGATCGTCCGGATCGTGGCGGGCGGATAGCGGTGGCGCCTACTTCTCCTCTTCCTCTTCCTCGACGAAGACGAACGCCGCGCGTACCGGCGCCGGCATCGGGCTGTTCGCTCCGCGCACGCTGCGCCAGACGATTTCATTCAGGAGCAGATCGTCGGCGGCATCCTCCTTGGCGAAGTTCATCTTCATCGACTCCTCGGCGCCCCACGCGGTGCGCGAGTTTCGCTCGTCGATATTCACCTGTGCGGGGAGCGCGGTGAAGGGCTTGAAATCGGGTTCCTTTTGGAAGCTGGCAAACATCGGCAGCGCTGCCGCATCGAACTGGCTCATCGGTTTCATCCCCAGGATCAGTTCCATGGTGCGGAGCATGGAACTCGTCGAGTACAGGCTGGAGTCCACGCTGCCGCGTTTCGCATACGGGCTGATCGCAAACGCGATCGTGCGGTGCGCGTCGATATGGTCGGGCCCGTTCTGCGCGTCGTCCTCGACGACGAAGATGGCGGTCTGCGGCCAGAACTTCGACTTCGTCACGGCCTCGACGAGTTGGCCTAAGGCGAGGTCGTTTTCCGCCATGTGCGCGGTGGGCGTCGGTTTGCCCGGACTCGTGCCGCTGCCGTGATCGTTCGGCAGCCGCACGATCTGCAGGCGCGGCATTTCGCCTTCCTGCTCGAAGCGCCGCAACTCGGAGATGAAGCGCTCGGCGCGTTTCACGTCGGGGTAATTCATGTCGAAGCTGCGGAACTGTGGATCGAAGTTTCCCTGCAACGCCGCGACGCGCGTGGTACTCGGATCGCCGGGCTTTTTCCCGTTATCGACGAATTCGCCGTAGCTCCGATACGTCACGCCCGCCTCCTTCGCGCGGTCCCAGAGGTAGCCGCCGGCTGGCGTGGCGATGGCAAAGTCGCCCTCGCTCGGATACGGGAATTTATTGTGGCCTTTGTTGTGTCCGTAAGAGAGCGGCCAGCTCTTCTCCACGAAGTCGGTGGCATACGCGCCCATCGTCCATTCGTGACCATCGGCGCTGACTTCGCTCTCCACGTAGAAGTTATCAAGCAACACAAACTCCCGCGCCAGGGCGTGATGATTCGGCGTGACCTTCTCGCCGAAAATACACAGCGCCGGATCGCCCCTCCCCTTCTCCATCGCGCCGAAGACCTGATCGTAGGTGCGGTTTTCCTTCACGATGTAGATGCAATATTTGATCGGGCTCGGCTCGCCGATCTTGCGCGGGATGGGATTGCCGGCGAGCGCGGCGGCATCGACCTGCTTGCGCGTATCCGGCATGCACTCGAAAGCCTGCGTGCTCCAGGCGGCGAACTGCTTCTCGAGCGCCTCGCCGGCGGGGAGATCGAGGAAGCTGACGGTGCCTTCCATCAGCGAGCCGATGTATTCGCGCACGCCCTTGGCAGCCATCGGCGAAAGCGGGCCGCGCGGGTTCGCCTTCGAGATCATCCCTTTGCCGTTTGCGACGAGCAGCCTTTTGCCGTCGGGCGTCACGCGGACGCTCGTCGGATACCAGCCGACCGGGATGAAGCCGAGACTGCGGGACTTGCCGCGCTCGGCGATGTCGAAGACCGCCACGGTGTTGATGTTGGCATTGGCGACGAAGAGGCGCTTTTCGTCCGGCGAGAGCGCGAGGGAGTTTGGCGTATTCCCCGGCGGCGCATCGGGCGTGAGCGTGGCCACGAGCGTCTCCACGGTGCGACCGGTCGCGGGATCGACGACGCTCACGGAATTGCGGTTCGCATTCGCGACGAAGAGGCGCGCGCCATCCTTCGACAGCAGCATTTCGTTGGGGTGCTCCTCGACGCGCCAGCGGCCCGTGACCTTGAAGGCCGCCGTGTCGATCACCGCCACTTCCGCCTGCGCCCAGAGCGAGACATAGAGCTGGCCGCGCTGCTCATCGAGCGCGAGCGCGTAGGGAAACGGATCGCGCGAATCCGTGGTGTCGAGCAGGGCCTCGGCGCGCTTGGTGATCGAGGGATCGTCCGTGGTCGGCGGACGTGGCGCGACCTCCGCAGGTGCATGCACGTCGAGCTGCAGTTCGGAGATCTCGCGGCGACCATCGGCGTCCGGCGCGATGCGGCTCACCGTGTGTCCCCACACATTCGCCACGTAGATCGTCTTCGCATCGGCCGAGACCGCGATGCCCGCCGGGATGCCGCGCTTTTTCACCTCGCGCAGCGGCACTGAAGTCGGCGCGACGAGCTGCCCATCGGCAAAGCCGAAGATGTGCAGCACTTCATCGCCCGAGCCGGAGCAATAGAGCTGCGCGCCGTCGCGCGAGAAGGCGAGGCCGTAGAAGGCTTCCTTGATCGGCACCCGCGAATGGATCTCACGCCTGGCGAGATCGAGCACCACGATCTCGTGCGCGCTGTAGCCGCAGTGCAACACCGCCGCGAACTTTCCGCCGGGGTGCATCGCGATGTTCACCGGGAAATCGCCGACCGTGACCTGCTTGCCAGCAGGCTTGAGCAGCCATTGGTTTGGGAGGCGCACCGTCGATTCATCGACCTGACCCGGGCGATTCGCGGCGGCGGGATTTTTTGGGGCTTCAGCGTGGAGCGTGGAGACACCGAGAATGACGATGGCGGGGAGGATGCGCATGGAGAGCGGTTATCCGCCCGCATTCGACGCCCGTCAATTTCCGTCGGGTTCGCGCCACTTTTTCGTTTCGCTGGACCGGCAACCTCGCGCATCTTCCCGGCCCACATGCGCGCTATCCTGGCTCTCGAAGACGGACGATTTTTCCAAGGCGAATCCTTTGGCTCGACGGACTCCTCCGTCGGCGAAGTCTGCTTCAATACGTCGATGACCGGCTATCAGGAGGTCCTCACCGACCCCTCGTATCGTGGCCAGATCGTGGCGATGACGTGCCCGCAGATCGGTAACTACGGCGTCAACGATCTCGATGACGAAAGCTCGGCAGTACACGTGCGCGGCTTCGTGATCGAGGAACTGAGTGCCATCGCCAGCAACTGGCGCTCGCACGGCGACCTCGACGGCTATCTCAAGAAGTGGCGCATCCCGGGCATCCAGGGCATCGACACCCGCGCGCTCACCAAGCACCTCCGCTCCCGCGGCGCGATGCAGGGCTGCCTGACGAGCGACGACATTTCCCCCGAAACAGCCGTCGCTCGCGCGAAGGCCGCACCGCCGATGGCGGGTTCGGATTTCGTCCGTGAGGTCACTCCGCCCGCGACCTACGCATGGGATCCGACGGATCAGCTCTCACGCAAATGGACGATCGTGAAAGGCGATGGCGCGCAGGTGGCGACGCTGGAGCATGGCGAAATGTTCGAAGCGCTCCCGCCGGTGCGGCACCGCGTCGTTGCCTATGATTTCGGGATGAAGCTGAACATTCTCCGCCGACTCCGGCAGCACGGCTTCCAGGTGCAGGTGGTGCCGGCGACGACCAGTGCCGCCGATGTGCTCGCGATGAAACCCAACGGCGTCTTCCTCTCGAACGGACCCGGCGACCCCGCGGCACTCACTTACGTGCACGAAAACATCCGCGGGCTCATGGGCCAGACTCCCATCTTCGGCATTTGCCTCGGGCATCAGATGCTTGGCTACGCACTGGGCGGAAAGACCTTCAAGCTGAAGTTCGGACATCGCGGCGGGAATCAACCGGTGAAAGATCTGCGCACGGGCAAGGTGGAGATCACTTCGCAAAATCACGGTTTCGCGGTCGATCCCGACTCGCTCCCGGCAGACGTCGAGGTCACGCACATCAATCTCAACGACCAGACCGTGGAGGGCCTCGCGCACAAGTCGCTCCCGATCTTCAGCGTCCAGTATCACCCCGAAGCCGCGCCCGGCCCGAATGACGCCACGCACTTTTTCGGTCAGTTCGCCAAGTTCATTGACGACGCCCGCTAGCCTCTGCCAAATTCCCGCACCCATGCCCAAGCTCCAGGTTTCCCTCCCCGACGGCTCCGAGACGACCCACGAACTCGGCGAAAATGAAATCTCCGTCGGACGCATCGATGAAAACATGCTGCAGATCGACGACGGCTCCGTCTCGAGTCGCCATGCCATCCTCACTCTGCGCGGCACGGACTATGTGCTGGTGGACATCGGCTCGACGAATGGCACGCGCGTGAACGGCCAGGATCTCGCGCCCGATACCGAGGTCGCACTGAGCGACGGTGACACCATCCGCTTCGGGCACGTCGAGACGGTGTATGTGTCGGAGCATGCCGCTGCCGCACAGCCGCTGCCCGTGGAAGCGACCGTGACGGTGGCGCCAGCCGCCTCGAGCGCGCGTCCGGCGAATTTCGCGAATGCCTCCCCTTTCCAAAAGAAGAAGAAGAAGAGCAATCCGGCGGGCATGGCCATCATGGCGTTCAGCGTGCTCGCGCTCCTCGCCTTCGGCTACGCGCTGTCGCTCATCTTCGGGATGAAGTCGCCGCTGTGACGCGACGCGGACTTTCGGTCCGCAAACAGCGATGGCCAAACTGAAAGTCCGCCCCACTCTGGTCTGCACGCGCGCCGACCTGCCCGGTCTCTCCGCCAATGCGGAAGATGCTTTTTGGAGCAAGATAACGTCCGCGGCGTTCCGGGATGTCGCGGCCGGCACAGCACCCGCACAAGCGACGGACGTGCGACTCGCATGGGACGAGGAAGAGTTGCGCGTCCTCCTGCACGCCACCGATCGCCACGCGTGGGCCACGATCACGCAGCGCGACGGTCCGCTCTGGGAAGAGGAAGTCGTCGAGGTCTTCCTTGATCCAGTCGGTGATGCGCAGAGCTATTTTGAGATCGAAGTGAATCCGCTCGGCACCGTGGTCGATCTGGTGTGCCGGAAAAATCGGAGCGGGTATGCGAAGGATTTCGCCTGGGATTGCGAGGGGTTGAGGACTGCGGTGCGAAGCTGGGCCGGCGGCTGGACCGCCGAGCTGGCGATCCCATTCCGCTCGCTGATCGCGGAATCACCGAGCGTGGGCACGCGATGGCGCGCGAACTTCTGCCGCATCGACCGGCCCGTCGATCGCGAGCGCGAACTCACCGCGTGGTCGCCGACCGGGCTGCGACTCTTCCATGTGCCGGAGCGTTTCGGAGTCGTCGAGTTCGCCGGGTAGCTCGCCCGCCACGCCACTTCACGCCTCCAACGCCGTGCGAATCTCGATGAAGCGCGTCAGGTCGGATTGCGTGACCATGCCGACGACCTTCCCGCCATCGATCACCGCCAGCGCA
Organism: Chthoniobacteraceae bacterium; assembly: GCA_031425095.1. GTDB lineage: Bacteria > Verrucomicrobiota > Verrucomicrobiia > Chthoniobacterales > Chthoniobacteraceae > JANNXQ01. Next base: position 7,293 of record JANPIS010000015.1, read on the forward strand.
CTGGTCGCCGGCGCGAGTAGCCGCCGCATCGCCCGCGCCGCGGAATCCCCGGCGCCAATGCATAGCGCGCTGGCCCCGCCATTCATCACAAGGTCGCCCGTCGTCGTGTATGGCCACCGCGTGCGCGGCACACTTTTGAGCGCCTCCAGCTGGAGCAGCCCGCGGAACTCGCCATCGGCATCGCAGATCGGATAGGCCGTGCGAGAACCCGCGCGGAAATGCTCCTCGATCGCGATGCTCAGCGGCATCGAATCCGCCAGCGTCAGGGCTGGCGCGAGCATGAAGTCACGCACGCAGACTCCGCCGAGCAGTTCGCGCTGCACCGCATTCGCGTAGCCGGCTTCCGCTGCGCCTTTGAGGAAGATCGCGATGAGCACCAGAATGCACGCGTTCCACTGGTGATGGATGATCACCAGATAAAGCCCGAGCGTGAGCAGCAGCCAACTGAAGCCCACGCCAATGCGCGAGGTGATGGAAGTCGCGCGCCGCAGCCGCCCCGACCGCGCCCAGAGGATCGCGCGCAGCACGCGCCCCCCGTCGAGCGGATAGCCGGGAAACATATTGAAGATGACCAGCGCGAGGTTTGTCTTCCACAGCCAGTCGGCGACGATCGTGGCACCCAGCCAGCCCTGCGCCTCGAAGAACCGCTCGAGTCCGGCAAAGAACCCGACCAGCACCAGACTCACCGCCGGTCCGCCAAGGGCGATTTTCAGTTCGCTGCGGGCGTCGTCCGGCTCACGCGCGATCTCGGCGAGCCCGCCGATGAAGAGCAGCGTGATCCGCGGCACCGGGATGCCGCAACGTTGGCTCACGATGCTGTGCCCGAGTTCATGGAGCAGGATGCTGAGGAAAAAGAGCGCCGCCGCCACCACACCCATCGTGTAGTAGGTGCGAGTACTTAGCCCCAGAAACTCCATCGGAAAAAGCACTGTCGCCAGCTCGTAAGTCACGATCGCCGCGATGAAGAACCAACTGTAGTGCAGGTAGAACTCGATGCCGAAATAGCGTCCGATGAAGAGCCCGCCCAGCCCGCGTCGCGCGCTCACGGGCTCGTGCCGCCGGCGTTCGGCCAGCGCTCCTTGTGCGACTCTTTCACTGAACCGCGGCCGGCGGTTCCGGCGTCGGTGTCGTGATCGCCGCCCAGTCGTAGATCTCCGCCCCACCCGCGAGAATCGGCGGCACTTGCAGGGAAAACCGCGCGCCAGCCGCACCGGCTTCCGACTTTTTGCCGATGAGGAAATCGCGGATCAGCGCATCATCGAGCGGCGGTGCGCACAGCGTGTCCCGCAGGATGTGAGACAGAGGTCCGGTGAAATGCGTAGTGAATGCCTCGCCATGCACCGCTCCGGAAACGACGAGCGCGACCGTGGGATTGCGAGGATGCCCTGCCCGGAATTCGAGCGCGCCTTGATCCACGACCACGGGAACGTCCCCGACCACCGCAGCCGCTTGGGCGAACGTCGCGGACCCGGCCCATCGCGGCTCGGCACAGGTGCCGGAGATCACGCCCGCGAGGGTGAAGCGTCCGGGATTTTGCTCGAGCGGGAGCGCGTCTCCAGTCACGCAAGCCACCTCCAGCTTCCAGCCGGAGAGCGATGTCTCGATTGGCACGAGGAGTTCTGGCAGATTGCGATCCGGGGCTTCCGCCCAGAGCGCACCCAGATTTGGCGCGGTGATCGCCATCATCAGCGGACGCGCTTCACCGCGCACCATCGCACCACTCGCCGGTCCCTCGATCGTGACCGCCAGCGCCGCGGCAGCCTTGGCCCGATTTTCAAAGATCCCGAGCTCCGTGCGATCGCTGGCCAGAGAGAGCTTCAACATCGGATCGCGCACCGTGGCAAAATCCACCGTGCCCTCGGAGCGAAAGTCACCGGCAGCGCTGCGGCCCGCGAGTTTTTCCACCTGCAGCCTCTGCCCCTCGAAGTTCACTACCGCCTCTACGTCGGTGAGCGCGCGACCGCCCCAGCCGAGCGGGATCCGACCCTGGTTGAGCGTGACCTTTCCGCCCGTCTTCAGCGCACCGAGCCGCCCCTCGGCGGTGATGCTGCCACTGACGGCGCCCGCGATCGGAAAGTTCCAGCCCGTAAGCGCGGACGCTTCGCGAAGACCGAGATTGTAGGCCTTGAGATCGACGAGCGTGGGCGCGGTGTCGTCGAGCAAGCCCGCAATCGAAGTGTTCGGCCACGCCTTCCACACATCGAGCGGCAACACGGCGTCGCCCTCCAGCCAGAGGTTCTGCTTATGGCGCAGCTTGATGTCGCGCAGGCTCACACCCTTGTCGCCCACGCTCACTTTCGCGGAAAAGGCAGACTCATCGTCGGAGAGCGCGAAGTGATCGAAGAGCATTTTGCCGGGCGCATAAGTGCCTTCGAGAGCCGCGTTGATCGGATGCAGCAGCGCGGCACTCGAGCCACGAGAGCGGAGCTTGTTGAGCTGCGCGCGGAAGCTGCCTTTGTGGCCCGCCGCGGAACCCTCGCCCTGCCATGTGACCGTCGCGCCACCGGCAAGCGGTTCGGGCACGATCGGCGGCTGGAGGAGCGCGGCATACGTCGCGAGATCCTGCACGGCGGCGCGCAGTTCACCGCTGTATTGCGTCGGTCCACGCAAATTCACACGACCACGACCGCGCACGAAATCACCGTCATTGAAGATCGCGATATTCGCGACGTGCAGTTCGTTGCCGTTGAATTTGAGAGCCGCCTGCAGCTCCTCGATCGGCGCGCTGCGCCACTGGAGATCGGAGCCGGAGATGATGAGCTGGCCGTCGAAGTTTTCCTCCCGTCCACGGATCGCGCCTTCGATGGTCGCCCGTCCCGCCGCGTAGCGAAACTCGGGCAGCAGCAGTGCTGAAAGCGCCGTGAGATCCTCGATCTGTGCCTTGATCCGAGCGTCGAAGGCGGACTGCCACCACTGCCTCCCTGCCGCCGGGAGCGAAAACTCCCCGTCCACCGTGAGCCGGTTTTTTCCCTGGAGGAGCTCGAGCTGCGGCACCTCGAGCCGCCCATTCATCAGGCGCGCGCCGAGCACCAGCGAGTCCCACTGCCGGGCGTCCCACTGAAAATTCGTGGCGTCGAGACGCAGCGTGGCCGTCGCCTCCGCGAGCCGACGCGGTGAGCCGCGAAAGGTGAACTTCCCATCCTTGATCGTTCCCCCCGCAGCGTTCGGCGTCGCGAGGAAAGCGGCAAACTTCGCCACGTTCACCTCCGCCAGCGTCCCCGTGATCTCCGCCACGGACGGTGGCCCGGGGAGCGTCCGCGTCTCGAATCGGACCACCCCTTCAAAGGCTGAAAACTGTCCTGACGCGTTGAGATTGCCACGGGCCAACGCGTCAATTTCCGCTACCATGCGCTCCAGCTTCATCCCTGGCTCAAGCTCAATTTCCGCGACGCCGACTTCCGATCCATCGATCCGCGTGGTGCCGCGGAGATCGCGGAAGGTGCGCTCCAGCCAGGGCTGCTTCACGATGAGCTGGCCGGCGGTAAATGTGCCTGGCTCCGCCTCACTCAGCGTGCCGCGCGCATCGGCGAAGCGCACATAGTCGTCATTCGACTGGAAGATGAAATCGACGTCTCGGGCCTCGATGCGGCCTGGCCGCGGGGCGATCTGCAGTTTCGGCAGCCAGTGCCTCACGCTCAATCTCTTCGCAGCGATGGCGGGCTCGCTCGGAAAAGTCATCTTGCCGGACACTCCGTCCATCGTCACCCGCTCCATCCAGCGTGCGGAGTTGCGTTTGAAAAGATTGCGCCATGAGAAGCGCGCCGTGGCTTCCTTCACCTCGAGGCGGACCACCGTGCCGTCCGCACCTTCACGACTGAGTTGCGCGCCGAGGAAAGTGACTGGCTCAAGAATGCTGCCCTCGATGCGGTTGAGGTGCAGCGTCGCACCATTCCGCCAGGCCTCCAGCCGCACGCCTTGCTTCAGGAGCCAGCGAAAGCAATGCGGCTCGAAGAGCGTGATCGCGAGAGCGATCGGCAGCAGCCACCAAAGTCGGGTGAGCCCTGAGCCACGCTGGCTGCGCGAGGGGTCGGCGCCCGGCGCGGCGCCTCGCTTTTTGGAAGTGGACACGGATGTGGAAATGCTCAAGCGGGGTAGAATCGTAATCGTGAGGAAGGAAAAGGAAAGAGCGGCCGCGCGGAGGAAAAACCGGCGGTGGAACCGTCCTCAGAAAAGCCTCATCTGCCCGCTCGCCGGCTGCGGACGGCGGAAGAGCAAACAGTCATACTCCGGCATCGGGCGATCGAGCCCATGGCGACGGCGGCACACGCGGTGCAATTGCCCGATCTGCTCGGCGAGTGCGCCGGTGCCACGCATCCGATCGCGCCATTCCGTGGAGTTCAGTTCACCGCCGCGCACGTCGCGGATGAAACTCTCGACCTTCTCGCGCGCCAGCGGACGCACCCGCGCGAGCCAGTCGAGAAAGACGGGCCGCACCGACCACGGCAGTCGCAGCATGGTGTAGCCCGCGGTGATCGCGCCCGCCCGGGCCACCGCTGCCAGAAGCGCCGGGATCTCGCTGTCGTTCAGCCCGGGAATGATCGGCGCGGTCATCACCGCGACGGGCACTCCGGCTTCGGCGAGCACTCGCACGGCGCGTAATCGTCCGCGCGGCGAACTCGTCCGCGGCTCGAGATCTCGCGCCAACTCTGCATCGAACGTGGTGATGGAGAGAGCGACATGCACGAGACGCCGCGCGGCCAGCTCCCGCAGCAAGTCGAGATCGCAGAGGATCAGCGCGTTCTTCGTGATGAGGCTCACCGGCTGCCGCGTTTCGAGAAAGACTTCGAGACAGCCACGCGTGATCCGAAACTCGCGCTCCGCGGGCTGATACGGATCAGTGACGCCAGACATGACGATCGGCTCGGGCTGCCACTTTGGCTTGGCGAGGAACTCGCGCAGCAACGCTGGCGCATCTTCCTTGACGAAGATTTTCGTCTCGAAATCCAGGCCGCCGCTCAGCCCAAGATATTCGTGCGTCGGCCGGGCATAGCAGTAGCCGCAGCCGTGAGCGCAACCGCGATACGGATTCAGGCTGTAGCGGAAGGGAATGTCGGGACTGTCATTCGAGGTGACCACGGTCTGCGCCGCGTCGCGCAGATACTCCGTCTTCGGATGCGCCACCGCTTCGAGGAAATCCTCGTCATGCTCGACTTGCTCGAAGTCGCGCTCGGTGTGCGTAGCCGCGAACCGATTTGGCGGATTGATCGCCGCACCACGTCCGTGGGGATTCTCGATGCCTGCCTTGAGTGCGTCGCGCTTCATCATTGCAGCCACCATGCGGCAACCACCCATGAATGCACGTCGAAGGTGGGCCTGCGTCGCGTGCAATCACTTCATGCGATGCCTCGGCGGATGGGCGGAGGAGGACGATGATTCAGGGAGTGTCCCCTTCGCCGACAGGCTCCGAGCCGGTCGCGAGAAACACCCCCAGAGTCGCGTCATTCCAGTGGAGAAACACAGGGTTTTCATTGCGCAGCAAATCCACGCAATCGGCAAACTGTGCCTGGCCAAAACGTCCATAGTAATACAGATGGCCGCGCATGAATGAGACGTTTGGCGCGATAGGCCCAGCGGCGTCGCGATAGAACCAGAGCGTCGCTCTTTCTGCGCCCTGCCACGAGAGCCTGATGAATCCGTAGATTTCCGGGTAACCGAGTGTGTTGTGAGCCGTCGCGCAGAGCGAATAACTTTCAATTTTGAACTGTTGCCACGCCATATCTGCTTAGGCTAGCGGCTCGTGGCCAGACTTCCACTTGATTCCACACCCGATGCTCGGTCGCTGCTCCGCATTCACCGGACGGTCGGCCAGCACGGCGTCGATCGCCGCTCGAAGATCAGCACCATTCAGCACGCCCGCACCCGGCCGATCCGGACCGCGACCCGGTCGCGAAGAGTCGAGCTGTCCGCGATAGACGAGCTGGCGCTGGGGATCGAAGAGGAAAAAATCCGGTGTGCATGCTGCCGTGAACGCGCGAGCCACGGCCTGCGATTCATCGAAAAGAATCGGAAACCGCAAACCGGAAATCCGGGCCATCTCTGCCGTCGGGGCTGGCGCATCCTCGGGGTATTGCGCCACATCATTCGAAGTGATGCCGACGATTCCCAGGCCGCGACCCGCGTAGTCGGACTCCATGAGCGCGAGTTCCGGTCGGACGTGCACCACGTAGGGACAGTGCGCGCAGAGAAAGATCACAAGCAGCGCCTTGGATTCGGCGAAGTCCGAGAGGGACACCGTTTTTCCCGAAGCAACGTCCGGAAGTGCAAAATCCGGCGCCGGAGTGCCGAGGGCGAGCATTGAGGAGGAGATGGCCATGGGAGAATTGTGAAGCGTGATCGGTAGAAGGCGAATGGTGGCCGTGAATGGGCGCTTTTGCCATTCACTTATCAACATTCACGATTCACTACTCCCGACGATGTCTTCCACTCTCCTGAAACTCAGTTGCCCCGATCGGGTCGGGCTGCTCTCACTGCTCTCCGGCTTTGTGGCGAAGCACGGCGGAAATCTCATTGAAGTACACCAGTTCACCGATCCGCAGGCCGGCTGGTTTTTTGCGCGCATGGCAATCGACACCGCAACCCTGCGCGTGGACCTGCCTGCACTCCGCGCGGAGTTTGAACCGATCGGCACCGAACTGCAGGCCGAGTGGACGATCCGTTCCGGGGCGACGCCGATGCGCGTGGCGTTGCTCGTCAGCCAGCAAAGCCACTGCCTCGCCGACCTCCTCTGGCGCTGGCGCACCGGTGAACTGACCTGTGTGATCCCCTTCGTGATCTCCAACCACGACGATCTGCGCGACATGGTGGAACGCGAACGAATCGAGTTCCGCCACGTGCCTGTGACGGCGTCGGATAAAGCGTCCGCCTTCGCAAAAATGGCCGGAATGTTCCGCGCCGAAGCCGTCGATCTCATCGTCCTCGCCCGCTACATGCAGATCGTCCCGCCCTCGCTCTGCGAGGAATTCCACGGCCGGATCATGAACATCCACCACTCCTTTCTCCCGTCTTTCGTCGGCGCAAATCCCTATCAGCGCGCCTACGAACGCGGCGTAAAGCTCATCGGTGCCACCTGCCACTACGCCACCGCTGAACTCGACGCCGGCCCGATCGTCGATCAGGAAGTCATCCGCGTGGAGCACCACCACACGCCCGACGAACTCATCCGCCTCGGCCGCGACTGCGAACGCCTGGCCCTCGCCCGCAGCGTCCGCTGGCACCTGGCCGACCGCGTGCTGATGCACGGAAACAAGACAGTGGTCTTCCGGGACTGAAGCGATCGGAGATTTTTCCGCTGGCGCGACTCAGCGGGCAGACCTTAAATCCGCGGAATGATCGACTATATGCAAAAGGGTGGCCCCCTGATGTGGCTGATCCTTTTCTGCAGCGTCCTTGCGGGCGCGGTCTTCCTCGAGCGAGCCATCTACTTTCATCGCGTCGCGCTACGCGTGGGCGAGTTCATGCGCGGGCTGCAGAATCTCATCCAGCACCGGCGCTTTGCCGAGGCGCAGATGGAATGTGCGAGCACGCCGACTCCGGTGACGCGCGTGATCCATGCGGCGATCGTCCGTCACGATGCGCCGCGTGCGGAGCTCAAGGAGATCGTGCAGGAAGCAGGGCAGCTCGAGGTGCCCCGGCTGGAGCGGCGCCTGGCGATCATCGCGACGATTGGCTTCGTGACGCCGATGATTGGATTGCTCGGCACCATCCTCGGGCTTATCGACGCATTCGTGAACATTTCGTCGCAGAGCGGCTTTGCGAGTTCTACGGAGATCGCGAGTGGCATTTATCAGAGCCTGCTCGCGACGGCTGGCGGTCTCGTCGTCGCGATTCCTTGCGCCGTCGCTTACGGTTACCTCAACTCTCGCGTGAATACGCTGATGCACGACATGGAGCGCGCTGGCATCGAGATCGTGAATCTCATCGTGGACAGCCGCCCGCAACCTTCCCCGGATATCATCGAATTTGGCCCGCTCACGGGCGGCAGCGCGGAGAAGACAGAAATCCGCAGGCAAAAGACGGATTGACATCCGCGCGGTTGTCTCTTCCCGGTCTTCTCGCCGTCGCTTTTCGTCATGAAACTCGAGCGCAACTTTACCATCAGCCCCGCGCTCTTCAGCGTCGTGCCGCTGATCAATGTGCTCTTCCTCGTCCTGATCTTTTTCGCCCTGAGTTCGCGTTTCGTGCTGCAATCCGGCATGGCTGTGACCTTGCCGGTGTCGCCATTCACGCTCGGGCCCCAACGCGCCGCCCAAGTCGTGAGTGTCACTGCCGCACCGGTTCCAGCGATCTACTTTCAGGACCAGAAAGTAACCCTGGATGAACTGCGGGCACAGCTCGAGGTCAATGTCTCCGGGCAACGAACTTTGATTGTGAAAGCGGATCGCAGCACACCGTACGAACTCGCCGTTGAAATCATGAATGAAGCGCTCAAGCTCGGCTATTCCGTGGTGCTCGCCGCCACCCCTGAGCGCAAGTGAAGGCGGCGCCATCCACGGGCATCCCCGGACCGCTCCTCGACGCGCACGAACGCTTTCCGTGGTTCCTGTTCTTCTGCGTTTTTCTCTCCTTACTGGCGCACGCGGGCAGCTTCCTTGTCTTTCAAGTCGTCTATCCACAGCACGTCTCGGTGCCCCCGCCACCGCCGCAGGTGCAACTGTTGTCCACGGCCACGCCGCAATACGAAGCGATCATGAACTGGGTCGATGCAGAAGATCCTGCACTCGCCGCGAGTGCCCACAGCGTGCGACCGGCGAACCTGCTCGAAGTCCTCTATCAACCATCCTATGCCGTGCAGCGGACTGCCCCGCGCGGCGTCCCGGAGGCCCGTGTGACGGTTCAGTTTCCCGCTGCGCGGAATCCGCTCGCCGTCATCCGTAGTGCGGAGCAGCACTCCACTGCGGCTCCAGCGTCGCCGGGATCGCTCGCCACGCGATTGATTCTCTCCCCCCCCTTCTCCAATCGCGCCCTCGCCCAACTGCCGGACCTCGCCGTTAGCGTCCGCACCGCCGCGCCGGTCGAACCTTCGCGCTATCTGATCGGAGTCAGCGACCGTGGCGAAGTGCGGTTCGTTTTCCTCCAGCAGTCCTCCGGTAACCCAGCGCTCGACGCCGCTGGAGCAAAGGCCCTGACTCGCGCGACTTTTGCGGCACAAGCCATCGCCGTGAGCTGGGGCCACGCGACGATCGCATGGGGCGACGAAGTGATCGAAGAAGAAGCAAAATCCGAAATCCAGGCTCGGAAGTAACCAATGATCCGCGTTTCGCTCAGCTACCTCGTCTGCTTCTACCTCGTTCTGCTTTTGGGCCCAATCTTCTGCGCATGGATCTTTCACGAGTGGCGACGGCAACGCCGTGAGCGCGCGGCCTTCCGCCACCTGCTCCGCTGCGCGATGTGCGGCTTTGAGTTTGAAGATCGAAGCAACACCCTCCTCCCCCGCTGCCCTCACTGCGCGAGCCTCAACGAGCGATTTCGGGTTTCGCGGCTGTAGCGAGCTACCCGCGTTTCTGGATCGAATGGGGGCGTAAAACCAAGGCGCCAGCCATGCACTCTACCGACCCGTAAAGTGGTTGCGGGGGTAGGATTTGAACCTACGACCTTCAGGTTATGAGCCTGACGAGCTACCGGGCTGCTCCACCCCGCGATTTGTTAACTGCGAAAGTAGCGGTGCAGTTCTTCGGTGCAAGGTCTATTTCAGTCTTTATCCACGGAGAACTTTCCGGGGCCGATGAAGGCAAGGCCGAAGAAGACGACGGCCATTTTCAAAGGGTGCGAGTAGTTTTTGAAATCGGGCTTGTCGGTGCCGATCGTGAGTTGGCACGTGGCCACGATCATCGTGAATGTGAGGAGCAGGCAGACGGGGCGATAAAATGCACCGAGCACCAGAAGAACGCCGCCGATGCCTTCGGTGACAGCGGCGAGCAGGCCCCACATTTCGGGGAACTGATCGATACCGAGGTTGCCCATCGCGGCGCCCACGGCTTTCCAGACCTTGGGGCCGCCGGTGAGCTTGGGGAGTCCGTGAATGAGAAAGGCGATGCCGAGTCCGATTCGCAGAACGAGCAGTCCGGCGTCCCGGTATTTGGCGAGGAATTTCAGGAGCATGGCGGCGGAAGGTAGCGCCGCAGCACCGACCAGCGAGCCTAAAAAATCCCGATGAGTCGGAGCGCTGCGACGGCGGCAAAAATGAGCAACAGTGCGTCGAAGAGGCGCTGCGGGATCCGTCGCACGAGCCAGCGTCCGAGGAAGAGCCCTGCAGCGATCGCGGGCACGAGTGAGGCGTTCAGCAAGAGCGTCTCGAGGTGAATGAGCCCGAGACTCGCGCTGAAGGGGACCTTGAGGCAATTCACGATGAGGAAGAACCAGGCGCTGGTGCCGACCAGTTCAAGCTTGGGGAGCGCGATGGCGAGAAAGTAGAGCGCCATGATGGGCCCGGCGCCGTTGATGAGCATCGTCGTACTGCCGGCGAGCAGTCCCATCGACCACGCGAACCACGCACTATGCGGCACTCGTTCGAAGAGCGCGGGACGGGCCAGTCGCCAGAGTTGGAGCGCGGTGAGGGCGAGGATGATGAATCCGATGAGCGGCTTGTAGGCGTCGCCGGACAAGCGGTGCATGAGCAGCCAGCCGGCGATCACTCCGGCGAAGGCCGGAGGCAACATTCGGCGGATGTATTCCCATCGAGCGTGTTGCCGAAAGGCGCAGACGGCCAGGATATCGCCCGCAATCAGCATCGGGAGCACGACTCCAGTGGATTCCCGCGCGCCAAAAAGGAACGCGAAGACTAATACATGGAGCATGCTGACCCCGGCAAATCCGCTCTTCGCCACCCCGATCCCGAGCGCTCCCAGAATCGCCAGGAGCCATTGGGCTGGGGTGAGTTCGGGCATCGCGGAGAGTTTCCGGCTGGCGAAGCGATGGAAAGGGCAAACTCGTCACGGTTCCCCCCGGAGTCGCGTTTGGAACAATATCCCCAAAAAAATTCAGCCCCCCGCAGCCGAATGGCTACGAAGGGCTGATGTTCCCCCCAGAACAATCTTTAAAAACTACAAGCGGAGAATGCACGCGGCGATCAAACCGTGCAACCCTTTTCTTTAAAAAAATTTATATCAGGTTAAATCCGTCCGTTTCAGCCCTTTAAATTAGCTGTCCTACTTCTGGAAGAGCATTCGGACGCCGACCACAATCAAAAGCACCGCAAAAATCCTCGTGAGCGTCGCATTGCTCAGGTGTTTCAAGGCGTCAGCAGCAAACCATGCGACCGTCGCTCCGGCAATACCGGACGCGATGGCAATCCGCCAGTCGATGAAATGATTCCCATGATTCCTCGCGGATGCCACCAGCGCGGTGAGGACGATCGCAGCGAGGGACGTGGCCACCGCCACCTTCTGCTCCATCCCGAGCAGTATCACGAAGAATGGAACCATGATGATGCCTCCCCCTACCCCGCAAAGCGCGGCCACCGCTCCGCTGACGATCCCGATGAGCACCGCGAGAACGATCGGCGGCATGGCTACGAGCGGGAGCAGATGCGGACGAGGAGCTGGCTGAGTACGACCTGAGGCTCCAATCCGGAGGTCACGAGCTGGACGTTCGCTTCGAGACAGGACGCCAGTGCGGCGCGAAGCTCGGGAAGCTCAAAACGGTGGGCGTGCTGTGCAGCGATGCCGAGCGCGAAAGTATTCATCGTTCCGTCCTTCTTCCGCGGAAGATGAGCGAGCGCTTCCGGCGGGAGGCGCTCGAGTGTTTTCCCGAAAAAGAACGCCTGTTGTGGCCGCTGGAGCCGATGGCGAGTCATCAGATCGCGGGCAACAAGGAGATTGCGCACCGCCGGGATCACAGCGACGAGCAGGATCCCGATGGCGCTCTCCCCTTGGAAAAGGAGCTGATCGAGCAAATCGAGGGCTCTCGGGAGCTGTCGGGCCGCGACGGCGTTCCCGAGTTCGAAGATCACGCCGGCCTTCGACACCGGCACCAGCAAGCGCACGTCCTCGATGCGCACGGTGCGATTGGCCGGGCCGAGATACAGATCCAGCTTCTCCAACTCACTCTCCGCGACCCGTCGCTCTCCTCCCGTGCAGAGGACGAAAAACTCGAGCGCCTCCGTCGAAAAATCCAATCCGCGAGCTGCGGCGAGATCGCGGACTAGCGTGCTCGCAGCTTCCTCCCAACCACTCTTGCCGGTGTCGAGCTTGTCGAGGATCTCCACCTTCGCGAGTTTCTTCAGGCCGAGGAAAAACGAGCGCCGCTTGTCCACATCGATCGCACTCAAGAGGAAACGCGTGCCCTCCGGGAGTCCGCCGCCGAGCGTCGCCGTGAGAGCTTCGAGCGCCTCGACGACGCCTTGGGCGCGGCCCATCGGATTATCGGCAAGGAAGTTCGCGTTCTTGATCCACACGAGCTTGGCGCCGCCGAAGAACGCGAACGTATTCAGCGCTCCAATCGCCGCGTGAATTCTTCCCGCGGCGGCGTCCGCATTCTCCGCCACGCCATCGATGATATCCGCGCCGAAGTCGCCGGGCGGCGTGAGCTTATCCGCCAACTCGCGGGCGGCGCGCTTGATCTCCGCTTCGTCCGATCCGACGATCGCGTA
>JANPIS010000016.1:0-15054 GCA_031425095.1 Chthoniobacteraceae bacterium
CCGCCGCTACAACAAGGACGCCGAATTCGATGTCGTCTCGAATCCCGAATTCCTCCGCGAAGGTTGCGCCGTGCCGGATCTCATGAATCCCGACCGCGTCGTGATCGGCAGCGCCAGCCAGCGCGCCACGGATCTGATGAAACAGATCTACGAGCCGTTCCGCGCGCCGATCCTGGTGACCGATGTGAACTCCGCCGAGCTCATCAAGCACGCCGCGAATTCCTTCCTTTCGCTCAAGATCAGCTACATCAACGCCGTCGCCGCGATCTGCGAAGCGAGCGGTGCGGATGTGGAGATGGTCGCCAGCGGCATCGGCATGGACAAGCGCATCGGGCGCAATTTCCTCAACGCCGGACTCGGCTACGGAGGCTCCTGCTTCCCGAAGGACGTGAAGGCATTCATCGCGATCAGCCGCCAGCTCGGCACTCCCTTCGCGCTGCTCGAGGAGGTGGAGCGGATCAATGCGAAGATGCTCGATCGCTTCATCGACAAGGTGCGCGAATCCCTCTGGGTGCTGAAGGACAAGAAGATCGCCGTCTGGGGGCTCACCTTCAAACCCGACACTGACGACGTCCGCAACTCGGTGGCCATCGACCTCGTAAACAAACTCGTCGCTGAAGGCGCGATCGTCACCGCCTACGACCCGAAGGGCGCGGAGAAAGCAGTCGAGTGGGGCCTCATTGATCCGACCAAGGTGAAGCTCACCAAGACTCCCGTCGAAGCGACCGAAGGCGCGGAAGCGCTGCTGCTCGCCACGGAGTGGAAGGAATTTGCCAACGCCGATCTCGCCGAGGTGAAGAAGCGGATGCACACGCCGCTCGTCTTCGACGGCCGCAATCACTTCAACCCCGAGACCATGCGCCAGCTCGGCTTCACCTACTACGCCGTCGGCCGTCCGGCCGCGGTGTGAAGTAAATCCACCAGCAAGACTCAACGCAGAGGCGGCATCGTCGACAGGCGAGCCGCCTCTGTTGCGCACACCAGCTCAGCTACCGCGGCAGCTTAGCGTCGAGCTCCTCGAGCTTGAAGCGCACACTGACGATGTAGGGCATCTCGCCTTCGCTCCAGTGTCCGTAAGTCGTCGTGACGAAGGTTCCGTCGGGCAGCAACTCCACGCCGGGATATGTGCAGTCCGCGCCCTTGGTGTTGTCCATGATCCTTACGCGGTATTGCCCCTCGTGGCCTTGGACGATGTCGTCGTAGGTGCCGACCCAGCCGACCCAGTCGCCTTTCGTCTGGCTGACGTGGGTGGTGTCGCGGAAAGTGATGAAGAGGCGTCCGTCGGGAGCATACTTCGCTACGTGACGATCGCCGGTGAGTGCGGCCGGCAGCTCCTTCGGCTCCGACCAGGTCAGCCCTTCATCCTTCGAGAAAATCACAAACGCATTGTACTTCCGCGAATTCTCGCGCAGCAGCACGGCGATCTCGCTGCCGTCCGGTGAGCGCAGTGCGCCGGGTTCGCAGAGATTCGCTTCGGGCAGCATGGCGATCGGCGCGGGCACACTCCACGTCAGCCCTCCGTCTTTCGACAGCGTCGTATAGACCCAGAAGCGCCACGGCTTGGCGGTCGAGGAGGAGTAGTCCGGCGCATGCGGGCTTTTCATGCGGTATTTCTCCTCCGAGCCACCGCGGATGAAACGCCCGTCGTCATGGAAGAAGGCAAGATAGTGCCCCGGTGTCTTCAGACCGATCACCGAGGCCATCGTGACCACACCGCCGAAGTCGCCGATCGGCTTCAACTCGCTCCAGATCGCGCCATCGTCCTCCGTCACCGCCATGCGAATCGGATACAGGCCGCTGAACATGATGATGCGCTTCCTGCCCCTTGCATCGACCACGCGATGCAGCGTCGGCACCTCGAGCGAAGTCTCCCACGACTTCGGCGTCGGCAGACGCTCGCTCCACGTCTTGCCGCCATCCGCGCTGCGCTTGTACACGATCGCCCCGCGGCCGTGTCCTTTCGGGTAGACGATCAGCATCGTCTGGTGGTCCTCCAGCAAAAGGGTCGTCGGATGCCCGAGATACTGACCGGCTTCGCGATCCACGATCACCTGCCGGTCCTTCTCCGCGGAGATGTCCACGATCGGAATGGTGTAGCCGGGCGGGAGTGTGGTCTTGAGGTTCTTCGGCGGCGCGAGTGTGGTGTCTGTCTTCTGCGCGGGCGTCTGCTGGGCGCTGGCAGCGGCACAGAGGAGAGCGCTCGCAAGGAACGTGGGAAGGAACGAATGGGGGAGTTTCATACGGTCCACTGGTTGAGCTGGGAGTTCCGGAGAACTTAGCCACGAGGAAAGTGGCGGGAATGATTGTAGCGTTGGTCTATCCCCGTCGCGCGCATCCGAGGGCGGAGGCGGAGCGGAGCTTCAGCCCACGGGTGGCTCGGCACCACCTCTGCCCTCGGAAGTTTGCGACGGTCACAGGCCGCCTCTACAAGCAGACGCTGGCCACTCAGCTCTCCGTCAGCGCCCAGCACTTCAGCTTGTCCTTCATCCGCAGCACGACCTTGCCATCGGCGATGCACGGCGAGGGCACCCACTGCGCGCGCACGGTGGCCTTGCCGAGCTCGATGCGCTCGGTCGGCGTGGCCTTGATCGCGAGGAGCGAGTTACCGTTGTTCGCCATGACGAAGATCTTCCCGTCGGCCAGCGTCGGCGAAGCAATCGTGGACTGCACGGGCGCCTGCCACTTCTGTGCCCCCGTCGCGAGGTCGAAGCAGTAATGAACGTTGTCTTCCATATGGTAGAGGTGGCCGCCGTGGATGATCGGGCTGGCCTGCGAACGCCGCCCATCGATCGGGAAATTCCAGAGCTTCGTCGCGCCGTCCGCCGCAATGCGATAGGTCACAAGCCCGAGCGAGGGACCTTTGGCCTGCATCGCGAGCACGTCGCCATCGATCGCCGGCGTGGAGTCGCCGCCGCCCGGAGCCGTCCAGGCCACGGAGCCATTCTTAAGATCAAAGGCTTGCAACTCATTGCGACCATTGACGAGCGCGAAGCCCTTCCACACGACCGGCGACGAATTACTGCCGCCCGCTTTCGCATCGCTCCAGAGCGCCTTGCCCGTCGCCGCGTCGAAGGTCTGCACGCCGTCTGCATTCACCACGACCACGCCGTCGGCCACGAGCGGCGAACTGCCGATGCCGCGCTTGCCTTTCCCGATCGGCGTCTCCCACACCACCTTGCCGCTCGCCGCGTCCACACACCACACGCGCTTGCTCGCCACGGAGTACACCTTCCCATCGGCGACACACACCGTCGCCGAACCACCGCGCCCCACGGGCGCTCCGGGCAGCTTCGTCGTCCAGAGCGTCTCGCCCGAAGCGAGGTCGATGCAGATCACCGCGTCTTCCGCCACGCGCTCTGTCGGCGGCACCGCGGCGATGATCTGCCGCTTCACCTCATCGCTCCAGCCCTGCGCATCGAGCCACTTCCGCATCTCAGCGTCGTTGGGGAAAATGTGATCCTTGTGCTTGTCGAGCGCGGCCAGGACATCCAGCGCCAACGCGAGCTTGCCCTGCTTGAAGCGCCGCTCGACAACGCCCGAATAAAGCTGCTGCTGCTTTTTGGTGAGATTCTTCTCGATCCACTGCGCGGTGAATTCCTCCAGCTTCTTCCCGCGCAGCGATGGCGAAAGGGAGAGCCGCGTCTTCTCCATGTCGGCCAGCGTTTCCTTGCTCAGGTCATTCATCGCCTGATGGCCCATCTTCCGCAGCACGATGTCGTCGATCTGTCGCGTCTCGGACGGAAGGTCGCGATGCCAGACGACGCCGAGATACACCTTTCCGCTCGCGACGACCGGGCTTCCGAGGCCGCCTTCGTCGTTCGCCGGGATCGTCTCGCTCTCCCAGAGTTCCTTCAACCCCGCGTCGGGGATCGCGTCGAGCAGCTTGGGCGAATCGACCGCGACGCCATTGCGCAGCGGCCCGCGCCACTGCGGCCAGTCGGATGCGGAAGCGGCACTCGGAATGAGCAGGGAGGCAGCGGCGAGGAGAATCGGTGTGCGCATGGGAGTAGGAAGAAGGAACCCGCGTTGCAACCGCAGCTTAGCTCCTGTGTCCGGACTGCCGCCCGGTGCAACTGATTTTGCCATCGCGGCGTAAGCGTTCTTCGACCATCAACAACCCATGAGCGAACTCCAAATCGGCGACAAAGCCCCGGCCTTCTCCGCACTGGCCGTGGGCGGAAAATACGACGGCCAGACCGTGAAACTCAGCGCGCTGAAGGGCCACACCGTTGTGCTGTATTTCTATCCGAAAGACGACACGCCCGGATGCACCACCCAGGCCTGCGCGTTGCGCGACGCGTGGTGGGAATTCGAGGGAAAGGCCGAGATCTTCGGTGTGAGCATCGATCCCGCAAAGAGCCACCGAAAGTTCATCGACAAACATTCCCTGCCCTTCTCGCTGCTCGTGGACCATGAGCAAAAGATCGTCGCCGCCTACGGCGTGTGGGTCGAGAAGAGCATGTACGGCAAGACCTACATGGGCACCGAGCGCTCGACGTTTGTCATCGGACCCGACGGAAAACTGAAAGCGATCCTGCGCAAGGTGAAGCCGGCGGAACACAACGAGCAGCTCCTCGCCGCGCTCTGAGCCGCTACCGATTATCCAGCCGCACCGCTTCGCCCAACTCATCCAGGAATCCCGGCAAAGCCGACTGCACGTGATTCCAACTCGAGATCGGATCGGTGGGAACTGATCGGCGCTGAAAGAGCTGGCCGGCTTCGCGGAGGCTGCGCGCGAAGGTCGCGACCGCGCGCTCTTCCTCATGCCGCGGAGATTCCAAGCCGTTGATCACCGCATCGGCGGCGTAGCTGCGCAACGTTTCACCCGCCTGCCGCAGGTAAGCCGTGGGCAGCGTGTCGAGCAGGCCAGCGTCGAGGCGAATCCCCTCGGCGGCCATCCGGCGCAGGAGGGTGTGCGTGATGTCGATCGCCATCCGGTGCAGACCCTTGCCGGCGTCGCGCGGGGAGAGCTCCTGATGCTTGTGATCGTAGTTTTCACAGAGCTCGGACTGGCAGATCGCGCGTGGCGCCGCGTTGCGAAACACCTCCGCAAGCACGCCGACCTCGAGTGCCCAATCGCTCGGCAGCCGCAGGCGCCGCGCGAGATCCGTCTCCAGACAGATCTCGCCCGCGAGCGGATAGCGGAAGCCGTCGAGATACGTGAGGAGAGGCTGTGCGCCGACGAGACTCCCGAGTGCGCGGAGGAGCGGCGTGAAAAGCAGACGCGTGACCCGACCGTGCAGCCGATCGGTGACCCGCGCGTAGTAGCCTTTGCAGAAGTCGAAGCCGAGGCTCGGATGCGCGACCGGATAGCAGAGCCGCGCGAGCAGTTCCCGGCTGTAGGTGAGGATGTCGCAATCATGCACGGCGACGACGCGGGTCGTGTCGCTCGCGAGCACCGCGCCGAGGCAGAGCCACACGTTGCGTCCCTTGCCGGCGGGTCCGATGTCGAGGTCGTGCTGACGGAGCTTGCGGAGCAGGCGTTGAACGCGCGGACCATCGTTCCAGAGGAGCATGGGGGCCTGCGGCAGGCGGGAGAAAAACGCGCGCGCCACCATCCAGTCAGCACGCCGCGTCGCACCATCGAGTCCCACGACGATGCGGTGCAGGTAGGAGACGCCTGCGAGCTCCCTCGCGATCGCCGCCAGCCCGCGACCGCCGAGATCGCGCACATGACATGGCAGGACCAGCGCGATCGGTCGCTCGCGCGCACACTGCGCGAGTTCCGTCTCGAGCTCCGGCACGCGGGACGCGCCGAGCCGGTGCAGAGTGGTGATGGCGCCGGTCTGGAAAAAGTCGGGCATGCGCGGCGCATCGTGGTCGGCCTGCGGAGCGGTGGAAAGTGAAAGTGGCGGCAGGTCTTGCGGCGCCGGAGCGCTGGGCGCAAGAATCCCCGAGCTGCTCCCACTTCGCGCGCCCTGAACCTCTCCATCGTCCACTATCATTTCCGGCCCGGCGGAGTGCGGCGCGTCATCGAACTCGCGACTCCACATCTGCTGCGGGAATTGCGTGCGGACTCGGTCACGCTGATCACGGGTGAGCGTCCACCCGCAGCGTGGCTGCGCGCCTTTCGAGCCACGCTCGCGCCGAGCACCGTCCGGGTCTGCGTCGATGCGGTGCTCGGCTACACCGACGTGCGCTTGAGTCCCACCGACGTCCGCGCGGCGCTCGACCGCGCGCTGCCGGAGCGCGCCATCGTCTGGGCGCACAATCTCGCGCTCGGCCGCAACCTCACCCTCTCCCGCGAACTCGCCGCGCTCTGTGCGGCACGCGATCTGCCGCTCGTCGCCCACCATCACGACTGGTGGTGCGACCGACGCTGGCCGCGCTGGCCGGTCATTCAGCACTGCGGCTTTCGCACGCTCGCCGCCGTCGCGGCCGCCATCTTCCCGTCGCAGGGGCGCGTGGCGCACGTGGCGATCAATCAAGCCGACGCCGGCATCCTGCGCCGGCACTTTCCGGGACGCGCGCACTGGCTGCCGAATCTCGTCGAGCGCACCGCTCCACGAAAGCGATCCGCCGTGCGCGGCACTCCGCTCTGGCTCATGCCGTGCCGCGTGCTGCGCCGGAAGAACATCGCCGAGGCGCTGCTGCTCACACGCTGGCTGCGACCGGAGGCGACGATGATCGTCACTGTTGGAGCGGACGAGGCAGACGAAGCCGCATACGCCTCCGCGCTCGCTGCTGCCGCACGGGAGCATCGGTGGCCATTGCGGCTCGGCGGGCACGGCTCTTCCATCGCGGATCTCTACGCGGCCGCGGAAGCCGTGCTCTTCACGTCGATTCAAGAGGGCTTCGGGCTTCCGCAGCTCGAAGCCGCTGCCGCGAAACGACCGGCCATTATTCGACGTCTGCCGCAGATCGCACCCGACCTCGCGTCCCTCGGCTTCCGCTTTCCCCAGGCCTATGACGAGATCGTCGTGTCTCCGACGCTCTTCGATTGGAAAGGGGAAGTGCAGCGACAGGCGATCGCGTATCGCACCTGGCTCGGCCAGCTTCCGCGCAGCATCCGTCCGCTCGCGGAGAAACCCACGCTGCTGCGAGCGCAGCTCACTCCGAGGCCCGTCCCATTCAGCCGCCTCACGCTCGCGGCGCAGATCGAAGTGCTCAGGCTTCCGGCTCGCGAATCGTGGTCGTGCTGCGCCTCCCTCAATCCTTTCCTCGACGCCTGGCGCGACCGGGCAGCGCGGGGAAAACTCGAGCCGACCGCGTGGCCGCGCGCGGCGGAGGCTCGTCTCTCGGGCAAAGCATACGCGCGACACTTCGCGAAGATCGCGGACATTCCGCCACGCCAGCCGCTAACACCGGAACGCGCTGCATGCGCACAGCGCGACTTCATCCGCGCTCGATTGCGCACGTCGGAAATTTTTCCGCTCCTTTGGTCAAACCGCTAGCGCCGTTGTCACCTGCGGGCGTCGCCCGTTACTTCGGATTGATCACGCGAATCCGGCGGCGGCTGTCGCCGCCCGCATCAGTCGCCGCCCCGCTCGGATTCACGCCACCGGGCATCGTGAGCGGCTGATTGACGACCGGCACTCCGGTCGGGCGCGGGATCGCGGTGCGCGGCGGTTGCATCACGGGATTCGTGATCGGAACCGGCTGCTGAAGCGGTGTCACCACCGGGCGATTCGTCTGTTGGTTGGTTTGCTGGCGCGGCTGCGCGCCGCCACCGGGCACCGGCATCGGCTGCGCCGGAGGCGCGGCCGCCTGGAGCTCGGCTTGATTGAACTCCAATCGCGCGACTTCGCCACCTTTGCGCACCGTCACCGTGCTTTTCCCACGCTCCGTGGACCATTCGACGCCGACCAGCGCCACGCCGTTCGACTCTTCAGTACCATAGAGTGAAAAGCTCGTCGCCAGATCGCGTGACTTGATCGACACGAAGTCCTTGTCTTCATACCGCGCCAGGCCGGTGACGTACCAATCGGCCGCAAAGCCACGCTCCGGAACGGTCGGCGGCGGAGCCACGGGCGTCGCGAGCGCGAACGGCGACTGCGCCACCATCGCGGCATAACGATCTGCCGGGAAAGGCTCGGGAATCGCCCCTTCGACCGCAAACGCGCGCGCACTTCCGACCACGGTCGCGAACAGGAGAGCTTGCCTGGCATTCATCGCACAAATGGTCGGCCCGCAAAAACGGAAGTCAACCCAAGAGCCAGACCCGTCGCACGCCCGATGCGCAGGCTTGACAACTCTTTATGGAAGTCTGCTATGGCCGACCCATGAGCAAACCCTCCCGTTTCCACCCCAACTTCGTCGCTGCCATCGCCGCCTCTCTCGTCGCTTCGATGCCTGCCCTGGCAGGACAGGCCGGCGACAGCAAAGTGAGCAAGGAGCCCGTGGTCATCGAACAGTATGAAGCCGGCCGCGGCCTGATCACGCTCGAGGGACCGTCGGGCATGTTCATCAATCCCACGTCAGCGACGTTGCCGCAGGGTGCTTACACACTCCAGTACTGCCTCTTCTTTCCCAATAGCGACAACCGCATCGTCGGCCACGGCCTGATGGCGGCCTATGGCATCAAGGACTGGCTCGAGCTCGGCGCCGTCGGCAACTACATCGAAGCGAATCGCGACAACCCTGGGCATCGGGAGTTCGTGCTCGGCGGACCGATGGTGCGCATCCGGCTGCTGAAGGACGAATCCTGGTGGCCGCAGCTGAGTATTGGCGGATACGGAAAATACGGGACGAACTTCCTCCAGCAGACGACCGCCTTCGCCGCGGCTTACAAGCGCCTGCCGATCGATGAGGATGGGTTCCTGAAATCCATCGGCTTCCATCTCGGTGGACGCGTCTCGTGGTTCCACGACGACGCCGCGGAATCGAATTCCGTGGACGGCTACTTCGGCGGCGAGATCCAGCTCCCCGCACGGCTCTACCTCGTGGGTGAAATCTCCACGCGCGGCAAGAGCTCGACCGGCAACTTCAAGCGCATCCCCTACTCCTTCGGCGTCCAGTGGCGCCTGAAGGCGGTGAATCTGAGCGTCGCCATGATCCAGCGCGGCAATGACAAGGAACTCGGAATCTACAGCGGTGTCGGCTTTGGCTTCCCATTCTAAACCGCGTGATGCAGGCCTCTGGCCTGTGATCTCCCGTGCCGTCCAGGCCATAGGTTTGGGTCGTGCGATTTGGCGCACGGCGGTAGCCCTCGTCGTGTGTGCCTCAATTGCAGGCTGCGCAGGCGGTCCGACCTTCGCGGAACTCTTCGACGATTCCGCAGCTGGCGAAGGCACCGGCTTCCAAGGTGCGGCGCTCGTCCGCGCGGTCGTCATCCTTGCGCGGCACCAGGCCACGCCGCGGCAGCGCGCGGTGGCCGAGCAGAACGCCGCGCGCGCCGTCGCCGTTCTCGAGCGGCAGATCGCTGCCGAGCGCCCCAAGACCACGGCGAAGAAGACGAGCCCCGCGCGCAAATCCTCGACGACGGCCAAGCGGAGCAACGGCGCAAAAGCGAAACCCTCGGAGAAGAAACTCGCCGCTGCACCCGAGTCCGAGCCAGAGCCAGAACCCACGCCCACAAAAGCCGTGAAGAAGCTCCCCGCCCGCATCGCGGTGCGCACGGTGAAGGACGAAAAGACCGCGCCCGGCGCAGAAGCCGCCGTGATGATCTACGACGTGCAAGCCCGCCGCATCGTCGGCAACGAAGTCTACGACATCGAAGACGAACCGAAGCCAAACGAGACGGTGAAGTTCGACACGAGCGTTGTCCGTTACGTCGGCGCCAGCTACTAGCCGTCGGTCGGAGCGAGGCTCGCAAGTTCGGCCCGTTTGAGGGTGGCGCCGGCCCGTGAGCCTCGGCTACGTTTCGCTCTCACCGATGCCCGAAGCGATCACCTTTCAGCACTACGAAGTGCTCGTGCGCGAAGACGGCGCGCCCTGGGAACTCGGCCGCGGCGCGATGGGCGTCACCTACAAAGCGCTCGACACGAATCTGCGCGTCCCCGTCGCGCTGAAGGTCATCCACCCACGCCAGCTCGATAGCGAACTCGTCGCTCAGCGTTTCGTCCGCGAGGCCCGGGCCGCCGCGCGCCTGCGGCATCCGCACATCGCCGCCGTCTATCACCTCGGGCAGGAGGGCGAGAATTGGTTCTACGCGATGGAATTCGTCTCCGGCGATACCGCCGAGGGACTCGTGAAACGCGAGGGGCCACTGCCCGAGGGGACCGTCGTCACCCTCGCCATCCAGGCCGCGCGCGCACTCAACGCCGCCGCCGCGCTCGGTCTGGTGCATCGCGACATCAAGCCCTCGAACCTCATGCTCTCGCGGGAGGGCGACGAGTGGCAGCTGAAGCTCATCGACTTCGGACTCGCGCGCACTTTCGCCGGCGGCGACTCGGACGAAGATCTCGCCGCGGTCACCCACAGCGGCTTTGTCGGCACGCCCTATTACGCCAGTCCCGAGCAGCTCGAGCAGAAGGAACTCGATATCCGCTCCGACATCTACTCCCTCGGCGTCACGATGTGGTTCCTGCTCACGGGCAAGGTACCCTTCACTGGCTCGGTGGTGAGCGTGCTCTCGCAGCATCTGCACAAGGCGCCGCCGTTCGAGCAACTGGACGGCTGCACCAGCCCGGCCCTGCGCAGCCTCATCGAGCGCATGCTGGCGAAAGATCCCGCGGCGCGCCCGCAGTCGGCGCTCGATTTGCGCCGGGAATTGGAGACCTGCCCGTGTGCTCCGCCGACGGCCGCAGTCACGAATACTCCCGCGATCGCCCCTCCGGCAGCAACACCGCCACCGCCAGTTTCCGCGGAAGCCGCCGAGACGCTGCTCGGCTCCGAAGCACCGGTCGTCGAACCGACGTCCATCTCTGGCGGGTCGCAGTTCGAAGGCGCAGATACGGTCGCGGAATTCGGCTTTGGACAACTCTGCCGCACGCACGATCGCAACACCGGCGAGCCTTTCGCGATGCTGCGCCTCGGTCCGCTGCGAGGCCTCGAAGATTCGGCTGTCGCGACGCTCCGGGAGACCATCGACCGCGCGCGCACGATCCAACATCCGCAGGTCTGGCGCGTTCACACCCTCGAGGTGGATGCGGCGGCCTCGCGCATCGTGATGGACTGGTCGGACGGCTACTCGTGGCGCGATCTGCTCCGCCGACACCGCGAACTCGAACCCGCCGAAGCTTTCCGTCTGCTTAACTTTGCCGCGGGCGGGATCGACGCGATCCTCGCGGCCGGCATCGACCAACCTGACGTCTCCCTCGCGGGGCTTTGGTGCGAAGCGCCGGCCCCCGACGCGCTCCCGATTGGCGTAAAAGTGTCGCCGCTCGGAATCCTGCGCACCTTCTCCCTCGACGCGACGTGGATCGGCGAAGGCACGATGGCTGGCCCTGGCGCCACGGGCCCGGAAAGCGGTGCGAAAGGCGCGATCCGCGGCCTCGCGCAGGTGGCGTACGAAACGCTCGGCGGTGCCGTGACCGCACCGGGATTTCCACCACTGCCGGCGCTTTCCGAAGGTGCGAACAAAGTCCTCCGCACCGCACTTCGCGATCCCGGGCAGTTCGCCAGCGCCAGCGCGCTCGTCGAGCAACTTACCCGAGCCCACGCCGAGCCGGAACCTATCGCCAGCTACCGTGCGCCCGTGCCGCTCACCCCACCGGCGGACACATCCGTGCCGGCACCTCCCGAAAACAAAATCGCCGCAGTGCCGGCGACCGGCGCCACGGCCGCACCGATCTGGAATGAAACGCCTGGTCTTGTGCCTCCACCGGAACTCCCGCTCGAACTGGAAGACTCTGGCTCCATCAGTGAGGCAGCACCCGCACCACCTCCAGCCCCAGCGTTTGCCGGATCCCAAGGCGGCCAACACGAACCGGCGCGGCCCCCACGAGGTCGCGGATTGGCGCTCGCGGCTGGCCTAGCGGTGATCGCAGGCTCGCTGTTGCTGGTTTTTCATCGCGCAGACGAATCCGCTGGCGACCGAATCGCCGGCACCCCGGCAAATCCACCTTCACCGTCGGTGGAGAAATCCTCGATCGCGCCGCAACCGCTTTCGCCGCCACCAACGACGCCGGCTCCGGTCGTCGTGATCAAGCCACCGCCCGCAACACCGCCACCAATTCCTCCGCCTCCACCCGCTCCGACCCGGGAAGAAATCGTGAAACAGATGCAGGCGCGCGCGGGGGAATTTCGGAAGGACGGAAAGTGGAAGGAATCCACGCAGGCGCTGCTCCAGATGCGCGAGTCTTTTCCGGAATACTGGAGCGCGGCGGACGTCGATCTGGAGTTGCTCTTCCGCGATATCCGCTGGCGCTACACACGCTACCGCGAACAGCCGCCCGACTTGAAAGCCGCGGATGTCGAGGCGCTCCGACCGGAACTCGAGCGTGCCGATCGCGCTGGGATCATCGGCGCGCGGATGTTGCTCGGCGAACATCTCAGCACGCGCAAGGACTGGCCCAAAGCCATCGAGCATTACGAACGCGCGCGCGATCGGGCGCCGAAAGCGACCACTCGTATCGGCCTGCTCTACGCCCGCTTTAGCAACGATCCAGTAGAGCTGGCGAAGGCGTGGCAATACCTGCAGGCAGCGCACGAAGCTGGCGATCTCGATGGGAAGATTGCCGTCGCCGAGTGCCTCATCCACGGCAGCTTCGGCGGTGCCGGCGGCGACAAGCTCGTGCCAGGCCTCCAGCCCAACCCGGAGAGCGGCGTAAGACTGCTTCGTGAGATCATCGCCGCTGCTCCGAGCCGGCGCGAACCGGCGGAACTCGCGAATGCGCAGATCGCTGAGACCTACGTGAGCGAGCCCAACCGTTCGAAGCTGGTGCTGGCCAACTACTACTTCAATCAGGAGCAGCCCAAAGCGACTCCGCCCTCGTGGTATCGCAGCGAAAAGGCGAGAGCTGACGATCCCATCGACCACGCCAAAGAGATGCGGCGTTTGTTCGATGAGGCGAAGGACGACTGGAATGATGCCTACGGTTTCCTCGGCATGGCGTGCGCGATGGGCATCGGCGAGAAGCCCGATCGTGCAGCGGCCAAGGCTTACTTCGAGCAGGGTGTCACCCGGCAGAATGTCCTCTCGATGTTCAATTATGCCGTGTTCATTTCTCAATCCGCGCCGCCCGGGAAAATTCCCACGGAGGCGCGGAAGCTCTTTGTGCAGGCTGCAGAAAAGGGACACGAGGGCGCGATCAAGCTCTGTGACGAGCAAAAGATTCCCTTCAAGCGCCCGGGACCCTTGTAAGCAGCCTCGACCCAGCACACGCCCGGCGCGTGGCGCGTGCGTGCTCGCCTCATGAAGATCGCCCCGCCCGCGAGCCACGCTGGCCCCCGTCAAACGCGAAGCGGAATCCGTTCCGACGGAGCGGCCGCACCACGCCAAAGCCCCAGAATTTTCCCCGAAAAATTCGTTGCCGCTCCCGGAGGCGGGCACTAGTCTCCCGCCCTCCTTTCAAGGGAGCCTTAGCTCAATTGGTTAGAGCGCCGCCCTGTCACGGCGGAGGTTGCGGGTTCGAGTCCCGTAGGCTCCGCCAAATCCGTGGTGCCATGGAAAACTGCGGAGAAAATGACGCGTTAAGTTTCGGCGGCGTCGCGAGGTGGGGCGGTTGACACGGTTTGGCGATTCTGTTCCCATCCGCGCCGTGAAATTTCTTGTTCCCCTCTGCGCACTCGTTGGCTTCGCGTTTTCCGGCTGTGCTACCGATGCGAACCGCCGCGTACTCTACAGCCCGAAGAAGGCAGATGGCTACTGGACCCGCTCGCTGGCAAGCGAATCTTACAAGGTCCGTGAATTACCAGGAGCACACCTGCCGGGCCACGCGCACGACTCAACAGCGAGTGACTGGCCGGACCGCCGGCCCGGTTGGCGCATCCGGAAGTGGAACGGAACCGCTGGATACTCTGAGTAACGAAGCGGTCTAACCGCGGCGCGGCTCCGCCCGTGGGCAGCGGAGGCGTGGAAGTAACACCGCGCTAACCGAGCCCCATCAGTTCACGCTGCCACGGCATCATTCGCGCGGCGGCCTCGTCACGATTCGCCGCGAGGTTTTCGAGCGTGGACTTCGGCGCGATGATGGAAGGATCGAGATTCAGCGATGTGGCGACGGCATCGCGCTTGTTCTTGAAGTCCCGGCAGCGCGCTTCCTCTTCGCGAGTCGGGCGCGGACGCGGATTGCGGGTAAACTTCGGCCACTCACTCTCCGGCATCGCGAGCGCACGCTCGGCGGCCTCGAAGAAACGGCGGCGTCGACCTCCTTTAAGATGATCGATCTCCACGTCCTGCCCCTGTTCGAAGCGGTGGGCGGCTTCGACGAGCAATTCATTGTGAAGGATGTGGAACGACGGACGATCGGCGGTTTGCGCTTCGGCGTCGCGCCATTGCCAGAGCGCGCGGAGGATCGCCGCACCGCGTCCCCGGAAATCCTTGCTTCCCGTGATGCGCCAGGCCTGCTCCGGGTCACGGTCTTTCACGACGGTGGAAGCGAAGATGGCACGCTCGCAGGATTGCTCAAACCAAGTGAGACGGCCGAGCTCCCGCAATTCACTTTCAAGTCGCGCCGCAATCTCCAGAAGGTGATGCGTGTCCATGATCGCGTAGTCGATCATCTGCTGGGAGAGCGGGCGCCGCGCCCAGTTTGCCTTTTGGGAAGCCTTGGTGACTTCGAGTCCGAAGTAACGCTTCAGCAAAGCCGCCAGGCTGAACTCAGTGATTCCACACAACCGCGCGGCAATCATCGTGTCGAACACCTTGGCCGGTCCTGCATAACCGACGCGGCGCAGCAAGCGCAGATCGTAGTCCGCTCCCTGAATGACGAGCTCCTTGCCGTCGAGCGCGGCGAAAAGCGGTTCGAGCGAAAAACCGGCGAGCGGATCTATCAGGAGGTCGTGCCCGGGAACGCTGATCTGAATCAGGCAGAGCTTCTCAAAGTAGCAGTGGAGACTGTCGGCCTCCGTATCGATGGCAATCCGCGGATGCGGCCCGAGAGCGGGCAGCACCGTCGCGAGCACGTCGGCGTTTCCGATGAGCGGCTGCATCAGCCCTTCAGACCCGAGAGCAGCAGCTCCGCGTTGGATTTCGTGGATTTGAGCGCATGGATCAGCACCTCGGTGGCT
>JANPIS010000017.1:0-6489 GCA_031425095.1 Chthoniobacteraceae bacterium
GCCAACGATCGCGAGCGCAAGGGACTCCTCGCCCAGCCAAACTTCAATCCGGCTGATCTCGCCTTCGTCGAGCAGACGGTGGATCTGCCGGCGGAAGCAAAAGGCACTGCGGAAATCGCGGGCGAGACTTCGAGCGAAGTACTGGTGCGCGTGCAGATGGAAACGCCGGGGTTGGTGGTGCTCTCGGACCTGTGGGACAAAGGCTGGCGCGCGGAATTGAACGGCAAGTCGGTGCCGATCCTGCGCACCAATCATGCGGTGCGCGGCGTCATCGTGCCGGCGGGAAGCGGAGAACTCGTGTTCCGCTATCAGCCCGGGAGTGTGACGCGAGGGCTGGCGCTCGCCGGAGTGGCGACCGCCGCGCTCATTGGCTGGGGCCTGCTGATCGAGTGGACTAGGCGACGAGACGCAGGTTCGGATCAATATCCACAGTGAGCGGGCTGACATCCCCGCGGAAAAGTTTGAGCGATGCGACGTAGCCGATCATCGCGGCGTTGTCCGTGCAAAGGGCCGGACTGGCCAGCAGCAGCGTGAGCCCCCGACGCGCACACGCGGCCTCCATTTTCTCGCGCAACCGCGAGTTGCAACTGACGCCGCCGCTTACCGCGACGACCTTCCGGCGCGTGACGGCTGCGGCGCGCACCGTTTTCTCGACGAGCACATCGACGACCGCCTCCTGAAATGACGCGCACAGATCCGGCAGACTCGGTGCCTCGAGCTTTGGGAGAAGGTAACGCACGGAGGTCTTCAGCCCGCTGAAGCTAAAATGGAAGTCACCGGAGTCGCTCATGCTCCTGGGGAAATCGTGCCGCGTGGCGTCCCCTTCCCTCGCGAGTCGATCGACGTTGGGTCCGCCAGGATACGGGAGACCGAGGAGCTTTCCGACCTTGTCGAAAGCTTCCCCAGCCGCGTCATCCTGCGTCTGTCCAAGCAGCCGATAACTTCCAAATGCCGCGATCTCGACGAGCATGGTGTGACCACCGCTCACAATCAGCGCGACCGCCGGACGTATGCCTTCAGGAGTGCCGAAGAATGGTGAGAGCAGGTGGCCCTCCATGTGATTGATCGCGAGGAACGGCTTGCCGCAGGCAACTGCGAGCCCTTTGGCGGCACACACGCCGATCATCAGCGAAGTGGCCAGACCGGGACCAGACGTTGCGGCGAATGCACCGACCGCGTCGATCAATAGCCCCGCACGGCGCAGAGCCAACGCGATCACGGGCTTCAAGGTGCGGAGGTGGTTGCGCGACGCGACTTCGGGAACCACTCCGCCGTATTGCGCATGCAGTGCGATCTGCGACGCCACCTCACTCGCGAGCACTTCCTCGCCGCGCAGCACCGCGACCGCGGTCTCGTCGCACGATGTCTCGATCGCGAGGATCACCGCCGCAGCTCCCACGCCGTCGGTCACTTCTTCCCCGCCCGCTCCGAGTAGATCATCACACCCTTGAGCGCGTCCACCGCACGTTCGAGCTGCGTGTCTCGGAAATTCGCGGGCTCCTTGCTCAGCGGTTCCTCGGGGCCGTCTTCGCGGCGCTGCGCCATGAGTTGGCGCTCCTGTTCCGAGGTGAGCGTCGCACGGATCGTCGGCTCGACGCCTTTCTCGTGAATGACCTGCTTGCTCGGTGTGTAGTATTTCGCCGTGGTGAGGCGCATCGCGGATCCGTCCTGGAGCTGGATGACGCTCTGCACACTGCCTTTCCCGAAGGTCGTCTCGCCGACAAGAATCGCGCGGTTCAAATCCTTGAGCGCACCCGCGACGATCTCAGATCCGCTGGCGCTTCCGTTGTTGATCAGGATCGCGACGGGATACTTGGGCCGCTGTTTCACACTGTCACCCGAGCGATAAGAGCGGCTCTGCGATGGCACACGTCCCTCGGTCGAAACGACGAGCGTCTTCGGCGGGAGGAACTGGCCGGCAACATCGACCGCCGAGTTGAGCAGCCCACCGGGATTGTAACGGAGATCGAGCACGAAGGCCTGCATGCCCTGCTTCTCGAGGTCGTCGAGCTTCTTCGCGAGTTCGTCCGCCGTCGGCACATTGAACTGCGTGATCCGCGCGTAGCCGATCTTGTAACTGCCTCCGACATCCGACGGCAGGATCTTCGCATCCTTCACGCTGGTCACGCGGATGTTCTCCCGCACGAGCGCATAGTCCTTCACCTCCTTGGTGCTCGGGCGAAGAATGGTCAGCGTGACCTTCTCTCCCGGCTCACCGCGCAGACGATTGATGGCCTCCCCGAGATCCATGCGCTCGGTGGATTCACCGTTGATCTTGACGATGCGATCACCCGGCAGCAGGCCCGCGCGGAAGCCCGGCGTGTCTTCCATCGGCGAGACGATGACGAGATTCCCTTCCTTCTCGGTGACGACGACGCCGAGGCCACCGAAGCGGCTGTTCGTGTCGTCCTGCATGCCCTTGAAATCCTTCTGCTGCATGAACTGCGAATGCGGATCGAGGCTGGCCAGCATTCCCTTCAAAGCAGCGTGCGTGAGCTGCTCGAAGCTCACCTTCTTGTCATCCACATAGTCCTGTCGGATGAGCTGCAGCGCCCGCGCAAAGACCGCGATGTTCGCGTAACCCGCGTCTTCCTTTTCCGGCGCGCCCACCGCTTGGAACACCCGCACGCCGACGCCTGCCCCCAGGACGAGGAAGAGGCCGAGCCAAAATGGAAGACGCCGATTTTTCATGGGCCGACACGCTAGCACGCGCCGCGATCGTGTCCACGCTGCCCGTGAGCGTGGCCCGCAAGGAGGGCCGTGATCGCGCGGCCGCTAGCGACCGCGCCGATCGCGATCGTGCATCTGCCGATCACGAGCTTTGCGGAGAAAATTCTCCAAGACGTAGCGCCCGAGCATCGCTCCTGACTGAAGTCCCTGCTGATTCGCGGACTGAAAGTGAATGCCACCAAAAACGCGGCTGAGACCGGCCTCGGCTGCGGCCTCCCAGAATGAGCCGAAGCTGCGGGTCACTCCCGGGAGATCCTCGGACGTCGTCGTGAACGACATGCTTTCGGTGCCGAAGAAGCCCGCGAGCACGGTCGCTGCGGCGCCGCTGAAGGTGCTGTGACCGGAAACATACTCCGGGAAAGGCGGGGTCGTGAGGAGCGGCGTCCACGCGGGGTCGGCCTCGGTGTCGGGATTGCTGTCGGTGTCGGCGGCGCGGATGGCGGTCACCGGACGCCAGAAATCATCGCTGTACTTGCAGTCCCACGCACAGATGCCGGCGTCGGCCAGGGCGATGTTGAGCAATGCGAAGAGCCGGGCATTCGCCTCCAGCGAGTCGCCACGCGCAATTGCAAGCTCGCGGGCGATCACATTCCAATGTCCGGGCGGCGTCACGGTTCCGGCACCGTCCGCCCAAAACCGTGCGATGGCCGTCTGGTCCGCCGTGCGCGAAGTGCTGTCGATCGAGCCGACTTGCTTGGTGAAGTTGAAATCAAAAGCGTAAACCGCGCTGTCGAGCTTCGGCGCGGGCGCAGGCCTGAACTGGCCCGCTTGCTCCATCGCGAACGGCTTCACCTTTAACCATTGCGGCAAGAGCGCCGCAGCAAAGGCCGGGGGCGTCGGCCGCCAGTCGCCCGGATTGGTGCCGGGTGTGTAAGCGACGACCGCGGTCGAGCCGTCATTCTCCCGCACGCTCAGGACTCGGCGGGCAACGTATTCACCCCAGGCGATTCCCGACTGGCGTTTCGAATCATCCGGGATCAGGGCGAGGGCCGCCGCATACGTCCCCTCGAAAGCAGCCTGTTGAGCCGGGTAGATTTTCTTCAGCACGACGCGACCCGCGGCCGCTGCGGCGGCTGAAGGGGACGCCGCGCGGGGCGCTTTTCCTTCCACGAAATACGGTTCGTAAGTTTCCCCGATGCCATTCACCGCATCGAAGATGGCGACGTGGAGAATCGCCAATGCCCGGGATGCCTTGGGCGGTGGAGTCTTGTCCACCTTGATGGCAGCGAGCGCAGCGGAATTCCAATCTGCAACCACGTCAGCCCCGTTGGCCGGAAAGCTGAATAAGGCAGTGAGGACCAGTACTCGGAGAACGATCACGGACGATTTCATACGAGCAATTACATCAACTCCCTGGCGCACCACCGATCGCACGATCCTCCACTACGCCGCGTCCTTATCCTGCTTCTTCCGAATTAGCGGGGCCTTCTTCCCTTCGATGACGGCGCGATTGATGGTGACATCCGCCACATCTTCACGACTGGGAATGTCGTACATCACGTCGAGCATCACGCGTTCGATGATCGCCCGCAAGGCACGCGCCCCAGTTCCCTTCTCAGCGGCCTGCTGGGCCAGCGCCCGAAGCGCATCTTTCGTCACTGTGAGGTTCACACCTTCCATGGCGAGCAGCTTGGAAAACTGCTTGATCATCGCGTTCTTCGTGTCGGTGAGAATCATCACCAGCTCGTCCTCGGAGAGTTGGTCGAGCGCGGTGACGACGGGAAGACGACCGATGAATTCGGGAATCATTCCGAAGCTCAGCAGATCTTCGGGTTCGGCAAAACGAAGCACTTCGCTTGCGGGCACCTCTGCTTCGGCGACTTCGCCCGGTTTGGTGCCGCTGCCGAAACCGAGCACCTTCTTCCCACGCCGTTTCTCGATGATCTTATTCAGCCCGACGAACGCGCCGCCGCAGATGAAGAGAATCTTTTCGGTGCTGACCTGAATGTACTCCTGGTGCGGATGCTTGCGGCCGCCTTGGGGCGGGACATTGCAAGTGGTGCCTTCGAGGATCTTCAGCAGCGCCTGCTGCACGCCTTCGCCGCTGACGTCGCGAGTGATCGAGACGTTGTCCGTCTTGCGGCCAATCTTGTCGATCTCGTCGATGTACACGATTCCGATCTCGGCGCGCTTCACATCGTAATCCGCGCTCTGGAGGAGGCGCAGGATGATGTTCTCCACGTCCTCGCCGACGTACCCTGCTTCGGTCAGCGTCGTGGCGTCCGCGATGCAGAAAGGCACATCGAGAATACGCGCGAGTGTGCGCGCTAGGAGAGTTTTTCCACTCCCGGTCGGACCGACGAGGAGGATGTTGCTCTTCTCGATCTCGACTTCGCCGAGCGGGTCCATTTGCACTGCGCTATTTCCGGATCCGATGCTCTGATTGTGGAGGATGCGCTTGTAATGATTGTGGACTGCGACGCTGAGCACCTTCTTCGCGCGCTCCTGCCCGATCACATAACCATCAAGGCCACGCCGTATCTCGGCCGGCTTGGGCACCCGGAGGTTGGTGGACTGGCGGCGGGCGTCCTCGGTAAGCTCCTTGTCGAGGATGCCTTTGCAGACATTGATGCAGCTATCGCAGATGTAAACGCCGGGGCCGGCGATCAGCTTTCGGACTTCCGCGTGGCTCTTGCCGCAGAAGCTGCACATCGTCAGGTTGGAAGCTCGAGCCATTGAAGAGGTGGGGAAATCCGCCGGGGCGCTGCGTTAGGTTATTCGTCTTTCTTGTCCGTCGCACCTTCAGCGGCATCGACGTGTTTGAGTTCTTTCCGTGAACGTACAACTTCATCGACCAGACCGTAGGTCTTTGCCTCGTCGGCGGTCATGTAGTAGTCGCGATCGGAGTCGTCGCGGACCTGCTCATCAGTCTTGCCGGTGCTTTGCGCGAGGATGTGGATGAGCCGCTTCTTGAGCTTGTACATGAACTCGACAGTGCGTTCGACGTCGCTCGCCGTTCCCTGCGCGCCGCCACTCACCTGATGGATCATGATGTCGGAGTTCGGCAGGGCGAACCGTTTGCCCTTGGTGCCTGCAGCGAGCAGCACTGCGCCCATGGAGGCGGCCATGCCGATGCAATAGGTGTTCACGTCGCAGGTGAGGAACTGCATGGTATCGTAGATCGCCAGTCCAGCAGTGACCGAGCCACCCGGGGAGTTTATGTAAATGCTGATGTCCTTCTTGCCGTCCTCCATCTGGAGGAAGAGGAGCTGAGCGATGACCGAGTTGGCCACCTGATCGTCAATCGCCGTGCCCAGGAAGATGATCCGGTCCTTCAGCAGACGGGAGTAGATGTCGTAGCTGCGCTCCCCGCGGCCGGTCTGCTCGACGACGTAGGGGATGTAATAGTTGGAACTGGGCGTTGAGAGACTGCTTTTGGGCTGGATGATCATGGAGTGGGTTGGCGCCGCAGATTCCGGACTAGGCGCCGGTCGGAGCGGTCGAGACGCTAGCGTTGGTGGCAAGGAAATCAAGGACCTTGGCCGTCAGGATCTCTTCGCCAATCTGCTCCACCGCGTCCCGCTTCTGCAGCTCCTTGAGCATCTTCTCGAAGGTCATCTCGTACCTCTCGGCGAGACCAGCCACGCGACCGTAGAGTTCTTCGCGTCCCACTTTGATCCCTTCTTTTTCCGCAATGCGGAGCAGGACGAAGGTACCCTTGATGCGCTCCCGCGCGCTCGTTGCGGCCGTGCCCACGAGCTCTTTTTCGTTCTGTTGGAGGACTTCGTCCGCCACGCCACGATCGTGGTTCTCCTTCAC
>JANPIS010000018.1:0-5525 GCA_031425095.1 Chthoniobacteraceae bacterium
TGGCCACGTCCTACGACAATGCCGGGCGTCGCGAAGAGGCGTTGAAGCTGAGAGAAAAAATCCTCGAGCTCAGTCGCAAGGTGCTCGGCACCGAACATCCGGACACGCTCAAAGCGATGGCTGAACTCGCCACTTCCCTCCACGGAGCTGGCCGCGACGGCGAAGCCATCCCGCTCCGGCAAGAGGTGCTTTCCCTCAGCCGCAAGGTCCACGGGCCTGAACACCTGAACGTCCACAAAGCGCTGAAGAATCTCGCCAACGCGTACGATGCGACGGGTCGTGGACCGGAGGCGCTACCTTTGTGGGAGGAGGCTTTCGCGCTGCGCCAGAAAACCTCGGGCGCCGAGCATTCCTCCACGCTCGCAGCGATGGCCAAGCTCGTGCAATCTTACCGATCCGCCGGGCGGCTCGAGGAGGCGATTCGCCTCGAGGAAGAGTACGTAAAGCACCAAAAGAGTCTGCTCCCCCGCGAACATCCTTTCTTAACCAAGGCGATCAGCAACCTCGCCGAGGACTACGCAGCCGCAGGGCGAACCGATGAGGCGCAAATCCTCAGGAGCGAGCTGGCTGCGAAGGGCACGACGCCGGTTGGAGAAAAATAATCGGGATCGGCGTTGGTCGGACTAGCTGCGCGCTCTTCAGCAAACCCGTCCGAAGGCTTTCGACGTGCGATCGTCGGGTAATTCCGCTGCAATCATGAAATGAGCAACGCCTCGCAATTTCTCACTCGCATGGAGAGTGGCGATACCACGGCCGCTACTGAGCTACTCCCGCTCGTTTACGAAGAGTTGCGCCGACTCGCTGCCGCAAGGATGGCGCGGGAGCGCCCAGGCCAGACCCTCCAACCGACCGCCCTCGTCCATGAGGCGTGGCTGCGACTCGTGGATGGCGAAGGGCAGGCACGCTTTAAGAATCGCGCCCACTTTTTCTCCGCCGCCGCAGAAGCCATGCGCCGAATCCTGATCGAACGCGCCCGGCGCAAACTGGCCGCGCGCCACGGGGGCGGCGGGGATCGTGTGGATGTGGACACCATCGAAATCGCCAACCCGGTGGGAAAGGACGACGAACTGCTTGCCGTGAATGAAGCACTGGAAAAGCTCGCCGCCGAAGATCGTGAGAAAGCGGCCTTGGTGAAGCTGCGTTGTTTTGTGGGGCTCAGTATCGAAGACGCCGCCGGGGTACTCGGCATCTCCGTTGCCACCGCGAACCGCTGGTGGACCTACGCCCGCGCCTGGCTCCATCAGGAAATCGCTCGCGGATAGACAATCGGATCTTCGGCGACTCGCTCCGGAAAAAATTTTCGTTCAGTGAGACATTTTGCGCGCCGATTTCGCATTGGAGAGTGTGAAGACAATCTTCTCCGTGCATCCGTTGGGGGGGCGCCGGAATTTGGAGGAAAGTCCGAATGCACAAAAGTACGTTGGTCCTCACGGTTCTGCGGCGGGGTGGGATGGCGGAAGTTAGTTAGCGTGGGCCCGCCGCAGAACACTTCACACGCCTGATCTCGAAAAGCATTTCGTCGGCCACCTGACGAGCGGCCTGGGCGTAAGGCCCAAGCCGCGGCGGCTCCCCCTTGCGCGATCGCTGCGGCTCCATATCATTCGCGCCCCTATGTCCACCACGACCGAAAAGCACTCCTTCCAGGCCGAGATCGCGCAGTTGCTCGATCTCGTCATTCACTCGCTCTACACGGACAAAGAAATCTTCGTCCGCGAGCTGATCTCCAACGCTGCCGACGCTTCGGAGAAGCTGAAGTTTCTCCAGACCTCCGGGACGGAGGTGATCGAGGCGGAGACGCCGCTCATGATCCGCGTTTCGACCGACGATCAGGCAAAGACGATCACGATCACCGACTCCGGCATCGGGATGACGCACGCAGAGCTGATCGACAATCTCGGCACGATCGCGCACTCGGGGTCGAAGGCTTTCCTCGAACAACTCAAGGTCAACAAAGGCGACGCAAACCTGATCGGGCAGTTCGGCGTTGGCTTTTACGCAGCCTTCATGGTTGCGGATAAAGTCACCGTTTACTCGCGGTCCTACCAGCCGGGCCAGCAGGGCTGGATCTGGTCGAGCGACGGGCGCACCGGCTACGAGATCGAGCCTGCGGGAGCGATCGATCGCGGCACCCGAGTGGTGCTGCAACTCCGCGACACGGAATTCGCGACGGCCTCACGCATCGAACAGATCATCCGCCACTACTCGAAGTTCGTCCCCTTCCCGATCGAACTAAACGGCACGGCGATCAACACCGTCCAGGCGCTCTGGACGAAGAATAAGAGCGAGGTCACGGACGCGGAGTACGAGGAGTTTTACAAATACATCGGCCACGACACCGAGGCGCCCGTCTATCGGTTGCACTTCAACGCAGACGCCCCGCTGGCCATCCGGGCGCTGCTCTTCGTGCCGGCAAAGAACTACGAGTTGATCACCCTCACCCGCGCTGAAGGCGAAGTGAATCTCTACTGCCGCAAGATCCTCATCCAGGCGAAGGCGAAGGGCCTTTTCCCCGAATGGCTGTGCTTCCTCCGCGGCGTGGTCGATAGCGAGGATCTGCCGCTGAATGTCTCGCGGGAGACGATGCAGGACAGCGCGCTGCTGCGGAAGTTGAACGACGTGCTCACCAAGCGCGTGATCAAGTGGCTCGAGGAGGAGGCGAAGGCCGACCCAGAGAAGTACGACCAATTTTTCAAAGAACACGGTCACTGCCTAAAGGAGGGGATCGCGAGCGATTACGCACATCGGGAGGCGCTGGGTAAGCTCTTGCGCTACGAGTCGTCGCACACCGACGCGGGCAAGACGACCGGTCTCGCGGACTATGTGAGCCGGATGCCGGCGGAGCAGACGGAGATCTACTATCTCGCGGCACCGGACCGCGCCGCCGCCACGGCCAGCGCTTACTACGAAGTGTTTCAGGAGAAGAAGTTCGAGGTGCTCTTCCTCGCACACCCACAAGATGAATTTGTCCTCGAGCATCTCCGCACCTTTGACGGCAAGCGGCTCATCGCGGCCGAGAAGGCGGACCTAAAGCTCGAGAAGGAATCGACCGGCATGAGCGCCGACGACGCTCGGCTGCTCGCGAACTTCATGAAAGAAACGCTCGGCGATCGGGTTGGCGAAGTGCGTGTGTCCAAGCGGCTCGTGGGCAGTCCCGTGGTCGTCGTCGAGAGCGATGCGCAACTCACCACGGGCATGCGCCGCATGATGAAGATGATGGGACGCGAAGAAGATCAGCCCCCGGACTCACGCCCGGATCTGGAGATCAATCCCGACCACGCGATGCTCGCGCAACTGGAAAAGGCACGCCATTCCGACGCCGGATTGGCGGCGCTCGTCACCGAGCAGCTTTACGACAGCGCGCTCATGGCGGCCGGCCTGCTGGAGGAACCGCGAGCCATGCTCAGCCGGGTTCATTCGCTCATCGAGAAGGTGCTGGCCAAAGGGTAGGACGCCAGTCAGGGTTACAAGAGTGTGACCGCCCCCGACGGTCGCGCGAAACCAACAACAAACCAACCAACACCCTATGAAAATCCATCCCCTGTTTGCCATCGCCACCGCTGCCGCCCTGAGCCTGACTGCCTGCGAGCAGAAGAAAGCCGAACTCACGGAGAAAGCCGAGAAGGCTGTCGACGCTGCGAAGGAAAAGGT
This sequence comes from Chthoniobacteraceae bacterium, assembly GCA_031425095.1. GTDB lineage: Bacteria > Verrucomicrobiota > Verrucomicrobiia > Chthoniobacterales > Chthoniobacteraceae > JANNXQ01. The sequence continues at coordinate 3,649 of JANPIS010000018.1, forward strand.
CGACGCCACCGCCACCGCCGCCAAAGAAGGCGCCGCCAAGGTCGCTGACAAGGCTGCTGAAGCCGCCAAGCAAGTGGGCGGCGACAAGGCCGCTGAAGCCGTGAAGAACGCCGCCGACAAGGCTGCCGCAACAGCCAACGAGTCTGCTGACAAAGCCGCCGCTGCCGCCAAGGAAGCTGCCGACAAAGCCGCGCAGGCCGTGAAGGACGCAGTCACCGCGCCAGCGCCAGCGCCAGTGCCAGCACCCGCTCCGCAGAACTAAGCGGTCGCGAGTCTTCGCATCCCATTCAAGAGCCCCGGCTTCGCAAGAGGCCGGGGCTTTTCTTTTGCGCCGACCTTTTCGGAACGCGACTCCTTTAAGCCGCTGCCGCCACCCGACGCAGCTTGCCGATGACCTTCGGCACAATCTCAAGGGCTCGCTCGACTTCCGTGCGAGTATTGAAGCGGCTGAACGAGAACCGCAGGCTCGCCCGTGCGCGGTCGTCGCTGAAACCCATCGCCTTCAAGACATGCGACGCATGCACCGCGCCGGTCGTGCAGGCCGAGCCGCTCGAGCAACAGATTCCGTGTTGATCCAGTAACATCAGCGCACCTTCCGAATCGACCCCTTCAAACGCGAGGTTGGCGGTATTCGGCAACCGATGCGCACGGTCGCCGTTGATCTTCGCACCGTCGACTTTCTCCAGGATGCCCGCCTCGAACTCATCTCGCAGTGCGCGCACTTCGGTCGCCTCGTGCTCCAGAAACTCGCCGGCGACTTCACATGCTTTCCCCAGTCCAATGATGGACGCGACGTTTTCGGTGCCCGCGCGCTTTCCGTGCTCCTGACCGCCACCGATGAGATAGGGCACAAACTTCGTTCGGCGATTCAGGTAAAGGACGCCGACCCCTTTCGGACAGTGCAGCTTGTGGCCGGAGAGGGAGAGAAAGTTGATCTTCGACTCGGTCATGTTCAGCGGGATCTTGCCGACGGCCTGCACCGCGTCGGTGTGAAAGAGCGTCCGCTTGTGCCGCACGATCTCGGCGATGTCATGCACCGGAAAGAGCACTCCGGTTTCGTTATTCGCCCACATCACCGTGACGATCGCTGTGTCCGGGCGGATCGCCTTTTCGAGTTCCGCGAGGTCGATCTGCCCGCGTTCATCGACCCCGAGCCACGTCACTTCCCAACCGCGCTTCGCGAGAGTTTCGCAATGCTTGAGGGTCGCACTGTGCTCGACCCGTGTGGTGATGATGTGCTGCCGATCGCGATCGATCTGCAGCGCGGAATTGATCGCCGCATTGGTGGATTCGGTGCCGCAGCTTGTGAAGACGATCTCCTGTGCTTCGCAGCCGAGCAGCGCCGCGACGCGCTCACGCGCTTTCTCCAGAGCCCCATTGACCTGCTTCCCAAAGCGGTAACCGCTCGAGGGGTTTCCGTAGAATTCCGTGAGATACGGCAGCATTTCCTCAACGACAGCCGGGTCCACGCGCGTGGTCGCGTTGTTGTCGAGGTAGATCAGTTCGCTGCTCTTCATGGGTTGCAAAAGGGCGCGCAGAATAGCCCACCGCTCCGGTCTGCGCCAACCGAACTTTGCGTCATACGCCCGGATCCCGCCGATCGCGCTGCCGCCGCTCCCGTGCAAGGGCGAGCGCGACGCGGCGAATCTGCAATTGATCCGCGAGTCGGCTCCGTTCGTGCGCATCCTCAGTCCTGGCGAGCCTCTCCCGGACACCTTTGCGACCACCGTGGTCGTAAAAGCAAAACCGCCGGGCTCCTTTCGGAACCCGGCGGTCTGTGAGTAATACTCGAGACTGCTGGTCTGGACTTAGTAGTCCATTCCACCGCCTGGAGGATGGTGGTCGCCACCACCGCCGCCCGGAGCTTTCTTCTCAGG
>JANPIS010000019.1:0-7601 GCA_031425095.1 Chthoniobacteraceae bacterium
CAGTGCTCCAGAGCGGGTCTTCCTGAGCGGCGGAAGCGCGTCGTTACCTTACATCCGCGAGTTTTTCCATGAGAAGCTGAATCTGCCCGTCGAGTTCTTCAACCCGATGCGGAATGTCACCGTCTCCGGCAACGTGAATGCAGAGCAGATCGGGCATCAGGCACACACGCTCGGCGAACTGGTGGGCCTCGCGCTTCGCAGCACGAGTAGTTGCCCGATGGAGCTCAATCTCCAGCCGGCCAGCGTCGTGCGGCGTGAGTCGCTCTCCCGCCGTCGCCCTTATCTCGTGCTGGCCGCGCTCAGCGTCCTCGCGATGCTCGCCGGCTTCTGGCTCTTCAACGACAAGGCCGCCAAGGTGACCGCTGCCGTGACTGAGAGCATCACTCCGGAGGTGACTGCATTGGGCGGGCTCGAGACGAAGATGAAGTCCGCGCGGAAGGAGATCGACGCGCTCGTCGAGCAGTCAGCGCCTTTGCTCCAGGCTACGGAAGACCGTCAGTTCTGGATGAAGATCCTCAACGACATCAACGCACGACTTCCGCAGGACTTTGTCTGGATCACGAGCTTCGATTCGATCGTCGAAACGCCGAAGCCGGCTGCGACCACGGGCAAGAAGAAGGGCGGCCCAGCCGAGAAACCGCCTGAGGCGCGCACGATCGTCATGCTCAAGGGCCTCTATCTTTTCAATGATCGGCAGGCCTCCGTGGTGGACGACTTTGTCGCCAAGCTGGAAGAGTCTGAACTTTACGAGGTGCTGAAACGCGAGGAGGACGGATTCATTCGCGCGGTGCCCAACGAAGCCGACTGGGCCTACGAGTTTGCCGTCCCGCTCGTGTTGAAGAATGCGATTGCGATGCCGGCCTCGAAGAAATGAACTGGATCAAAGAAAACAAGTTTCTCGCCGGACTGCTCGTTGTGCTCGTGCTCGGTATCGGGGCCTTCGGGTATCTGATTCTCAATGCTCGTGGAAAGCTGGCCGCGGCGACGGAGGAATACGAACGCCAAGCCGCCGAACGCACCCGGTTGCACAACTTGAAGCCTTACCCGAGCCCGGAGAACGTGAAGGAACTCGTGGCGCAGAAGGAGGAAGCGACGGCGAAGATCATGGAACTGCACAAGGCCCTCGCAGCTGCTCAGTTGCCAGTCGAGCCGATGTCCCCCGCGCAATTTCAGGACAAGCTCCGCGACTCCGTGACCAAGGTGAAGGAACGCGCCGGAGCGGCCACCGCGTTCAAGGACGCCGAGAAATTCTTCCTCGGCTTCGATCGCTACGAGACCACCACCCCGGATGCGGCGGCGGCACCGCTTCTCGGTCGGCAGTTGAAAGCCATTCAGTGGCTCGTGACGCGATTTATTGAAAACCGAGCCACGGAGATCCGTGAACTGGTCCGCGATCCGCTGCCAGAAGAAGGCGGCAAGGCGCGGGAGGAAAGTGCTCCGGCCACGCCCGCGAAGGGCGGCAAAGGGAAAGTGGAGAAACCAAGCGTCCCGCTGGTCGTGCCCCATGGCATAGAGATCAAGGTTTTCGGTGAGCCCTCAGGACTCCGGACTGTTCTCAACGAGATCGTCGCCGCGAAGGACCAGTTCTACATCATTCGCAGCATTTCGTTTTTGAATGAAAAGGACAAAGCTCCGAGTCGCACGGTCGCGGCCCCAGCGGGTGGCGAAGGTGCGCCGGCTGACGGCAGTGCGCCTGCGACAAGTTCAACTCCACCGTCCGGCTCTATTGTGGGGGAAGAGAAGGTCGAGTTGACACTGCGTCTGGAGATGGTCGAATTTGCTGTGGTTCCGAAACTTGAAGCCAAGTAGCCATGGAGTGGATTAAGAAAAACTACGAACAGTTCTTCCTCGCTATCGCCGCCGCAGGAGTCCTTGGGGTGGCGTTTCTGCTGATGCAAAATGCCCAGGGGTTTAACGAGCGATTTGCCTTGGCGATGGTCCCCGGGATGCCGAAGAAAAATGTGCCCCCGCTCGAACTGACTCCCGTGGACAAGGCGAAGGAAGTCCTTGCCGCGCCGGCACAGTGGACGCCAAGCAAAGAAACCTCCTTTTTCCTCGTCTCGAAGCCGTACGTCGTCGACCCGCAGACCAAGGTTCCGACGCAAATTGGCGCTGGCGGATACCATAAAAACAGCCTCACCGGCCAAACCATCCCGAATCAGTGGTTCATCGATAACCGCCTCGATCCTCTCAATGCGACCATCGCAACGGATGACACGGACAAGGACGGCTTCCTCAATGAAGACGAATGGCTTGGCAAGACCGATCCCAACAATAAGGACGCGCATCCGCCGCTCGCCACGAAACTCTTCCTCGTGAGCTGGATCAAGGTGCCATTCCGCCTTCTCTTCAATGCCGTGGACGGCAATCCGGAGAAGGACAAACCGGAGAAGCTCGAGTTTCAGATCAACACGGTGGACCTGCGCCAGCCGAGCGAGTTTTTGAAGCTCGGGCAGATGGTTTCCCGCACGAAATTCAAATTGAAGAGCTTCGAGTACAAGACGATGCCGGACCCGAATTCGGGCACCAAGGACGTGTCCGAACTGACCCTCGAGAATACCGAGACCGGCGAGACGATCGTCCTCGTGAAGGAGCGGGTCACGGACTCGCCGGACTCGTTCGGACTCTTCGACTACAAATTTCCGCAGCCACCGACCCAGATCCGTGTGAAGAAGCTGCAGGAGTTCGTTCTCTTGCCGGAGAAGGAGACGAAATACAAACTCGTTGACATCAAAGAAGACGCCGCCGTAATAAGCCTCCCATCGGGGGAGAAGCTGACCGTGAAGCGGGATCCGCGGACCAAGCGTTAGCTCGCGCGTCTCCGTTTTTTCCTGCTCGCCGAACACCAAAGACTTTTCGCATTTTCCCAACCACCACGCCATGACCCAGCCCCCACTTCACCGCTCGATCGTCACCCTGCTGGCGATCTCGATGCTCTCGACCCCGATCGCGACTTTTGCCCAAGGGTCGGTCGAGAGTGCGGTGCAACGTGAATTGCGTCGGCGCTATGACTACGAAGCGCGCGGCAACGAGGCGATTGCCGCCGGCGACAAGGCGATGAAGGATCGCGATTACGCCAAGGCGCACACCGCCTACAAGCAAGCCGTCACGCTCATCCCAAACTCCGAGAACACGGAGCGCTCTTATCGGAACGCCCTCGATAAGTTCGGTGACGCCACGGTGAAACTAGGTGAGCAGCGGATCGCCGAAGGTCGCTACGCCGATGCGGAAATGATCCTGCGCGATCTGCTCGATAACCACGATCCGAAGAACAAGGATGCGGTGGTCATTCTTTCCCGGCTCGAGATGCCGGACTACTACAACAAGACGCTGACCCCAAAATTCGTCGGCAACGTCGAGCAGGTGAAGCAGTGGTTCATCGATGCAAATGGTTTCTACAACTCCGGGCGCTTTGACCTCGCGTTCAAACGTTGTGAGCAGATTCTGAACGTCGATCCGTACAACATCGCGGCGCAGCAGATGAAGGAGAAGATCGACAAGGCCATGTCGGACGCCCATCTCGCGGGCTACAATGAGACCCGCGCACGCGCGATGCGCGAAGTCGATCGGGCTTGGGTTCGCCCGGTCCGGAAGTTCAACCTGCAGACGGTCGAGACCGTCATTGATCAAGGCACGCAAACGAGCGGCAACATTGCGCGCATACAAAAGAAACTCGAGCGCATCATCATTCCGACCCTGGAACTCAAGGATGCCACCATCCGCGAAGCGGTGGAGTTTCTGAAGAAGAAGAGCAAGGACCTGGATACGACTGAAGAGCGCGAGGCGGACCGCGGCGTAAACATCGTCTTGAAGCTGGAAGGCGCGCAGGGTGGTGGGGGGGCAGCGCCCGAGGCGCCCGCTCCTGCGGCGCCAGCCATCCCTGGATTGGAGCCGCTTCCCGGAGCCGCTCCCGCACCGGCAGCCGACCTGGCTCCGGCGTTCGCGAGCGTGAATCCGGGCGACGCGCGCGTGACCATCTCGCTGACAAACATCCCACTCATCGAGGCACTCAAGTACGTCACAGGCCTCGCCAACTTGAAGTTCAAGGTTGAGCCATTTGCTGTCTCGATCGTGCCGCAGAGCGTCAACATCGATACGGTTTACACGAAGGAATGGAAGGTTCGTCCCGATCTCATCAGCCGCACCCCGGGGGGCGGAGTCGGGGGTGGACTCGAGGCTCCCGCGGCCGCTCCGGCGGACGCGACCCGCGGTGGCACGGGGATCGGTGACCGACAGGCCGCGAAGGACTGGCTGATTGCTCAAGGCGTCACTTTTGGTCCAAACGCGTCTGCGATCTATATCCCGACGAGCAGTAAGCTCATCGTCCGCAATACTCAAGAGATGCTCGACCTGATCGACACGATCATCGAGAGCAGTGCGGGCACCGGGCCGGTGCAGATCGACATTGAGGCGAAGTTCGTCGAAATTTCGCAGAACAACCTCAAGGAACTGAGTTTTGATTGGTTGTTGGGCGCTTTCAACATCGGACCTGGCGGAGTCTTTGGCACCGGTGGCACGGCCGGCACTTCTCCCGCAACCAACCCCTCCGATTTCCCGATTGTCACTCCGGGCGGCAGTCCCGTCGGCCAGAACGCCGTGACCGGCGGCAATCGCAGTGGCCAGATCGCGATCAGCGCCAATGCCATCGATGCTCTGCTCTTCGGCGCTGCTGGTAACTCGCTTCGGGCCCCCGGCATCTTCGGCATCGCGGGCGCATTCACGGACCCCACCTTCCAGGTTGTGATTCGCGCGCTGAATCAGAAAAAGGGCGTCGATCTTCTCTCCGCACCTCGCGTGACGACCAAGAGCGGTCAGCGTGCAGTCATCGAGATCATTCGCGAGTTCCGCTACCCGACCGAGTTCGATCCACCGCAGATCCCGCAGAACTTTGGCGGCGGCAATGGCGGCGGTGGTGGTGTCATCGTCGTGGGCGGAACAGCTCAGCCAAATTCCTTCCCCGTCACGCCGACTACGCCCACTGCGTTCGAGACGCGGAACACGGGTGTCACCCTCGAGGTGGAGCCCGTCATCGGCCCGGACGGCTATACGATTGATCTGAACCTCGTCCCGCAGGTCGTCGAATTTGAAGGCTTCATCAACTACGGCAGCCCGATTCAAACGACCTCGACCAACCCAATCACCGGGATCACGACGACCAACGTCATCACGCCGAACGTGATCAATCAGCCGATCTTCAGCACCCGCAAGGTGACCACCAGCGTCAGCATCTTCGACGGCCAGACCGTGGTGCTCGGTGGCCTGATGCGTGAGGACATCCAGAAGGTCGAGGACAAGGTGCCTCTGCTCGGAGACATCCCGCTCGTCGGACGCCTCTTCCGCTCGAGTGTCGACCAGCATCTGAAGCGCAACCTCATCATCTTTGTCTCCGCTCGTCTCATGAATCCGGCCGGCGATCCAGTTCGCTCCGAAGAGGAACCGGAAGAAGTGGTCGAGACCTTGCCGGCGCCGGAGATCAGCCTGCCGAACGAGTTGCCGTTGATGCCGAAATAAAGGTGCTTGCGGCGGTCAGTGACTGAAGTTGTTTCACCGTTGCTGCGCTTCCCTCAACTTCCGGATCGTGCCACAGGCCGCAAGTCATGCCTGTCCTAGGCATCACTGGCGGAATCGCGACTGGGAAATCGACCTTTGTCCGGAGCCTTGCTCCGCTGCTGGCCGCCGGAGTCTTTGACGCCGACCGCGCCGCTCATGAGCTTCTGGCGGAAGATGCCGGCGTTCACAGCGCCGTCCGGGCAGCATTTGGTCCGGGTGTTTTTGATCCCGCTGGAAAACCAGACCGTGCCCGGCTGCGTGAAGTTGTTTTCTCTGATGGGTTGCAACGTCAGCGACTCGAAGCCATACTTCATCCAGTCATCCGCGCCCGATGGGCCGCACTTGCGGAAAATACCCTCCGCACCGGTGGCTGGCTTTGCATCGATATCCCTCTCCTTTACGAGACGGGTGCCGAAGCGAACTCCGACCGAACAATCGTCGTCGCGTGCTCTTCCGAGACCCAGCGCCGCCGGCTACGGGAACTCCGGAACTTGGATGCCGCAACCGCCGATCGCATGATCGCCGCTCAACTCGACCTCAACGTTAAGATTAAAAAAGCCGACCACGTCGTGTGGAATGATTCCACCGATACCTGCCTGGAAGGGCAGGCCGCGCTCCTCGCCGGATGGTTGCACAAGCACTATGGACGAAACTGAAAACCCCGGCTCGGACGCCGAGACCGCCACGGCGACCGAAGACGGTCCCGCTCCCCAGACCTTCGAGACGCCGAAGGTACTCTGGGTGGACGAGCTGAATGCCGCGCCGCTCAATGAACTCCTCGAACGCTGCGCGGCGCTGCAGATGCGGCCGAACGCGGACAAGACGCGCCACCACCTCGTGTTCGATCTGCTTCGTGCTTATGCGGGGCTCGGCACGCAACTCTTTGCCGACGGAATCCTCGAGCCAAGTCCGCAGGGAGGCGGTTTCCTGCGGTGGGGCCGCTACAGCTTCCGGTCTTTGCCACAGGATGTCTTTGTCCCCGTCCAGATCGAGCGCCAGCTCTCACTTCGCGCCGGGAACCGCGTCAGTGCTCGGATCCGGCCGCCTCGCGATCGGGAGAAGTTCATGGCGATTGAGGAAGTGGTCTCGATCGAAGGTATCCCGCTGGCGGAGTGGAAAGAGACGAAAGAGTTCGAGTATCTCACCGCTACTCATCCCCGGGAACGCATCATCCTTGAGAACCCCAAAAGCCATTCGATCAGCGGCCGTGCGATCGACCTCATTGCCCCATTGGGCCGCGGACAGCGCGGTCTCATCGTCGCTCCTCCGCGGACGGGCAAGACGATCCTCCTGAAAGACATTGCGCAGGCGATCCTCCACACCTCTCCCGAGACGCACCTCATCCTCCTGCTGGTCGATGAACGGCCGGAGGAAGTTACGGACTTCAAGCGCTCGGTGAACTGCGAGATTTACAGCTCCACGTTTGACGAGGGTCCGCAGCGCCATACGGCCGTAGCGGAGGTCGTCGGCGAGCGGGCGAAACGACTTGTGGAACTGCACCGCCACGTGGTCATCCTGCTCGACTCGATCACGCGTCTCTCGCGCGGCTACAATAACCTCCAAGGCAATCGCGGTCGCACGATGTCGGGCGGTGTGGATTCCAAGGCGCTCGTGAAGCCGAAAAAGTTCTTCGGCGCAGCGCGAAACACCGAAGAAGGCGGCAGCCTCACCATTCTCGCGACGGCTTTGATCGAGACGAATAGCCGGATGGACGACCTTATTTTCGAGGAATACAAGGGCAGCGGCAACATGGAGGTTCAGCTCGACCGCATGCTCAGTGATCAGCGCGTCTTTCCGGCGATCAATATCCTCAAGTCCGGCACGCGCCGCGACGACTTGCTCTATCATCCGCAGGAATACGAGAAGGTGCAGGTCTTGCGCCGTCAGCTTGCCGCGCTCCCCGCCATCGAAGCCACCGAGGTGCTGATCCATGCGCTCAAATCCACGAAATCCAACGCGGAGCTGCTGCTCTCGGGTCTGAAGGGCTGATGCAGCCGCTCATCGGAAACGCCGACGTGCTCGCGACGGTGCTGCCCGCTCTCGGGCCGCAT
>JANPIS010000020.1:0-6911 GCA_031425095.1 Chthoniobacteraceae bacterium
GGATGCGCAATACTATGTGCGGGTGAGTAATGCCGGGCCCACGGTGCGGACCAGTGCCGTGGCCACCATCTCCGTGCTCGAGTCGCCGAGCCTCGTGGTGACCATCCTCGGGGATGTGGTGAACAACCGCGACCGGCAGACAAGCTTGCGGGAAGCGGTCGCTTACGCGCAGACGCTGGGCGGGCAGCAGACGGTCACTTTCGCGCCGGGCCTCGCGGGGCAGACGGTGACGGTCGTGAATGGCTGGAACGGGGCAGGCGACGACACCGCGCTGCGCATTGCCGGCAATGTGACCATCGAGGGTGGCACGGGCGTGACGATAAATTTGGCCTCGCCCACGCCGCGCCGCATTTTCGGGAATGTCGGCGGCGCGCTGACGCTGCGGAATCTCACTTTGAGCGGCGGCGACATTCGCGGCATCGACAGCGGAGGCGCGCTCTGGAGCAACGCCACCGTCAACATCACCAACGTGCGCTTCACCAACAACCGCGGTATTCACGGCGGCGCGATCGTCAATTTCGGCACGATGACGATCAGCGGATCGTCGTTCGACAACAACTCCACGGCTGCAAACGGGCACGGCGGCGCGATCTGGAGCAACAACACCCTCGGCATCAGCAGCACCCTTTTCTCTCTAAACACGGCGGACCAGCTCGGCGGGGCGATCATCTCCTTCAGTGGACTCACCGTCACCGATTCGAACTTCAGCGGCAACCAGTCCGACTTCAACGGCGGGGCGCTGCGGCTCGACGGCACTGCGGTCATCTCGGGCTCGACCTTTTCCAACAACACCGCCGTCAACGGTGGCGGCGCGCTCATCAGCCACGGGCAGACGACGATCACCAACTCGACCATCGCGTTCAACACCGCGCTCGACGGCGGCGGTGCGCAATTTTTCGAAGGCACTGCCAGTCTGCGTCACGTGACCTTCGCCAGCAACGGGGCCACCCGCTCAGGCGGCGGCGTGGCGGTGAACTCCGCGAATGTGACGATGACCAACACCATCGTCGCCGCCAACTCCGCACCCGATCAGAACAACCTCTGGGGCGGGCCGCTGAACGCCGCGTCGTCCAACAATCTGCTCAATCTCAACGCCGCCCAGGCCGGGCTCGGCGCATTCGCCTTCAATGGCGGGCCGACCGCGACCGTCGCGCTGCTGGCCGGTTCGCCCGCCATCAACGCGGGCACGAACATCGCCGGAATCACCTCCGACCAGCGCGGCGTCCTGCGTCCGCAGCTCGGCGTACCGGACATTGGCGCGTTCGAGTTTGACGGCGCGTTGACGGAATCGCTCGTCGTCACCACCGCGCAGGATGAGTCGAATTTCACAAGCGATCCCGCTTTCGGCACCGGCACGAGCCTGCGGGAGGCGGTCGCCTACGCGCAGACGCTGGGCGGGACGCAGACGATCACCTTCGCGCCCGCGCTGCACGGGCAGACCGTCACGCTCACCGAAGGCGCGACCGGCTCGGGCGACGACACGGCACTGCGCGTGAGCGGGTTGGTGAAGATGCAAGGTCCCGCGAGCGCGCCGGGCATCACGATCGCGATGGCATCCGGCGTGCAGAAGCGCCACATCTTCGTGGAATCGTCGGGAAATCTGACCGTCGAGAATCTCACTTTCGCCAACGGCTACGCGAGCGACTACGGGGGCAGCATCTGGAGCTTTGGCTCGCTCACGGTGCGCAACTGCACCTTCACCGGGAACACGGCGGTCGCCGAAGGCGGCGCGATCCACTGCTGGGGCGACTCGCCGCTGTTCGTGGCGGAGAACTCCACGTTCAGCGGCAACACTTCCCAGGGCATCGCCGGCGCTTTCGACGCGGGCGCGATGCAGATGACTCTGCGCCACCTCACCATCACCAATAACAGCGCCGCGGGCGGTCACGCGGTCGTGTTTTGGAAGAACGCCGCAACGCTGGTGAATTGCCTCATCGCCGGCAACCCGAACGACGGGATCGGCCTGGCGAACGGGGCGAGCCTTTCCGGGCAGAGCGCGAATAACATCGTCGGTCCCGGCGGCTCGGGTGGGCTCGTCGATGGCGTGAATGGCAACCGGGTCGGTGTGTCGGCCGCGGCGCTGAAGATCGCCGCGCTCGCGAACAACGGCGGGCCGACCGAGACCATCGCGCTGCTCGCCGGTTCGCCCGCCATCAACGCGGGCACGAACATAGCCGGGATCACCACCGACCAGCGCGGCGTCGCGCGTCCGCAGCTTGGCGTGCCGGACATTGGCGCGTTCGAGTTCTCCGGCACGGTCGCCGAATCGCTCGTCGTCACCACCGCGCAGGACGAGTCGGACTTCACCAGCGACCCCGCTTTCGGCACCGGCACGAGCCTGCGCGAGGCGCTGGCTTACGCACAGTCGCTCGGCGGCGCGCCGACGATCACCTTCGCGCCGGCGCTGCACGGGCAGACCGTCACGCTCACCGAAGGCGCGACCGGCTCGGGCGACGACACGGCGCTGCGCAACGGGAGCGATCTCACCATCGACGGCGGCCCGGGTGTGACGATTAACCTCGCTGCGCCAGTTCCCCGCCGCCATCTCCTCCACGGTGGCGGCACGCTGAATCTCCGCCATCTCACGCTCAGTGGTGGCGACATTCGCACCGTCAATGACGGCGGCGCGCTCTACAACACGGCCACCGTCAACCTCACGAACGTGCGCTTCACCAACAACCGCGCCAACCACGGCGGCGCGTTCTACAACCTCGGCACGATGACGATCAGCGGCTCGTCTTTTGAGAACAACTCCACCGCGGCCAACGGGCAGGGCGGCGCGATCTGGAGCAACGGCACCCTCGGCATCAGCGGCACTCTTTTCTACCAAAACACGGCGGGACAGCTCGGCGGGGCGATCGTCTCCTTCAATGGACTCACCGTCACCGATTCAACCTTCAGCACCAACCACTCCGACTTCAACGGCGGGGCGATGCGGCTCGACGGCCCGGCGTCGATCTCGGGCTGTAGGTTTTCCAACAACAGCGCGGTGAATGGCGGCGGCGCGATCATGAGCCACGGCCAGACGACGATCACGAACTCGACCATCGCCTACAACAACGCGCTCGACGGCGGCGGCGCGCAGTTCTTTGAAGGCACGGCCAGCGTGCGCCATGCGACATTTGCCTACAACGGGGCCACGCGCGCGGGCGGCGGCGCGGCGGTGAACTCCGCCAACGTCACGATGATCAACACCATCGTCTCCGCCAACGCGGCACCCGATCAGAACAACCTCTGGGGCGGGCCGTTGAATGCCGCGTCGTCGAACAACCTGATCGACACGAATCCCGCGCAGCTCCTTCTCGGCACATTCGCCAATCACGGCGGGCCGACCGAGACCATCGCGTTGCTGCCAGGCAGCCCGGCGATCGATGCCGGCGTGGCGATCGCGGGTGTCACGACCGACCAGCGCGGCACCGCGCGTCCACAAGGCGCGGCGGTGGACATCGGCGCGTTCGAGTTGGTGCCGTCCGTGGCGGCAGCGACGCCGGTCGTCGGTCCGCTGGGCGGGATTTACCAAAGCAGCGTGCCAGTCACGATCAGCAACAGCGCGCCGGGCGCGACCCTGCGCTACACCCTCGACGGCACCTCGCCCACGGCGACCAGCGGCGCCATTTACGCCGGCCCCTTCCTCCTCACGACCAGCGCCACCGTGCGCGCCATTGCCGTCGGCAGCGGCTGGCTCGAATCGCCGGTCGCGTCCGCGGCTTACACCGTCCTCAGCCCGCTGCCCTTCTGGCGCACCTTGCAGGGCCTGCCCGCCGATGGCTCGCAAGACCTCGCCACGCCCGCCGGCGATGGCGTCGCCAACCTGCTGAAGTTTGCCTTCAACATGGCAGCCAACGCGGGCGACTTACTCACTCCCAACATCGGCGTCTTACCCGAAAACGGCACCGCGGGCCTGCCCTTCATCACGCGCGACGCGCAGGGCCGGCTCTACATCGAGTTCGTCCGGCGCAAAGCGGCGACCAGTCCGGGCATCAGCTATGGGGTCGAGACGGGCGACGATCTCACCGCTCTCCAGCCGCTCGACCTGAGCGGCGCGAGCGTCGTCTCGATCGATGCGACGTGGGAGCGGGTCAGCGGCACCGATCCGGTCATCACTCCGCACCGCTTCGGGCGCGTGCGCGTCGGTGCCTTCGGCCGCTACGCCAATGACTTCAATGCCGGTCTCGGCGCGGCGTCCCTGCGCGGCACCGCCTTGTGGGATGGCGGTGCCGTGCGGCTAACCGACGCCGTCGGCGGGCAGGTCGGCTCCGTCGTGCTCGAGGGCTTCACCGCCAGTCCGGCGGTCAACGGTTTCACGGCGCGCTTTGCACTGGCGATGGGTCCGACCACGACCGCGCCTGGCGATGGCATCAGCTTCGCCGCAGGCAATCTAGGCACCGGTGCCTGGGGCGAAAGCGGTCCCAACACCGCCGGCAGCCTGACCGTGAGCTTCGACACCTACGACAATGGCGGCACCGCCGGCATCGGCATTCACGTGCTCGTCGATGGCGTCCACGTCGCCACCGCGCCCCTCAATCCCTACACCAATGGCGTCAGCGTCCCGGTCGAGATTCACTACGACGCTAGCCTCGGCCTGACCGTCCGCTATAACCAGGCACTCGTCTTCGACCGCCTCGCCGTGACCGGCTTCCAATTCCCAGCCACCGCCCGCTTCGGCTTCGGCGCCCGCACCGGCGGCGCCAACCAACGCTCGACCGTGGACGACGTGGAGATCTCGACAAGGTGACGCGCGCTGGATCCAACATGGCCCGCAACCGCTGAGCCTCCGCGGCATAACGATCGTATCCATCGACGCTACCTGGGAACGCATCACCATCGCCGACCCGACGATCACGCCCAATTGCTTCGATCGCGTGCAAGTGACGGTACATTGCGTCACGACGAGCGCACCGTGAGCGCTTTTCGGCGCGAATCTCTGCCTTGTTTCAACGATGGAGCGGCAGGGGCCATGCGGCGAGCAGAAACACTTCGGCACACTCAGGGTGACGTGGTGGAGCTTCGCTTTGCTCGATCCGGGGCGAAGACGAGAGGCGCCGTTTTTCGTGTGCGGATTTGACGGTGGGGGCTGGGACGTGGTTGAGGTAGGCGATGGCTCTCTTTGGCACCGGTAAAACTCAGCCGCCTCCTCCCCCCGAGCGCACTTCCATCCCCGTGCCGGCGGGGAAGTCGGGTCTTGTTCCGATGGAGGATTTGCTGCGGCTCTGCGTCGATGAAGGCGCTTCGGATTTGCATCTCTCGGTGGGCTCGCCGCCGGTGCTGCGGCTGAATGGTCGGCTGGTGAAGCTCGAGCTGCCGGCGCTCGCGGGCGATGACACCGAGACGCTGGCGCGGGCGATCACGAGCGACGCGAATCTCCAGCGGGTGAATGAAGTGGGGGGCGTGGACTTCGGCTTCACCTTTCGCGAAGCGAGCCGCTTCCGCGTGAGCGTTTATCGGCAGAAAGGTTACCTCGGTCTCGCGCTGCGGCTCGTGCCGCGCCGGATGCTTTCGCTCGAAGAGATCGGTCTGCCACCGGCGGTGCATCAGTTGCTCACGATCCCGCGCGGGCTCGTGCTGGTGACGGGGCCGACCGGCTCCGGCAAGACGACGACGCTGGCGTCGATGCTCGACTATATCAATTCCACGACGCCCAATCACATCATCACGATCGAGGATCCGATCGAATACTTTCACGACCATCGCATGGGCATCGTGAACCAACGTGAAGTCGGGGTGGATGTGCCAACCTTTGCCGAAGGCCTGAAGCGCGCCCTCCGGCAGGACCCGGATGTAATCCTCGTCGGAGAAATGCGCGACCTCGAGACCACCGAGACTGCGATCACTGCCGCGGAGACGGGGCACCTCGTCTTTTCCACGCTGCACACCACCGGAGCTTCGCGGACCGTGGATCGGATCATCGACGCCTTCCCCTCCACGCAGCAGGAGCAGATTCGCACGCAGATCTCCACGAACCTGAAGGCCGTGATCTCGCAGCTTCTGATTCCGCGCCTCGACGGGCGTGGACGGGTCGCCGCGTTTGAAGTGATGATCAACACGCCGTCGATCGCCGCACTGATCCGCGACAACAAGACCTTCCGCATCTCCAACGACATCCTGACCGGTTCCAAATACGGGATGGTCTCGCTCGAGACATCGCTCGTGGACCTCTACCTGCGCGGGATCATCGCGTATGAGGAAGTGATGACCAAAGCTCAGGATGTATCCGCCGCGCAGCAGCTCATCGGCGAACAGTCGCCCCGGCGCGGGTAGTTTCGCTCACCAGATCAGGGCAGCGTCGTCCGCAAAACGGCGGCTGCCGATTCCAGTGGAAAGGGGCGCAGCTCGCGATCTTGGGCATTTGCCGGCAGGAGGAAAAATGCGCCACGGGTGAAACGTTCGCCGCCGCATTCGACGGTGCCCGCAACGACGGTGAAGAGCGCGAACCGCGGACCAGGGTCGATCCGCGGAGCTTCGAGCGTCCAACTTTCCACATGGAAATAAGGGCAAGTGACCAGCGTCTCGCCATCGGGTTTCGTAAACTGCGGCGCGGTGTCGGCGAAGTCGATCGAGGCAAGCGATTCCTCGACGTGCAGTCCGCGCGGTTTGCCGTCGAGGCCGAGCCGATTCCAGTCGAAGACGCGATAGGTGGTGTCGCTGTTCTGCTGCACTTCCACGATCAGATTGCCGGCGCCGATCGCATGCACGCGTCCGCTCGGGATGAAGATGGTGTCGCCGGGGTGGGTCGCCAGCGTGTGGATGGTCTCGGCGACGCGGCCTCCAGCGAGCGCCTCCTCGAAGGCCGGACGCGTCACGCCTTCCTTCAACCCCGCGTAGATGGTGCTGCCGGGCTGGGTATCGAGCATGTACCACATCTCCGTCTTGGGCTCGCCGGCGAGCCGCGTCGCGACGGCTGCGGGCGGATG
>JANPIS010000021.1:0-11277 GCA_031425095.1 Chthoniobacteraceae bacterium
GCGGTGCGGACGCTGGGCGAAATGGGGCTCAGCGCGAAACCGGCGGTGCCGGAGCTCCTCCCGCTGACTGCTGATGCCGATTCGCGCGTCCGTGCGATGACGCTCGGCACGCTGGCGGCGGCGAGAATCGACGCGGCCGTCCTTCTCCCGAAACTCGAAACCGCGCTCGGCGACCCGGTGGCAGTCGTCCGCATCACCGCGCTGCAGTTGATCCCCTATCTCGGAGCGGATGGAGCGCCGCTAGACGCGCGGGTACGAGAGGCTTCGAAGGACGCGGATCCTCAGGTGCGGGCTGCCGCGCAGGCGCTGCTTGCGACGCCGCGGTAGCGACGGGGAGTGCGCGGAATCTTCGCCGAGGCGATGGACTGCGCCGTGCTCCCCCTGTGAGGGAGTATGCCCACCACCCTTTCACCCGCCACCCGCGCCGTGCTCCTCGCACTGCTCGTGGCGTCGGTGCTGAAGATCGCGTGGGCGATGACCAGCGCGGGCAGTGTGGATGCAGTGCTTTTCTTCAACTTCGCGCGCGGGCTCGAGGAGCACGGGCTCTGCGGTCTCTACCCCCTCGATCCGAAGTACAATCACACGCCGCTCACCGGCAGCTTCGTCCTCCTGCTGCTCCGGGCGTCGGGCGGGGAGTTTGTGGTCTTCGCCTTTTTCCTGCGCTTCGCGGCGATCGTTGCGGACATCGTGGTCGTGGGCGCGCTGCTGCACTGGCGCGAAAAACTTCCGGCGGTGCCGACGTGGGCGCTCGTGCTGCTCGCGGCGAGCCCGGTGTCGCTCATGGTCTCCGGCTTCCACGGAAATGTGGACCCGATCCTCGTCGCGCTGCTTTTCCTCGCGAGCCTGGCGTGTGTGCTGGAGCGACCGGTCTGGTCGGGGCTGCTCTTCGCGCTGTCGTGTCAGGTGAAGATCGTGCCGATCGCTTTTGCGCCGGTGTTCTTTTTCTTTTGGATGGCGCGCGGGCAGGCGTGGCGCTTCGCCGTGCCGGCGGCGGTGACGATGCTCGCGGGATCCGCGCTGCCACTGCTCGAAACGCCCGGCGCGTATCTGCGCAATGTCTTCGCCTACGGCAGTAGCTGGGGCGTGTGGGGCGTGCCGTATCTGCTGAAACTCACGGGATGGGAGGCGGTGCAGAAGGTGGACTTCCATGGCTTCACTGCCGCGCAGGCAGGCATCGCGCAGGCGCTGAAGTTTGCCCTGCTCGGGAGCATCGCGGCGATCGCATGGATGCGGCGGGGGCTCGCGGTGCAGACGCTGCCGGCGACGCTCGGCGTCGCGTGGATCGCCTTCTTCATCTTCGCGCCTGGTGTCGGCGTGCAATACCTCACGTGGTTTGCGCCGTTCGTGCTGCTCTGGAATGCGCGGCACTTCGCGTCGCTCACGGCGGGCGCCACGATCTTCCTCGCGGTCTTCTACCACACCACGGCGGAGGGCCGCTTTCCGTGGTTCCTCGCGGTGCCGCGCGGACCGGAGACGCCGATCTGGAGCGCGGTCGGGCTCCCGGTGTGGCTGACGTTTGTCGGGATCGGCGTTGCCGCACTCTTGGCGGCTCGCCCGCGCCGGATGGAGTGGCATCCGCACTGCTCTGTCAGCAGCGATGCCCTTTCGAAGCCCTACGTCGGATAGGCACCCTGCGCGCTGGGAGCGTTCCTGGGTGGCTTTGGGCGCGCTGACGCTGGCCTTTTTTGCCGCCAACTTTCAACTGCTCGCCGGCTGGGTGACGGAGCGCGTCGATGGCGCAAACTTTTTCGCGCCCTACTACGCCTACCTCGCGCGCGTCGTGCAGTCGGGACATTGGTTGCTCTGGAATCCTTTCAGTAACGCCGGTTCACCGGATTTTGCGGAACCGCAGGTCGGTGCGCTGTCGCCGCTCACGCTTGCCTTCGCGATGCTGGCTGGGCCGAGCGCATTTGCCTTTCGGCTTTACTGGCTGTGTCTCTGGCTGCTCGGGGGCGTCGGCATGTTTGTCTATGCGCGGTCGCTCGGAGCTCCCGTCTGGGGGCGGTTGCTCGGCGGGCTGAGCTTCGTTTTCTGCGGCTACTACATGGGCCACGCGCAACACCTCAGCGTGGTCTATGCGACGTCCTTCCTCCCGTGGATCGTGTGGCGCCTGGATCGTGCGTTGCTCACGGGGCGGCGCGGACCGGCTGGGGAAGCGGGCGCGCTGTGGGGGCTCTCGGCGCTGGCGGGGAATCCGGCGCTCACGATCGGCACCGGACTGTTTCTCGCGGCGTTTGCCGGGGTGCGGGTGGTCGGCTCGGGCGTTCCGCTGCGCAGAGCTTTCACGTCCGTCGCGATCCTCGGAGCCATCGGCGCGATCGTCATGGCACCGTCGATTTTCAGCTTCAAATACGAGAGCCAGGGCTACAGCGATCGTTCCGGGCCGCTCCCGCGCGAGATGGTCGTCGGCTCGAATGCCATCCAGCCGTCCGAGCTGGCCGGGATCTTCAATCCGTATGTGCCGATCGTGACCTGCCTCGCCGCGGCATCCGAGACGAAGTCGAATGACTGGAGCCCCATCTACTTCGGCGCCGTGCCGCTGGTGCTGGCGGCGTTTGCGTTGGTGAGTTCGACGCGGCGTCGGCTGACCTGGACGCTGCTCGCCGTCGGTTTGCTCTTTCTCGGGCTGACGCTCGGCACGACTTTGCCGCTGCGCAGCTGGCTCTACGATCTGGTACCGCCGACCCGCTACTTCCGGCATCCGAACATGTTTCGGATCTACTTCATCTTTGCCGTCATCGCGGTCGCGACTCTTGCGACGGTGCGGCTCGAGTGCTGGCGTCAGCGCGGGTTTGTGCCGCGCGGAGAAGCCCGGCGGCTGGCGGTGGTCGCGGCGATCTTTGCCTCCATCGGGGCTGGCGTCCTCGGGGTGACTGGCTGGCGGCTCGGGTCTCTCGGAGCGGATGGAAAGGCTGCGCTGCTCCATGCTGCGATCGTCTGGGCCGGGCTCGCGGGCGTCTGCGCCTTGCTTGCGGCGCGCCCGGCCATGCTCGCTCGAGTGCCGGCGTTGTTCGTTTCGCTCGCGCTTGTGGACATGCTCGGTGCGCACTACCTCTCGGCCGAATCCGCGTTCGCGATCGGAAGCGGCGCGTCGGGGCGGCCGGCCTTGAATACCTCGCCCGTCGAGTTGGGCGCGCAACATTTTGCCCGCACCGCATCCATCGGCGCGAATGAACACCTTTACCGTCACGAGCCGGTGTATTGCAGCTACGCCGCGCTGCTGAATGTGCAACACCTGCTCTCCGCCGAAAGCGCCGCGCTGACGCAGGTCGCCACGGGACACGAGCGAATCTGGTTTTCGCCGGAGGGCGTCGAAGCTCCGCTGAGCGATGAAGCGCTCGCGCTTCTCGCGCGCGAGACGGCCACGCGGCGCGCTCCGGTGCTCCTCATGCACACGCGGGACTCGATGCTCCATCGCGCGCAGCAGGCCGGGAGTTTTGCGGCTGCCGCTGGAGCTGCGCAAGACGTCGCACCGTCGCTCGACGCCGAGGCGATCCGTGGCGCGCCTTCCGCAGTGCGGGTTCCTTTTGAAGTGCAGACGTATCGGGCGAACGAGCTATCGCTCAAGGTCGTGTGTCCGAGCGACGGCTGGCTGCTCGTGACGGATCGCTGGTCGCGGAGCTGGCGCGGCACGGTGAACGGCATCGAAGTCCCGATCGACGGGGGCAATTTCTTCTTTCGGCTCGTGCCCGTGCGAGCGGGTGTGAATGTCGTCGCGATGGAATTTCGTCCCTTCCTGCTCTGGCCACTGCTCACGGCGAGTTGGGGCACGCTACTGGTCGTTGGGCTGGCGGCGGCCTTCCGTGCCCTGCGCCGGAGCGCGACGCGAGCGGGCGCTCCAACCCCAGCATTTTCAACCCGACCACTGCCATGCGCGCTCTCCTCGTAATCCCCGCCTTCCACGAGAGTTCGCGGCTTCCAGCATACTTGGGTGAGCTGCTGCGAGGGCTCGACCGCGCGCGGCTCGACTGCGATGTGCTGGTCGTCGATGACGGCTCTCCGGGCGAGGAGGCGGGGTATGTGCGTGATCTTTGCGAGACCTTGCAGCCCGTGCATCCGCGGCTCCGCACACCACTCTGCCTCGACGAAAATCGCGGCAAAGGTGGCGCGGTGCGCGCGGGTTGGGAGCTGGCGGAGGGCTGCGACTGGGTCGGCTTTGTCGATGCGGACGGCGCGGTGCCGGTCCGGGAGGTGATCCGGTTGCTGGATCTCGCGATGCGGAGCCGCCCCGCTGCGGCGATCTTCGGAGCGCGCGTGCGGATGCTCGGGCGTCGGGTCGAGCGGAGCACGCTCCGGCATTGCACGGGCCGATTTTTCGCGTTCCTCGTGAGCCTCACGGTTTCGTCGCGCGTGTACGATTCGCAGTGCGGGGTAAAGTTTCTCCCCACCTCGGCGCTCCGTCGCATCCATCCGTGGCTGCGCGAGACGGGGTTCTGTTTTGACGTGGAAATCCTCGCTGCGCTGGAGGCCGCGGGTGTGCCGATCGAGGAAGTGCCGATCGACTGGACCGATACGCCGGGGACGAAAGTGCGACTGCTCCGCGACACCTGGCGAATGGCTCGTGCCCTGCTCCGAATCTCGCGCCGCCGCCGCTCATGGATGTCGTTGAAAGCTCCCACCTCACACCCGATCAGGCCTTTGGTCATTGGTACTACCGGGCCAAGTTCGAGCTCCTCCTCGATCGAGTCCGCCCCACTGGCGCACTCGCGCCCGGACGCCGTGTAGCGGATGTCGGCTGCGGGCTCGGGCTCTTTCTCACCTTCCTCGAGAAGACCGGACACGCCGGGCCCGATTGTCTGCTCGGCATCGATCCCGCCTACGCAAGCCGGGCGACGGCAGCCGGTGGCCACGCGAAGATCGAGCCCGCGTGGCCAGCCGAATCCGTCGTGGATCTCGCACTGCTCATGGATGTGCTCGAGCATACGCCGGACGATCGCGCCGTGCTCCGCGAAGCGGCGAGTCACGTCGCACCGGGCGGCCACGTCTTCATCACCGTGCCGGCGATGCCCTGGATCTTTAGCGCGCACGACCGGTTCCTCGGCCACTACCGGCGCTATTCGCTCGCTTCGCTGCGCGCGACGATCGCCGCCGTGCCGGAGCTGGAGATCGTGGACCTGCACTTCTTCTATGCGAGCATCCTCGGGGCGGCGATTCCGTGGCGGCTCGCACGCCGCACGGAGGCGCAGCCGAGCAGCGACCTGCGGCCACTGCCCGCGTGGTTGAATGCGCTGCTGCGCGGCCTGACTCGCGTGGAACGCGCGGTCGCCCGGCATAATCGCTGGTCCGGCCTGAGTGTCGTGGCGCTGTGCCGCCGCCGGGACCACGAGGCGCCGGCGCAGCTCGCGGCTTAGGCGAATCGTCGGAGGATCGCTCCGGCTTTCTCGGGAAAAGTGCCGGGTTTTTCCGCGTTGGGCTTTGACACAGCGGAGGCGGGACCGTTAGTTGCATGGAGCCTTCGGGCGGTTCGGCAGGCTCCGCCCAGACTGCCGGGTGCCACCCGGAGCGCCTGTTTCATCAACCCCAGCTTCCTCACTTTCCCTTGGCTCAGAACGACGACTACATCCTCGATATCCTGCTCGAGACCGGACTCATCTCGAAGTCGCAATTGGAGCGCGCGCAGGACGAGCGCGGCGAAGGTGAATCTTCGATCGACGTCTTGGTGCGCCTCGGCGTCGTCTCGCAGGAAGATGTCACGCGCGCCCTGGCCTCGCATGCGGCCATGGACTTCGTGGATCTCGCACAGGTGGCGATCAGCGAAGAGGCCATCGCGCTGGTGCCGGCGGACTTGGCGAAACGCTTCCAGGTCGTGCCCGTGGCGCAGGGTGATACCGGCCTCATGGTGGCCGTGGCGGACCCGTTGAACTTCGACACCCTCGACTCCCTGCATCATTTGCTGCAGCGCGATCTCGAGTTCGTCTGCGCCACGCCAGCCTCCATCAAGGACGCCCTGAAGAAATACTACGGCATCACCGACGAACCGGCCGACGATGTCTCGATCACGGGCGAATCTGCAACCCTCGGTGCCGAGGGCGAGACGGGCGACGCGCCGATCATCAAGATGGTGACGATGATGCTCCTCGAAGCGCACAGCATGCGCGCCTCGGACATCCACCTCGAGCCACTCGAAAAGCGCTTCCGGGTCCGCTTCCGGGTCGACGGCGTGCTCGTCGAGATGAACAACCCGCCGAAGAAGCTGCAGACGGCGATCATCTCGCGCCTGAAGATCATGACCGGCTCGATGTCGATCGCTGAGAAGCGGCTCCCGCAAGACGGCCGCATCCAGGTGAAGATGGGCAAGGGCAAGCAGATCGACCTGCGCGTTTCCACCATCCCGACGAATCACGGCGAGAGCGTGGTCATGCGTATCCTCGACAAGTCTTCGCTCTCGCTCGGCCTGCCGCAGCTGGGATTCCTGTCCGACGATCAGGAGGTCTTCGAAAACCTGCTCATGCTGCCCGACGGCATCCTGCTCGTCACCGGTCCCACCGGTTCCGGCAAGACCACCACGCTCTACGCCTGCCTCAACTTCATCAACAAGCCCGACAAGAAGCTCATCACCGTCGAGGATCCGGTGGAGTATCAGCTCTCCGGGGTGAATCAGGTGCAGGTGAATACAGACATCGGCATGACCTTCCCCGCCGCGCTCCGGTCCATCCTCCGTCAGGCGCCGAACATCATCATGATCGGGGAGATCCGCGATGCCGAGACGGCGAATATCGCGATCAATGCGTCGCTCACCGGCCATCTCGTCTTCTCCACCCTTCACACGAATGACGCGCCCGGTGCGATCGCGCGTCTCGTGGATATCGGCGTCCAGCCCTTCCTCGTCAGCTCTGCCGTGCGCGCGATCCTCGCTCAGCGCCTGGTGCGGAAAATTTGTTCGAACTGCCGCGAGCCGATCGACCTGACGGATATCGAGATCGCCGCGCTCGGGCTCGACCGCTCCCAGCTCGCCGATTCCTCGGTGAGCCACGGCGCCGGCTGCGAGGTCTGCAAAGGGCGGGGCTACAAGGGCCGCGCGGGCATCTTCGAGATCTTCATGATCGACGACGAAGTGCGCCACATGGTGAACAACAAATCGACCACTCTTGAGCTGCGCAAGCGCGCGCGGGAGATGGGCATGCGCACTCTCCGCGAAGACGGCATCCGCAAAGTCCTCTCCGGCATGACGAGCGCGGAGGAAGTCATCAGCGTCACGATGTCCGATGCGAACTAGCGCGGAGCGAATCCCCTCGCGCGCCCAGTTGGAGCCGCGGACTTCGTTCCCGGTGGGGGGCGGTTGCCGATCGGAGCCGCGCCGGGGTAGGTTTCCAGGGTAAGGGCACGCTGTCTCAGAGTGCCGCAAACACTCGGTAATCGGTAGCGATCCGCGAGACCATCGATCTTCTGCGGGCATCGACGCGTCGACTTGCGACCGCCGTGAAGTGGGCTGGCCCGAGCGATTCTCCCGAGTCTGAACTTCGATAGGCTCCTCAGCGCTGATACGCCCATGCGCTTGACTAGCATCGCTGGCGCTCAATGCTCGGCTCGTGGCTTCCGACCGACCCTCAGGATCCGCTCTATCCGCCGCGCCGGCCGCGTTCGTGACCACGCGCTGGAGTGTCGTGGTGCGGGCGGGCGCGGGTGAATGCCGCGATGCGCTGGCGGATTTGTGCCGCGATTATTGGCGGCCGCTCTTCTATTTCGCGCGGCGGAAGGGGCACTTGCCGGAGGACGCGCAGGATCTCACGCAGGGGTTCATCGCGGACTTGCTCGAGCACAATGCGATCGCCCGGGCGGATCGCGAGCGCGGGCGGTTTCGCACGTTTTTGCTTTCGTCGTTCTGCCACTTCCTCGCCAATGCGCAGCGCGATCGCTCGACGCTGAAACGCGGGGGCGGAGTCGTGGTGGTGTCGCTCGATGGGGAGGAGGATGCGAGTGGCGCGCAGATGGCGGCGGACGGGACGACGCCGGAGATGGAATACGAGCGTCGCTGGGCGCTGGGGTTGCTGGAGCGGGTGATGGCGAGGCTGCGCGCGGAGTATGTGGAGGCCGAACGTGGGGCGCTCTTCGATGCGATGGAGCCGCATCTCTCCGGCGCGTCGGGACGGCCCGGCTATGCGGCGATCGGGGAGGCGCTGGGCTTGAGCGATGGGACGATCCGCGTGGCGATGCATCGCATGCGGCGGCGATACGGCGACCTGCTGCGCGGGGAGATCGCGGCGACGGTGACGACGCCCGAGGAGATGGAGGATGAGCTGCGCCACCTGACGAATGTGGTGGCCGGTGCGCCGAGCCGACGGTGAGATTTTTGAAACGTTTCGGCGGGAACCGGTAAGAACTGTCCGCAATCAAGATGGCGAACCCCATTTCCAACGACCCCGACTCCGCCGCACAGCGGACTTGCGCGACTTGCGGCGCGGCGCTCGCCGCCGGTCGGCTGGGCGCGCACTGCCCGCGCTGTTTGTTCGGTCTCGCGAGCGGGTTCGGATTGGCGGGCGAGGCGGTGGACGAGGATCTGCCCGACCCGGCCGATTGGCGCGGCTTCGGCGACTACGATTTGATCGAGGAAATCGCACGCGGCGGGATGGGCGTGGTGTATCGCGCACGGCAGGTGAGTCTCGGGCGCGAGGTCGCGATCAAGATGATCCTCGCGGGCGAACTGGCAACGGCGGAATCCGTGCAGCGTTTCCGCAACGAAGCGGCGGCGGCGGCGCGGCTGCATCACCCGAACATCGTTTCCGTGTATGAAATCGGGCAGCACGAGATGCAGCATTTTTTCTCGATGCGGCTCGTCTCCGGGCGGCGAAATGTCGCGACTTGGGCGAAGGCAGTCGCGCCGTCATCGGGGCAGATCGTGGCGATGATGGTGAAGACGGCGCGGGCGGTCGCTTTTGCCCACGAGCGCGGGGTGCTGCATCGCGACCTGAAGCCGTCGAATATTCTCGTGGACGAAATGGGCGAGCCGCACGTGACGGATTTCGGCCTGGCGAAGCTGGTGAATCAGGACAGCGGGATCACGCGTTCCGCCGCGATGCTCGGCAGCCCGAGCTACATGGCGCCCGAGCAGGCGGACTCGCGCCAGGCGGATGTGACCATGGCGACCGATGTGTATGGGCTCGGTGCGGTGCTTTACGAAGTGCTCGCGGGCCGGCCTCCGTTTGAGGGCGCGTCGCCGCTGGCCACGGCGAAGATGGTCGTCGAACAGATGCCGGAACGACTGGACGCAGTGCCGCGCGATCTCGCCACGATCTGCCTGAAGTGTCTGGAGAAAGAGCCCGCGCAGCGTTACGCCACGGCGCTGGAGCTGGCTGAGGATCTCGAACGCTTCGCGCGCGGCGAGCCGATCCGCGCGCGCCCGATCACCACCCCCGAGGCGCTGTGGCGTTGGGCGCGGCGGCGGCCGAGGATTGCGGGGCTGCTCGCCGGGCTGGCGCTGGCGCTGGTGCTCGGCCTGGCGGGCGTGACGTGGCAATGGCGGCGCGCGGAGCGGGCGAACGCGCAGCAACTCAAGACCCTCGACCACCTGGCGTGGCAGGAAATCGTGCGCCAGGCCGGGAGCGACGAGGCGCCCATCGCCCTGGCGGCGCTCGCAGCGCGGCTGCGGGCCGATCCCGGGCGTTGGCAGGCGGCGATGTTCGCCATGTCCCTCGTCGAGCAGCGCGCGTTTCCGGTGCTCGTCGGGCCGCCAGTCGTGCCGGTGGGGAAACTCCGCGCGCCGGCCCGGCTCGCGCCGGATGGCAGTTGGTTCGCGGTGGCCGGGGAGGACTCGGCGGTGCAGGTGTGGGACACGGCGACGGGAGAAGTGCGGGCGAAAATCGCGCAGCCGTCGGTGGCGACGGCGCTCGCGGTGGCGCAAGCCCCGTTCGTGCTCGCCGTCGCGACGAAGGATGCGCAGGTGCGAGTCCACGCGGCCCTCGATGGTGCCGTTCTCGTCCTCGCCCGCACCGGCCCGGAGCCGATCGAAGATCTGCGCTTTTCCGCCGACGGCTCGCG
Source organism: Chthoniobacteraceae bacterium (assembly GCA_031425095.1). GTDB lineage: Bacteria > Verrucomicrobiota > Verrucomicrobiia > Chthoniobacterales > Chthoniobacteraceae > JANNXQ01. The sequence continues at coordinate 9,976 of JANPIS010000021.1, forward strand.
GCTCCTCGCGCGTTCCCGCGATCGTGTGGAAGTCTGGCGCTGTGCGCAGCCGGAGCAGCCGCTCACGTTTTCCCTCGATGGAGGCATCCGTGGCGCGGCGATTTCCGGCGATGGATCGCGCGTGCTGGCCTGGAATGCGAAGCGCGCCACGGTCTGGGAAACGGAGTCCGGCCAGGCGAGGTTCGTCGTCGCGGCGCAGGCGGATTTCCGGCAGGGCGCGCTGGCGGCGGGAGGAAAACGGGTGGCCCTCATCGATGGCACATTTGCCGCGCGGACGTGGGACGTGGATGCGGGCGCGCCGCTCAGCGTCATCGACAGCCCGCTCTCGCAGTTGAAGCTGCTTGCGCTGGATGCCAGCGGCGGGCGCATCACGCTGGCCCACTATTCGAATGATCTGGTGGTCCACGATACCGTCTTCGGGCTGCGGGTCTCGCCGCCGATGCAGCATCTCTACCAACCCACCGCGCTCATCGGTTCGGGCGACGGCGCACGCACGGCGAGCTATGGCCGGGATGGTCGCGCGCACGTGTGGGATGCGGCGACGGGCCGCTCCCTGCTCAGCGGCATCTGGCTCGGGGATGATCGACTGGTGGCCCCGGACTTCTCGCACGATGGCCGCGCTCTGCTGCTCTCGCCCTGGCCGTCGCCCGAGGGCGCGGCACCGATCAGCGTCTGGCGCGAGAGCCGCACGGCTCCGCCCCGCGTGCAGCGCGTGGAAGGGCAGCGCGATTTCAATGGCTGCCGGCTCAGCCCCGATGGGCGGCTCGGCTGCCTCGGCTTGTGGCCGGGAAAACGGGCGCATGTCTATGAACTGGCGACCGGGCGCGTGCTGCTCGACGCCGTGGTCGGCGGCGATGTCTATGTCCACCTTTTCTCCCCCGACATGCGCCGCTACTACGCGCTGACTTCCTACGGCGGGCTGCACGGGTGGTCGCTCGACACCGGCGCGCCGCTGTGGCCGGCGAACCACCAGCCCGGCATGATCCGCCCTGGCGAAATCTCGCCCGACGGCACGCGCATCATCGCCGGACACAACGACGGCCACATCCGCATCTACGACACGGCGACCGGCACGCTCGTGCAGACGCTCGACCATCCCGGCGAGGTGAAGACGCTGCGTTTCGCGCCGGATGGCAGCGGGCGTTTCTTCTCCGGCTCCACCAATCACCTCGCGCACCTCTGGGATCTGCGGACGGGGAAAAAATTGCGCACCTTCGCCGGACACACGGACACGATCCTCGCCAGCGCTTGGAGCCCGGACAGCCGCTTCGTGGCCACGGCTTCCTACGACCAGACGGCGCG
>JANPIS010000022.1:0-2215 GCA_031425095.1 Chthoniobacteraceae bacterium
GAGGCGCAGGACTACCGCACCGATCGCGTCGAGGACAACGACATCCGCCGCACCCAGCGCCGCAGCGAGAAGGACGAATACGAGTCCATCGACATCCCCGGGCACACCCTCCAAGCCTTTGCCAGCCAGCAGGAGATCATCATCGAGAGCGAGCGCGACTTTCTCCCGAATGAATATGTGCTCCTTCGCAACGAAGAGGAGCCGACTCACGCCATCCCCGCGCGGCACATCGGCGCCGGGGAGTTCGTGAAGCTGCAGAACGATCACATCAACATCCGCGGTGGCCGCAGTCTCCAGGCGGCGAATCTAGGGCAGCGCTTCTTCCTCGATGCACTCTACGATCCGAGCATCACGCTCATCACCGTTTACGGAAAGGCCGGCACCGGCAAGACGCTGCTCAGCGTCGGCGCTGCACTCGAGCAAGTGCAGGAGGGCGACTACGAGAAGATGCTCATCACCCGCGTGATCATGCCCACCGGCCGGGACATCGGCTTTCTCCCCGGCCGCATGGAGGAGAAGATGCAGCCGTGGCTCCAGCCCGCCTACGATGCTCTGGAGCAGCTCCTCGCCCGCCCGCGCAAGCCGGAGAAATTCGAGAAGAAAAAGCAGAGCAACCGCAAGTCCGAGACCTCTTTCCCGTCCCCCGCGAATGGCCAGGGCCAGAGCAAGCTGGCCCGCCCGTACGAAAGCCTGATGCAGAGCGGTGTGCTCGAGATCGAGGCGATCGCGCACATCCGCGGCCGGTCCATTCCGCGCGCCATCTTCATCGTGGATGAAGCGCAGCAGCTCACCCCGCACGAAGCCAAGACGCTCGTCACCCGCATGGGCAAGGGCAGCAAGATCATCCTCATCGGCGACCTCGCGCAAATCGACAATCCCTACGTCGATGCGCACACCAACGGCCTCGTCTTCACCCGCAACCGCCTGCAGGGCCAACCCTTCATGGCCCACGTGAACCTCTTCAAAGGCGAACGCAGCGAGATGGCGGAAGTGGCGGCGAATCTGATGTGACGGGGCCAGGTCGAAACGATCGAGCCGCAGATGGACGCAGATCTTCGCAGATGAAGGAATTCGCTCTTCTGCATCTGCGTTTCATCCGCGTTCATCTGTGGCTCTTCTCATGACTTTGGAGGCACCCTTGAGGAAATGAGGGAAGTCTTCCGCGACTGCGATCAGACGCGCGTGGACCTCCGCCGATCCGTCCTCGAATCTGCCGGCATCCGCTGCTTCGTCCGCAACGAGGCCACCCACAATGCCATCGTCGGCGGCCTGATGGTGGCCTTTTTTCCCCTACCCGAGTTCTTCCCCACCCTCTGCATTGTCGATGACGAGGAGTATGAGGCGGCGATGGAAATCCTGCGCAGCGAACCGCCGGAAGAAGAGCCCCCTGGCAAACCGTCGTAGCGGTCTTTCCGTCGCCGCCCTCGTTCCCTAGCTCCAGCTTGGGAACGCACGTGTCCCCGAAGCTCCAGCTTCTTTCACCGGCCAGCCATCTCGCATCGCCACCGCGCCGGTTGCCGTCGAAGCGGAGCTTCGCGGCCAGGTGCGTTCCCAAGCGCGAGCTTGGGAACGAGGACAGTTACTCCCGCCGGCGCCGAGCCGCGAAGGCGAGCGCGCCGAGGCCGAGCAAAGTGGCCGTGCCGGGCTCGGGGACCGCCTTGAGGAACCCGCGCATCTCACCCCCGCCGTTGTTTACGGTGTGGATGTTGATGTAAAACGTGCCGTTCAAAAGGTCCGTCTCCTGCGCTGCCGAGAGCGTGACGGTGTTGGGGGAGAAGGTTCCACCGGTGACTGCGCTGCTGGTCCGAGTCAGGGTGAAAGCGACTCCCGCTGTCTGCTTAAAATCGCCGGTCCCGTCGTTGCCATTGTTGGCGAGCGTCGGTCCGTGAAGGTGGGAGTTGTTGGCCAAACTGGTCAGGTCGGTGAAGGGCCCTTGGGAGCTGCCCCAGCCGACATTGAGGGTCAGGATGTTGCTGACGTCATCGAACGTAATCCCCGCTCCGATCTCCCCGCCCGTTCCTCCGGTGATGTTTCCCGGTTCGTTGCCCGGGAGCAAACCGAACCCCGCCGTCCCCACGAGATCGAACTGAATGATTGCGGCATTCGCCTGCACGGCGACAAAGGAGAGCAATGCGGAGAGGACAAGTTTTTTCATAGTCGAGGGGGGAGACGTCGTGTGGGGCTTACGAGATTGGGCGCAGGCATGGCAAGAGTT
>JANPIS010000023.1:0-3279 GCA_031425095.1 Chthoniobacteraceae bacterium
TGCCTCCTCGGGTGAGATCGCACCTTCCACGATGCGCCGCAGCATCTCGATGAAGGCGAGCGGATGTTCCGCGTGATTGATCTTGCGACCGAAGAGCGCGACGCGCGCGCCGTGTTTCTGCGCATCGGCGATGAGCTTGAAAGCGTCGTAGGTCGTCCCCGCGCTGCCGCCGAGGATGCCGACCACGAGTTGCGGATCGTAAGCCACGAGTTCCTCCATCGCGCGCGGCCCACGCCAGGCGATCTTCAGGAAAAGCGGACGCCCCTTCTCCGTCACCCCGGCGAGGCTGCGGATGATGTGGTCGTTGATGAAGCCGTCCAGCTTCTCGGGCGCGAGACCCGTGTCCACGTTCGGATCGAAGACTTCGAGGAAGTAGCGGAAGTTTTTCCGCTCGGCCTCTTCGCGGAATTCCTTGAAGGCGCAGAGCGTCTCGTAGTCGCGGTCGAAATTGTTCGTGAAGGTGACCGAGTAGAGCCCGAGGTCCGCACCGGTCGCAGGGGCGTCGTCGGCGCAGGCGAGCTCGCCGCACTTGATGTGGTCGATGGTCGCGCTGCGGAAAGGCCGCGACGCTTCTTTGATGTACTCCGCACCGCGCACGACCCAGATGTCTGTGGCGTCATTCGCGCGCGCCGCCGGGGTGATGTGCGAATGCTCAAAGAGCCGCTCCCGCGTTGCGAGCTGTTCCACATTCGAGGCCGACATGAGCATGATGTCCACGAGCCCCTGCTGGATCACCGCGCGGATCTGCGCGCGGTATTCTTCGAGCGTCTTCCAGTGCATCTCTGACTTGAGCACGCGCTCGGGATTCAGCGGCCGCTTCTGGCCTGGTGCGGTGATGCCGAAGGCCATGTCCGCGTCCTTGGCATCCGCGATGATGAAGGCTTTGCTGCCGGAAGGATTGCTGCGGATGTCGGCGAGCTTGGCGTCGAGGGACTTCATGGGGTCGGCAGTTAAGCATTTCGGTCGGATGGCATGAACAGCAATCTCGCCGCCGGTGGGACGTCCACCTAGGATGCGAAGCCATGTCCGAGATGCGCTTCAATCCCATCACCCGCGACTGGGTCATCATCGCACCCGGGCGCTCGCTGAAACCAAACGACTTTCGCGCCAGCAAGAACCCGCGGGCGCCGCGGGCGCAGCATCGCGCGGACTGTCCCTTCTGCGTGGGCAATGAAGAGGCTGCGGAAGTGCTCCGCGCACCGGCGCCCGATGGCGGATGGCTGGCCCGCGTCGTGCCAAACAAGTTTCCCGCGCTCACCGGCAATCACGATCCACAACATGCCCGAAAGGGCAGCTTCCGCACGATGGCCGCGGCCGGAGTGCATGAGGTGCTGGTCGAACATCCGCGGCACGATCTCACGATCGCGACGATGGAGCCCGCGCACCTCGCGGTGATCCTCGACCTCTACCGGCAGCGTTACGCCGTGCTGCGGGAGAATCCCGCGGTCGAGAGCATCATCATCTTTAAGAACCACGGCGAACGCGCCGGCACTTCACTCGAGCATCCGCACTCGCAGATCGTCGCCGCGCCCGTCGTCTCTTCCACCGTCCGCAAGCGCCTGGAGGAAGCGACGCGCGCCCACGACGAGGATGGCGAGTGCATCTACTGCACGGTGCTCCGCGACGAACTCGCCGCCGGCGACCGCATCCTCGAAGCCAACGACTCCTTCGTCGCCTTCGTCCCGTTCGCGGCACTGTCGCCGTACCACGTCTGGATTTTTCCCCGCCGCCACGCGTCTTCCTTTGATGCCATCACGTCCGCGGAGATCGCCGATCTCGCGCCGCTGCTCCACCGCATCCTGCGCCGGCTCTACACGGCGCTCGACGATCCAGACTTCAACTTCGGCATCCGCTCGTCGCCGATCAGCGAAGCGAGCGCGCACTATTTCCACTGGTACCTCGCCATCGTGCCGCGCGTGAACCACGTCGCCGGCTTCGAACTCGGCAGCGGCATCTTCATCAATAGCGTCCGTCCCGAGGATGCCGCGGAACGTTTGCGCGGAGCGCCGATCAACGGTTGATGGGCCCGGGATTGGGCGGGCCAGAGTTCCGCATCCGCGACTCGCCAGTGCCGACGGGAGCGAGTCCGGCACCGCAACCAGAGTCGGTGCCGCCAGCGTGGCGTTCGGGGGGCCGCGGTCAGCGTGGGGCGGCGAGCTTGGTCGCGAGCGCCGGACTTTCCACCGCCGACAGGAGACCTGTCCCAACTTGCACAATCAACGTCCCAAGCTCGAGTGGCGTTAAGTTAAGGGCAGTCTTGGATGAAAGCTCGATCCGAACCCGGAGGGTTCACGGAAATTAGCCGGGGGTGGAGCGAGGAACGAGCGGAACCCCCGGAACAAGATGAAATCGGAATGCGCCCCGGAGGGTGCGCCGGAGAGGATCGCCGCGCTTCCGGCGCCACCTCCGGGGCGCATCGCGTTTCTATTGCCATCCGGGGGTTGCGCTCGTTCCTCGCTTCACCCCCGGCTAATTTCCGGTGTGCCTCCGGCACCGGCTGAACCGCATTTTGTAATCTATGCACGCGTCTCATCAGTAGGTCCGTCAGGAGCACTATGGGCTGCTGTCTTGTTGGGTCGTCGGATCCGCCGGATCATCGACGGGTTCTCCGATGGCCTTGGAGAGCATCTGGTTGGAAGCCACGGCGGGCCAAAGCAACAGCATTGGAATGATGATCGGCCACGGAAACTTGGTTCCGGCGAAACCGAAATAGCAGATCACCGGCAAGAGGATCGCCGCCACCCAAAGGCACGCGTTGGCGGTCAGCGTTTTTTTCTTTTCAGATTTTGTCATAGATAACAGGGAGCAACTACGTGCGAGAAAGGCATTCGATCACCGCGGCACCAGCCAAGTGCCGGCGAGGCGGTCGGGCAGGCTGCGGTGGGGCATGGCGGCGGACCAGATCAGGAGGCCGAGGAGAGGGAGGCCGACGATGATGATCGAGGTGCTCGCGTGGCCCGAGCTGTTGAGCAGCGCTGTCGCGAAGAATGCGGCCGGGAGCCACGACCACGCGAGGCATGCGCGCCAGACCATCCGCCAGCGCGAGGCATCCGCGCCATCGCGCCGCACTACGGCGATGCCGAGCGCGCGCATCAGCACGCCGCCCCGGAAGAGCGCGGCGATGAGGCTGAAGAGTGCCGCCCAGAGCATCACGCCGCCTGCGGCCCACCAGACGACCTGGGTGGTGAAGGTGTTCACGCCATTCATGTCCGGGGACATGGACAGATTCCCCTGCTCATTGAGCGCGGGCCGGAGCACGACGCGGGCACGCTCGATCTC
>JANPIS010000024.1:0-11998 GCA_031425095.1 Chthoniobacteraceae bacterium
CACCCAGTGGAGCAGCCGGCGTTTGGCGCAAAAGCTGGGCACCACGCATATGACCGTGGCCCGGGTCTGGAGCCGCTACGGTCTCCAGCCGCATCGTCTGCGCCATCACATGGTCAGCGACGATCCGGACTTTGAAACCAAGGCCGCCGACATCATTGGCCTCTATTTGCACCCTCCGGCCCATGCGGCGGTCTTCTGTGTGGACGAGAAAAGCGCCATTCAGGCCCTCGACCGTCTCGACCCCGTGCTGCCGCTCTCGCCGGGTCGGGCCGAATCGCACGGGTTTGAATACTTTCGCCACGGGACGCTCTCGCTCTACGCCGCCTTGGAAACCCAAAGCGGAGAAATCCTCGGCAAGACCGCCAAACGCCATACCAGTGTGGAGTTCGTGTCGTTCCTGGAAGAGATCGTCGCCTCGCAGCCCATCGGCAAAGCCATCCATGTTATTGCCGACAACCTCTCGGCACATAAGACCAAGCTGGTGGATACCTTCCTTGAAGCTCATCCCAACGTTCGGATGCACTTCACGCCAACCTACTCCTCCTTGCTCAACCTGATTGAAAAATGGTTCGCCAAAATCCAGCGCCAGGTCATCGCGCGCGGCGTCTTTCGTTCTCTGTCCGATCTGCGCTCCAAACTCCTGCGTTACATCCGCCACTACAGCAAAACAGCCACCCCCATCCGCTGGACCTACTCCAACGTCAAACGCAGGATCAAACCGTAGCCAGTTCATGTGTTACGTTGCACTAGTTGGCTCTCCTCACTCTCGTGCGGTCTTCTACATTCCGCCAGGTTGCATGACACGCGCTAGTTCCCATCCGTAAATCCAATGACCGGAAGAAATACGTCCTGCTTGGTAAGCGAAGAGCAAGCGTGTAGCATACACTTCTGTGGAAAGAAGTTCGGCAAAACGGAAGATGCTTACGATGGATTCGTTCCTTTGCTAAAACGTGTTATCATTCAAAATAATTGTAAAAATATATTGGATGTCGGGGGCGGTGCTCAACCTCAATTACCTCTAGGTGATGATGTTTTGCGCCATCGCAACTATACCGTAATGGACGTATCTGAAAGAGAGTTGGCGCTCGCATCGTCCGGATACCGAAAAATCGTGATGGATATTGGTGGAGAAGTCGCGGTGGCGGGTGAAGAGTTCGATATGGTATTCTCGCGATTTGTCGCGGAGCATGTTGCTGACGCAAGGAGGTTGCACACGAATGTTTTTCGGATGCTCAAGCCTGGCGGTGTGGCGATTCATTTCTTTCCCACACTATTTGCCCTTCCATTTTTGGTGAACAAGTGCCTTCCAGAGTGGCTGACGGTTTGGTTCCTTTCACGCGAACGTCAGCAAAGGGGAAAATTTCCCGCTTACTATCATTGGTGTGTAGGGCCGAGCAAAGCTTCAATAGAAAGGCTTGAGATGCTGGGTTATGAGGTGCTAGAATACGCTGGTTTCTTCGGACACGGGTACTACGATGCGTTGCCTCCTTTACGCTTCTTACACGCTGCGTTTCGGAATGTACTGCTGAAACAGCCTATCAGTACGTTGACAAGTTTTGCTTGGATTGTCCTCCGAAAACCGAATCCGCCACTTCTTTGTAAGAACAACGGGTAGGATGACTTAGATTGTAATTATCTAATGAAGGCGAAGAAGACAGCAAAGGCCATCTGTGGTGGGTTGCGACTTTATGAGGCTTTTGATGGTGAGATTTCTGTTTGGATAGTATCTGGTTTATCGGAGACTAAAGGCAAGCGGTTGCGGCGACGGTTCTCTAGCAAGGACAAAGCCGAGGAATTCTGCCAGCTTGAAAAAATACGGATGGGTATCAAGGAAGGTTCATTCGATGGGGCTTTAAATTGCGATGAAAGTTGCACTGGCCCCGTAGCCCACTCCGATGTCGCGAAGAACCGGAATACCAAAGTGGATGTCGAGCGAACAGGGACGGGGGGCGTGCCTGCCCGACACGAAACAAAGAATTCATGGAATCCAAATAAGCGGAAGGTCTCGGACGGCTGGCAGATTGTGCTTGCATTCGCCAGCGTTCTTTTTGCGTTAGGGGTTGATAGGTTGTTTCGAGCGGAAAGGAGTCAGAAAGAAGCGATGGATCATTGGGCTACCGATTTTGAGGTGAATCCATGCATGGCAGGTTGGACAGTGATAGGTGGCGGCGAGTGGGTAGACATTGACCGGGTTTCGGGCCGCCGTTCGATTCAAGTTCACGGTGGCAGGTGGGTGAGTCGCACGGTTGCGATTGAGCCTTTAAGTTGGTATCGGGTCAGATTCCTTTCAAGGTCGGCGGATGGACCTGTGAGCGATTCCGAAACTGCGAGCGGGCTGTGTAGGGTGACTTTTGTTCGGAATGGAAGTGGCGAAGCACTTTCCAAAAGCGAGTGTGAGGTGCCAAACGCGGCGCAGTGGGTAAAAAGTGATTTCCGGTTCCGTGCTCAACCCCTAGTTTGTGGTGACGGCGAGTTCAAAGCGTCAGCTGTGAGGATTGAGTTCGAGGCGAATGAAGGCAGGCAATTTCTTGTTGATGATGTTAGCCTAGAAAAGATCGCTGCGAGTGAGGTTGTCGAGTGGTCGGATAAAATTTACGCGACACTCCCAGCGAAGATTCAATATCAGGGGAAGGATACTCGGTGGCTGAGGCTCAGGCGGACGATTGAAAAGCTTAACAGCCACCAAACTGTTCGTGTCATCTTGGTGGGTGGTGAGGCGGTTAAGGACCTGGCAGATGGACCGATTGATCTTTTGTTGGAGCGATTGTACCCGGGGTCAAGAGTGGAACTCATTTCAGTATCGAGTAATCCGACTCAATTCGGCATGCTTGGTGGGTCCGATGTGAAGCGCGGTGTTGGCTTAAACGCGGATCTTTTTATCGTGACGGCTGGGCAAAATGATGAACCGAGGGAAGGCTTGGAGGCGTTGGTGGAGGAAGTGCGAGCGAATAATGCGGCAGGTCGCACAGACACTGAGATTCTGTTGGTGACCCGTTGGTCTCATAGCGGAATGAAGCTGGGAGAAGTGCTGCAGCTGAATTCCGGAATGCGAGAGTTGGATCAAGATGCGGGTAAAAACGGCGGTGGTGTTGATGATTATCGAACTCGTTTGATGCGGTTCGCTGCAGCGAATGGGATAGAGTTCCTTGACGCTGCTGGGATTATGAGTGAGTTTATATTCGGTCCTGCGGCGGTAGCGAAGCTGGGTTTGCCTACAAATTCGGACGGGGTGCCTTACAACTATTTAGGACGTGATTGGTTGCATTCGGAAGCTGGAAGGAGGCAAATCATTGCGCGCATCTTCGAAGCATATTTTGCACCTTCTAAGGGACGGGAATCGAATGCGCGGTTAGCATTGCAGGCAGCAAAGAAGGCCACAGTGAAACTTTTCGATCCGGAGCAGAACCCACACGATCAAGTTGCATACCTTGCGGCAATGTCTGCTTTTGACGTCGGAGTTGTGGAACGACCCTCATTGGCCATGAGTTTTTCAAGCGGTTCGCTTTCGGACACGAGGCGTGCCAGCGGGACGCTTGCGAACTTCATGGTGGGCCGGGAGGGAATGCGCGAGTTTGGCTATACGTTTGATGAACCGCTCGATGTTCGTGCTGCTGACGTCCTGGTTTATTGGTCTTTCCGCTCGGACCGCGCGGCGGGCGAGGAGAAGGGGGCTTTGTCGATGAAGCTGTGTTTCAGCGATCCATTAACAACCGGTCGCGTTGATAGATCTTGTGTGAGTTTGAAGGTGCGCCCGGGTGGGTCGTCAATCTTGAGCGCTTCTGGTGGAGTGCTCGGTGGTGGGGATTTGGAGCATGTTGTTGAGGTTCCGGTGGAAAATTTTGTTGATGCGGCGCGGGCTGCAAAGTTCCGACTCCTGCTACGGTGGGGGGGGGCGATCGAGTCGTCGCGGAAGCTGCCTCTTGGAATGATCGGACGAGGAGATGGGAATCATTCGTCCCATTTGAACGTCCGGGAGCTCCGCCGCTGGTTATGGAACTAAGTGTTAGGCGACATTTGCTCGGTGTTACATCGTTCAAGTCTATCTATTTCGAGACGCAGTCTGCGGTTCCGGTGCTTGAGAATTTGCTAGTGACGATGCGGCCGTCGATGATCCGATGATTAGAGTGAGCGATCGATGCGTGGCGGGATGTGCGGTGGAGGGAATATCTCTGGTTGAACGCGAATGCGGATCGTTGAGCCAAAGCACGGTGAAATCGGAGATGGTATAGAGTGTGGCTGGAGGAGCGCTTCTCGGTGGAATCGGACGAAAAAGTCATGCAGTTTGTTGTGCCGTAGTACTTGCGGCACTGATCAGTCTGCCGTGGGTATGTGGTGGCATGCGCCGGTGGGCACTCATCAGTACCTCGGTGTTATTAACATTGGCTTTAATGGGTTGGTTGGCATCGCTGGGGATTGGACAAAGGCGCCGAACCGTCTGGGGTGGTGCGGGAGCCGCGGTCGCATTCCTTATTTCTGCAGGATGGCTTGTCGCACTCACGGCGGCTAACGTTGCTGCAGAGCCGTTTAATGCTAGGCACATCACTGATTTAGCGCTTCGGTGGCCGGAGAGTGTATTCGTGATAACGGCCAAGGAGGGCATGTGGTTCCACAGTTGCCTGTTGTGCGTGCTGCTGCTCACGAGTGAACCTATGACAGGACAGCGATGGCGCGGCAGATGGTTTACGGCGATCGTCATGAGCGGGGGACTTTTGTTATCGGTAGGGGTGGTGTGGGAATTCGTTTTTTCCGTGCCGGCAGTGAGGACGAGTGCGGCGCCATTGATCAGCGATCAGTTTGCGTTCTTCGCGGATGAAAGCATCGGCGTGTCATTTATTTGCCTCATTTGGCCGATGGCAGCGGGCGGTTTGTTGGGGCGTTTTAGTGTGCTGGGAAAGCTGAAGCATTCAGAGTTGGGTCGTTTCGGTGGCTGGGCCGGAGTAGTGGTGGTTGGGTGGTTGGGTCTTGCAGTGGTCGGTTCACTGCTTGGGGTAATTGTTGGCGGTGTTTTGGGGGTGTTTTTTGGTTTGTGGGTTCTCTGGCGTTTGCCTGCGATGAATCTGAAGACCTACGTCGTGCGGTGTCTTCGGCTTGTTGCAATCTGTGTGATTGTCAGCGCAGTGGGGGCAATTGCTGGAGGTAGAAAGATGGAATTCCAATCGCACTGGAGGCGACTGCAAGAGATGCTCGTGCAAGAGGCTTCGAGCGTTGCGCAGCGAGGCAAAAGTCCAAAGAGCGACTTCCGGATGCGTGCGGATGGCCTAATCCTTTCGGGGGATAATCCCGCCGAACCGGGGTTCTCACGTCTTCAGAGGTCGAAAGTAATGATGCTTTGCCTGCGGATCGTGCCGAGGGCCGGACTGCTGGGTTTCGGGCCCGGATCGTGGTCGGTGGTTTATCCCCATTTTACCGACGATCCGCTTTTACGAACTTACTATCCACAGATGCAGTTTGCCCATCAGGACTTCCTGCAGGCGCTGGTGGAGTGGGGAGTTGTGGGCACGATGGTGTGGGCGTATCTGTTTATTGGTGCTTTTCGGAGGGGCTTCTACCGATTGCGGCGGTATCGAGCGAAAGGTGGGCAAATAGGGGAGAAAGAGGGCATGCTCGTGGGAGCCATGGGGGGACTTGTCGGGGTGCTTGCTTGCGCCTGGTGGTATTTTCCCCTGCAGGTTCCGGCAATACAGTTGATCGTAGTTATTCTGCTTGGGATTCTTTGGTCGGCGGGGGATCGCCACGCTTGGTCGTCAGCTGAAACGATGCAAGAAGTGGTTCCCAAATCGGAACCGACGTGAAACAGTCAGCGTAGCCGTAACGCACCCATGAAAATCGCCGTGTGGGGAATCAATTATTCGCCGGAACTGACCGGTATCGCGCCTTTCAATCGCGCGCTTTGTGAATTCCTTGCGTCACAGGGTCATCAGGTCGGGGCGATTACCGGTTTTCCCTACTACCCCGTCTGGCGGAAACGGGATGAGGATCGTGGCCAGTGGTTTCGGACCGAGGTGTTGAACGGCGTGGTGATTCGTCGCTGCTGGCTGTATGTGCCTGCCGTTGTCGGTCCACTGCGGCGCATGTTGCACGAAGCCAGCTTCGTGTTCGTTTCGCTCCTCCGGGTGCTGGCACTACCGAAGCCAGACCTCTTCGTTGTCATCTCTCCTCCATTGCCGCTCGGTATTGCTGCATGGATCGCGAGTGTGGTAAAGGGCGTTCCCTTCGTCTTCCACGTTCAGGATTTGCAACCGGACGCTGCTGTGGGATTGGGCATGGTCCGGCCGGGGCTGCTGACGCGGATTCTATATTGGATGGAATCGTTCGCCTACTCTCGGGCTTCGAAGGTCTCTGGGATCAGTCGGGGAATGCTCGGGAAGTTTCGGGAGAAGGGTGTCGCTGCGGATAAACTGATCTATTTTCCTAATGGGGTGGAGTTGCCGATCGAATTGCCGGCTTCCGGGAGGTTCCGGGAGCGACATGGCTTGCCGGCGAAGGTTTTTGTGGCGATGTATTCTGGAAATTTGGGGGTGAAGCAGGGTCTTGAGGTGCTTGTGGATGCCGCTCGACTGCTACAGGAATGGGATGAGTTGCCTCGTGGACTGAGTGGGACGGGGCATTTTGCCGCGGAACGCGAGGTAAAGATCGTGATTGCGGGGGACGGCGCTCGCCGGGTTCATCTCGCGGAACTTATCGCGCGCTACGACCTCACGAATGTGCTGCTGTTGCCGCTACAACTGCAGGAGGCTTACCACGAGATGCTCGCAGATGCCGATTGTTCGGTGATCACTCAGCAGGAAGGCACCGGATCATTTTTCTTTCCGAGCAAGTTGCTGACTTCCTTGGCGGTCGGGAAGCCGGTGATCACGGTGGCGGACGAGGATAGTGAACTCGCGCACGCGACTCTGCAGGGTAGGTTCGGAGTGAATGTATTGCCGAATCAACCGGAAGCGCTGGCCCGCGCAATCCGTTCGATGGCGGATGACGACGGATTTGTAAAACGCGCGCCGAACCTCTCCACCGTCTGAAGTCTCGCTTCGGAGACGACAGCACTGTGGCGCGAACGCTTTGCCGGCGTTCGACGACGAGTCTGGACAGGCCAGATTCCTCTGTCACTTTGTTGCCGACTGCCTTTCCGAATCCCGACCGCAATCCGAAGATACTGTCTTCCATCGATAAAATCTTCTGGCGTTTGGCCGAATGTGCAGCAACGTACCGGCAGCTTGGCCAAATCATCACTGGCTTTATCCCCCCTCCCTGAACCTTGCCCGACGAATGACGAAATGGGCCAGGCGGCGTTGGAATTTGTCCAGCGATTCGATCTTCGAATCGTGCTGAGCGATTTCGAGAAGGAATTACAGGTTTTGGCTGGTGATGTGCCAAGGACTGCGGCGCCGGCAGTGCGGGTTGTTCCCTGCGCGAAGCTGGATTGACGGCGGAAGACTGGACCACCCGTAGGACTCGCGGAAGACTGGCCGAGGAGGGCATCGTGGTTGGATTCTAGGTGATTGCTGCGACGGGGGCGAGTGCGCAGCGCGGTCGAACTTTCCCACTCGGGCAAGTTCATGCACTATTCTCCACTCATGGCTTCGCTCTGCCCGCATCGCTGTATTTTCGCCCATGGCTGATGCCTCCAGGCTCCCCTGGAGGAGCGTCTGGGCATGGGTGCTGATCGGAGCCGTTTGGCTGCTCGTCGGCCGGAATCTTTCCGTCCACTGGGTGGTCAATCCCGTTTACTCATACGGCTGGCTGGTGCCAGTGTTCGGACTTTTTGTCGCCTACCGGCGATGGGAGACGCGACCGGCACCGGGACCACGTTTGCGAGGCGCCGGCTTGGTGATCGGGCTTGCCGCCTTTGCGTTCTTTCCGAGTTGGCTTTTCGCGCAGCCGAGCCCGGACTGGAGTCTGTGTGCGTGGCTGCTGACGGCGGAAGTGGTGGTCATGACCTTGGGAGTGCTGGCGTGGATCGGCGGGTCGTCGTGGCTTTGGCATTTTGCCTTTCCGATCTGCTTCATCTTCACCGCCGTGCCGTGCCCTCGGGTGATCGAAGTGCCGCTCACTCACCGGCTCATGGGCGTCGTCGCGGGAGTGACGGTCGAAATTTTGACGATCGCTGGTGTGGCGGCGGTTCAGCACGGGAATGTCATTGAGGTCCAATCTGGCCTGCTGGGAATCGAGGAAGCGTGCAGTGGTGTGCGATCGCTCCAGGCGGCGCTGATGGGCGCGCTTTTCCTCGGAGAACTGTTTCGGTTTAACTGGCGTCGTCGGCTGTTGTTGCTCGGGTTTGGGCTAGTGGCCGCGTTTTCAACCAACGTGGCGCGCACTCTTTTCCTGGCATGGAGCGCCGCGAACGAAGGGCCGGGCGCGGTCGGCCGTTGGCACGACCCAGCCGGCCTCTTCATTCTCACGCTGTGTCTTATCCTCGTCTGGCTGGGTGGGCTTTTTCTGAGCAGGAACGATCGACCGCAGCAATTCGCTCCCAAGGTTCCCGCAGCGACTCCGTTATCGATCGGTGCTTTGGCGGCGCTCACACTGTGGTTCGCTGGCGTGGTCTGCGCCACAGAGTGGTGGTTCCACGAAGCCGGCAGTCCACCCGAGAGTCGGTGGTCGCTGCTGCCGCTGCCGGGCAGCGCGCCCGTGGACATCGGGCCAGTGGCCGCGGAGCAGTTGCGTTGCGATGACACGACTGCAGCGACTTGGAAGACCGACGACGGCGGGGACTGGACGCTCTTCTTCCTCGAGTGGAACCCCGGCCCGACCGCATCCCGCGTCCTCGCCGGGACGCATCGACCGGAAATCTGCCTCGCGGCCATCGGCATGAAGCTCGTCGCCGATCGCGGCCCGATCGATGTGCAGCCAGCCGGTGTTCCGCTGCGCTTCCGCGCCTACACCTTCGAGCAGGAGGGGCGGCCCGTGTATGTGTACTACGGCATCTGGCAGGTGCGGGCGCCGCGGCCCTCGCGCTACGGTGCCATCTCCGAATCGCCGCATCGCGCAAGTGTCCAAGCGGTGCTCTGGCGCGAGCGTCACCTCGGTCAGCAGGTCGCGGAACTCGTGGCTTCCGGCTACGCCAGCGCCGATGCAGCCGACGAAGCCTTCCGCGAGGCGATGAATCAGCTCCTCATCGTGCGCCTGCCGTCGCATCCCGCTGGCTGATCACCCCCCGATCCGGGGCCAGTGTCCGTGCGTGGTTGCCGGGAAAAAGAAAACGCCTGCCGCGTTCAAGCGCGGCAGGCGTTTCTGTTTCGAGAATTGTCGGATCGGTTACTCGGGGTAGAGCACCTTGGTGTCCGCACGCAGCCATGGGGGATTCGTGCTCGCGTCGTAGTCAAGGATGTTCTTGGAAGCGTCGTCGTCGCGCTTCACGAAGCTTGTGGTGCCCCCGGGGCTCTTGCGGGTCTTCTGGGCCTGAGCGCTCACGTCGCAGTTCACAACGATTGCGTATTCACCGCGCCAGAGGCCGC
This sequence comes from Chthoniobacteraceae bacterium, assembly GCA_031425095.1. Lineage (GTDB taxonomy): Bacteria > Verrucomicrobiota > Verrucomicrobiia > Chthoniobacterales > Chthoniobacteraceae > JANNXQ01. The sequence goes on from JANPIS010000024.1 coordinate 9,453, forward strand.
CTTCCTGGCTTTCATCATTGGTGAAGTCTTTGCCGCCGCGTTTTGGCGAGGTGATGATGAACGGCCAGCGACCATTCGACGTATCGGTCATCTCCGTGAGGTACGCCCAGGCACACTCGCCGTTACTGAGGGTGCTGCCGCTGCCCATTTTACCGTCATTCTTTTTCGAGTACACCGACTTCGAGATCTCGAAGAGCTTCTCGTCCGACATGTAGTCGGGGAAAAGGGTCGCAAAGATCGCGTTCGAGGAATTGGGTTCGCCGGTCTTGTTGTCCGGATCGGTGTAGCGCGGGTAGTCACCATTGTGATCCTGGGCAAAGAGGCGGCAGGCGAGGCCGATCTGCTTGCCGTTCGAGAGGGCCTTGGTACGCGCGGCATTTTCCTGCGCACGACCGAAGACGGGGACGGCGATGCTGGCGAGGATCGCGATGATCGAGATCACGACCAGCAGTTCGATGAGGGTGAAAGCGTTCTTATGCGTGTTTTTCATTGGGAGCGTGGGAGGTGGAGGTTTGAGGAAGATACGAACGAGGTCTGAGACGGCAAATCGAAAGTGTCGGGATTTCGTTTCCGGCGCTGATTGGGCAGCGGAAAAATTATGCATGGAGCCGCTTCAAACCGATCACGCCGAGCGGCGGCAGCCGCAGGCAGAGCGAGTGCGATTTGCCCTGCCATGCGACTTCTTCCGCATGCACGCCGCCGTAGTTGCCAAAGTTCGAGCCGTGGTAGGTCTGCGCGTCGGTGTTGAGCATCTCTTCGTACCAGCCCGCGCCATTCACGCCGATGCGGTAGCACTCGCGGGGCACCGGAGTGGCGTTCACCACGAAGACGAGCGACTGGCCGGTGACCGATTTGCGCATGAAGGCGACCACGGAGTTGTCCGAGTCGTGAAAGTCGATCCACTCGAAACCGGCGTACGTGTCGTCCTGATCCCACAGCGCGGGTTCGTTGCGATACATCCAATTCAGGTGCTGCACGAGGCGCAGCAGCCCGTCGTGCTCTGGCTGCTGCAGCAGGTGCCAGTCGAGCGAGGTGTCGTGATTCCACTCCGTCCACTGGCCGAACTCCCCGCCCATGAAGAGGAGCTTCTTCCCAGGGTGCGCATACATCCACGCATAGAAGAGCCGCAGATTCGCAAACTTCTGCCACACGTCGCCGGGCATCTTGTTGATCAGCGAGCCCTTGCCGTGCACCACTTCATCGTGGCTCAGCACGAGGATGAAGTGTTCGTGGAAAGCGTAGAGCAGCGAGAAGGTGATCGCGCCCTGGTGGAAGCGCCGATAGATCGGGTCCAGCGCCATGTAGTCGAGGAAGTCGTGCATCCAACCCATGTTCCACTTGAAGCCGAAGCCGAGGCCGCCGAGGTAGGTCGGCCGTGAAACGCCCGGCCACGCGGTGCTCTCCTCAGCGATCGTCACGACACCGGGATGGCGTTCGTAGGCGACTTCGTTGAAGCGCTTGAGGAAGTAGATCGCCTCGAGATTTTCGCGCCCGCCATGCTCGTTCGGGATCCACTCGCCGGGTTTCCGCGAGTAATCGAGGTAGAGCATCGACGCCACTGCATCCACCCGCAGGCCATCGATGTGATACTGGTCGAGCCAGAAGAGTCCGTTCGCGATGAGGAAATTTCGCACCTCATTGCGGCCGTAGTTGAAGATGAGCGTGCCCCAATCCATGTGCTCGCCCATGCGCGGATCGGCATGCTCGTAGAGATCGGTGCCGTCGAATTCCGCAAGGCCGTGCTGATCCTTTGGGAAGTGTCCGGGAACCCAATCCAGAATGATGCCGATGCCCCGCTGATGCGCGCGGTCGATGAGATGCCGGAGTTCGTCGGGATTTCCCCAGCGGCTCGTCGGCGCGAAGTATCCAGTGACCTGGTAGCCCCACGAACCTTCAAACGGATGCTCGACCACCGGCATGAACTCGATGTGCGTGTAGCCCAACTCGCACACATACTCGACGAGTTGGTCCGCAAGTTCGCGATAGCTCAGCGGTCGATTACCTTCCTCCACCTTTCGCCGCCAGGAGCCGAGATGCACCTCGTAGATCGACATCGGCGCGCGGTGGGCCTCGATCGATCGCCGCTTCTCCATCCACTCGCCATCGCTCCACTGATACCGCTTCAGGTCAAAGACCAGCGACGCGGTGCTCGTGCCGAACTGTCCGAAGAACGCAAACGGATCGCTCTTGAGCACGATCGCGCCGTGCGACTGCTTCACCTCAAATTTGTAATGCGCACCCTCGCGCACGCCCGGGATGAAGATCTCCCACACCCCGCAGCCGAGGAGCTTGCGCATCGGATGGCGGCGACCGTCCCAGGCGTTGAAGTCGCCGACGACGGAGACGCGCTGTGCATTCGGCGCCCACACGTGAAAGCACGTTCCAGCCGCCCCATCGATCTCGACAAGGTGCGCGCCGAGTTTGTCGTAGAGTTCCCAGTGCTGGCCCTCTGCGAAAAGATGCAGATCGAGTGGACCAAGGACGACACCGAAGGAAAATGGGTCGCGCTCCGACCACTCGTCTCCGTTGTGCGCGGTGAAGCGCAG
>JANPIS010000025.1:0-4701 GCA_031425095.1 Chthoniobacteraceae bacterium
AAGCTCCGCGGTGAAACTGAGAAATCCCTGCACCGTCATGTCGGCATAGGAAGGCGCATTTTCCGGCAGGTAGCCGATGAGCCGCTTGGCGTCGATTGGCTTGGCCACCATGTCGAAGCCGCCGACGCTCACCTCGCCATCCGTCGGCGGGATGAAGCCGGTGATCATGCGCATGGTCGTGGATTTTCCGGCGCCGTTGGGTCCGAGAAAGCCGAGGACTTCGCCTTTCTCGACAGTAAAGGACACTCCGGCCACGGCGACCTTGGGACCGAATGTCTTCTTCAGGTTGCGTACTTTGATCATTGGGGGCGTGTGGGATAAAAGAACCGCGCTCGTTTTGGCAAGCACGGGGTTCGGGAAGACAGCCAAAGTGCGGATCCGTTCAAAATCCCGGCGCAGGTATTCCGGCCCCATTCGATGTTGGATGTTGGATGTTGGATGTTGGATGTTTCGCGCCATGACCACCCCGGAACTCCCCCCTTTCGCCCACACGCCGGCCCCCTACACCGGCCCCACCGCCGCCGAGGTCCTCGCCCTGCGCCAGGCGCACGTGAATCCGGCGATCTTCCACTACTACAAAGAGCCGCTGATGATCGTGGAAGGGCGCGGCCAGTACGTCTTCGATGAGCGCGGGCGGCGGTATCTCGACGGGTTCGCCGGGATCGTCACCGTGAGCGTCGGCCACTGTCATCCGCACGTCGTCGCGGCGGCGAAGGCGCAGCACGACGCGCTGCAGCACACCACGACGATCTACCTGCACCCAAATCTCCCCGCTTACGCCGCCGCCCTCGCCGCGAAGATGCCGGGCGATCTGAAGGTCTGCTACTTCGTGAATTCCGGCTCCGAGGCAAATGACCTCGCCGTGCTCATGGCGCGCGCTTTTACCGGGAATTTCGACGTCGTCGCCCTGCGCAACGGCTACCACGGCGGCAGCAGCGGCACGATGGCGCTCACCGCGCACAGCACGTGGAAATTCAACGTCCCCCATGCGATTGGCACACACCACGCCATTGCTCCGGATCGCTATCGCGGGCCCTGGGGCTACGACGATCCCGCCGCCGGGGCTAAATACGCCAACGACGTGCGCGACCTCATCTCCTTCGCCACTCCGGGGAAAATTTCTGCCTTCATCGCCGAGAGCATCCAGGGCGTGGGCGGCGCGGTCGTTTTTCCCGATGGCTACCTGCGCGACGTGTACGCCACCGCGCGCGCCGCGGGCGGCGTGTGTATCGCCGATGAAGTGCAGACCGGCTTCGGCCGCACAGGGACGCATTACTGGGGCTTTGAGACGCAGGGCGTGGTGCCGGACATCGTCACCATGGCCAAAGGCATCGGCAACGGCGCCCCGCTCGCCGCGGTCGTCACGACCCGCGCGATCGCCGACGCCCTCACCTCGCGCATTCACTTCAATACCTTCGGCGGCAACCCGGTCTGCTGCGCGATCGGCAAAGCCGTGCTGGAAGTGATCGACCGCGAGGGCTTGCAGGAAAGCTCCCGCATCGTCGGCGCTCATCTGCACGCCGGCCTCCGCCGCCTCGCGGAAAAGCACAGCCTCATCGGGGACGTGCGCGGCGCTGGCTTGATGATCGGCGTCGAGCTCGTGAAAGACCGCGGGACCAAGGAGCCCGCGAAAGCCGAGTGCGTCGCCGTCTTCGAGCGCGCGCGCCAGCTCGGCCTCCTGCTCGGCAAGGGCGGCCTCCACGGCAACGTCCTGCGGATCAAGCCCCCGATGTGCATCACCCGCGCCGATGCCGACTTCCTGCTCGAGGTTCTCGATCTGGCGTTTGCCGGCGTCTGACGCGAAGCCGGGCGACGTTTTTATTTCCCTCGCCGCGCTTTTGGGCTAATGCCCACCCGCTTTCGCGCACCGCACTTTTTTCCGCCATGGCCACCTACATCGAAATGCCGAAACTTGCCGACACCATGACCGAGGGAACCCTCGTCAAGTGGCGGAAGGAAGAAGGGGAATCCGTGAAAGTCGGCGACGTGCTCGCCGAGGTCGAGACCGACAAGGCGACGATGGAAATGGAAGCCTTCGACGCCGGCGTCCTGCACAAGCACCTCGTCGCCGCCGGCCAGAAAGTGCCCGTCGGCACGAGCATCGCGCTCCTGCTCGGCAAAGGTGAAGCCGCCCCGACTGGCGACGCACCTCCCGCTCCGAAAGCCGCCGCGCCCGCTGCTGCTCCTGCTGCCAGCGCTCCCACCGCCGCTGCTGGCACCCACGCTCCGGCCGCTTCCGGCGAACGCGTAAAAGCTTCCCCGCTCGCGAAAAAGATCGCCGCGGAAAAAGGCGTCTCCCTCGCGGGGCTCGCCGGCTCCGGCCCCGGCGGCCGCATCGTCGCCAAGGATGTCGAATCCCGTTCGCCAAGCTCGGCGCCTTCCGCCCCGAAATCCGCCCCCGTCGCCGCCACGCCCGCCGGCACCGGCGACCAGCGCATCGCCCTGTCCGGCATGCGTCGCGTCATCGCCGAGCGCCTGCTCACCAGCAAGACGACGATCCCGCATTTCTACCTGAACATCGAAGTCGATGCCGCGCCGCTGATGAAGCTCCGCGTCGATCTCAACGCCGCGAGCGAAGCCGGCGGCGGAGTGAAGTTCACGGTCAATGACTTCGTGCTCAAAGCTGTCGTCGCCGCCGCGGTGAAAGTGCCCGCGGTCAACGCGAGCTTCGCCGGCGACGCGATCATCCAATACGGCAGCGTGAATCTCGCCGTCGCCGTCGCCGTTGAGGAAGGCCTCGTCACCCCAGTCATCCGCGACGCGCAGAAGAAATCGCTGCGCGACATCAGCGAAGCCGTGAAGGACCTCGCCACCCGCGCCCGCGGCAAAAAACTGAACCCGAACGAATACGCCGGCGGCACCATCACGGTCTCGAACCTCGGCAGCTACGGCATCGAGAGTTTCTCCGCGATCATCAATCCGCCGCAGGCCATGATCCTGAGCATCGGCGCGATCGTGAAAAAGCCCGTCGTCGGCCCGAATGACGCGATCGTTGCCGGCCAGCGGATGAGCATCGGCCTCAGCGCCGACCACCGCGTCGTCGACGGCGCCGTCGGCGCGCAATACCTCGCTGAGTTGCGGAAGCTCATCGAGAGCCCTGCGCTGATGCTGCTGTAGGCGCCGACTGAACCACCTCGGGCTTTGGCGAATTCCGCTAGCTAGGGTTCGGCGTCGGGCGGTATGAACAGGAGGTGACCCAACTCCCGGCATTTTGTGAGAACTGCGGTGCGGCGTTTCCTTCGGGATTCGCCTTCGAAGGACGGCACGTTTCGATCTCGGGTTGCAAAGCGAGCCCCTGCCCTAAATGTGGAGGGGATGGGAATGTTCCAGACGGGATTTTCGAGTTTGTCGGAAATACCACCAAGATTCTCTCCGCACCGGAGCGGACAGTTCGAGACGTCTCCCGCCTCGCCGTGATCATTCGCAATGCCCGAGCGAGGCGCGCGAGCCCTACAGAAATCGAAGACCAGATTCGAACCGATGTTCCGTCCCTATCGCCGCTCCTTGATTTTCTCCCTACCAACAAGTCTGATCTCTACGGCTTCTAGGCTGTACTGTTGGCGTTGATCCAAGTTTGGCTTGCCGCGCGCGTGCAAGAACCAGCATCGCATCAGCAAATCACCGTCACTCAGGTCCTGAACCAAACCTTCGCTAACGATAGCCCGAACGCTCAGGTTCGCCCTCCGAGCCGCCCCAAGAAAAAGGTGGGGCGCAATGTGTCATGTCCGTGTGGAAGTGGCGTTAAATTCAAGCGCTGCTGCGGACGTGGTCACTGAGGAGCTTCTAACTTGGTTTCCAAGCTGTGGCTGGAAGCGAAGAACGCCAACGGCGTTCAATCGATCAGCCCAGGGTTGCGAGGCACGAGCTACCCTGGGGACCCATGGTAACAATGCGACGACAACCCTGAAGGGGTTGCAGCGAGAGGCGCCAGGCTGATTCAACCCTTTCAGGGTTGGAGCTTCCCGCGAATTCCGAACCCAAGGTAGGCGCTCCTGAGTCGCGCCCAACCTTGGGCTGGATGATGAAACGCCGTTGGCGTTTGAGCGGCGCGCGTGTATCGCACTCTTGCTTCGTGCGAGCCTTTCAAAGCTAACCGGTTAGCTGGCTAGGAGCCGAGCAACTCGATGAACTGCGCTTCGTCGATCACCGTGACGCCGAGAGTGCGGGCGTCTTCGAGTTTGGAGCCGGCGCCGGGGCCGGCGATGACGTAGTCGGTTTTGCGGCTGACGCTGCTGGAGACGTTGCCGCCAACGGCGCGGATCTTCTCGGCAGCTTCGTTGCGGCTCATTTTTTCCAGCGTGCCAGTGAGGACGCAGGTCTTGCCAGCGAAGGGCGAATCGCTGGCGGTCGCCGAGCCGCTGCCGCCTTGCGGCGAAATGGCGAGCGTTTTCATCCGGCGGAGAACTTCGCGGCCGGGCTCGCTGGCGAACCATGCGAGTGCCGCCTGCGCGACAACGGGACCGACGACGGTCACCACGTCCGCTTCGGTGGTGCTCTTCTTTTTCGCGGGCTGCGCAAAGCCACGCTCCAGCAGTCGGCGGCCAACGGCCTGCGCTTCGGCGAGCAGCTCGGCGTGCTGACAGGTGAGCTTCAGGCGTTCGAGATCGGAGAGCGCGCGATTCGCTTTGCTGCGCGGATTCGCAGCGTCGATCGCGCCGCGGAGGCGCTGGAGTTCGACGACATCGCGGAGCATTGGGGATT
>JANPIS010000026.1:0-1596 GCA_031425095.1 Chthoniobacteraceae bacterium
CTTGAGGAAGGCTTTGTCGCCCTTCACCTCTTCGAGCACTACCGGCAGCCGCACTTCGCTGTAGCTCTTCAGCCGCATTCCCCCATGGATGCCGGGGCGGGAATTCGGGTTGAGCGGATCGCTGCCGCCGACGAACTCCTCGCGATTGGGAAATCCGTCGCCATCGTTGTCGGCATCGAGCATCGCGGGATCGTTCGCATCGAGAAAGTAGCGTTTGCACCAGTCCTCGAAAGCCTTCTCCTCACTGGCAAAGCGGTCCATCGGTGGCGCGCTCGATGGCCCGGCACCCACCGCCACCGGTTCCGGAGCCGGAGGAGGAGCGAGCTGCGGCACCGCTTCAGGCACCTGCGCCGGTGCGGGTTCAGACTCCGCTGCGACCGCCGCTGCTGGGGCAGGCTCGGGCGCAGCATCGACCCGCTCTTCGACGGGCCGAGCTTCTTCGCCTTTATCCGCCACCTGTTCCGCCCTCTTGTCCGAACAGCCCGAGAGCAGGAGGATTAAAGAGGAGCAAAAAACGAGAGGACGAAGCGCGCGATTCATGTGGCGAGTATGGTAGCTGCGGATGCAAAAACGCCAAGACGCAACCACGACCAACGATCGCATTAGCGCTGACTCTGCTGGAGAAATGCCGCCGGCGAGAGCCCGAAGATGAGTTTGAAGGTGCGGGAGAAAGTAAAGGCGTCGGGAAAATCGAGCGCTGCCGCCGCTTCCTTCACGAGCAGGCCGTCGTCGAGCAACAACTGGGCAGCGCGATTCATTTTCATGCGGAGCAAAAAGCGATACGGCGTCTGGCGATCGAAACGCTGAAAGAGCCGGCAAAGATACGACAGGTTCACGCCGCAGCCGCGCGCTGCCTGCTCGAGTGTCTTGAGTGAATCGGCGTGTTCTTCGAGGTAGCGCTTGGCGCGCTGGAAGGTTGCCAGCGCCCGCGGATTCGCGTCGCTCCCGGCCACGGCCTGCTCGGAGATCTTGTGAATGAGCACCGGGATCAAGGCCGCACACAGCGCGGCCGCGAAGGGCGGCTCCGCGATGGAGTTTGCCTGCACGAGATCAAAGAGCGCCCGGATCTCGCCGGGCGCCGAGACCTGCGCGAATCCGCCCGGCCCAACCGGACTGCGATCCATGAGCTGGCGCGCCCGCAAGCCGACGAAGTCCACGTAATACTTCAACATCGGCCGCGCGGGCTCCGTGCGAATGAGGTGCGGCACCCGTGGGCCGTAGGCAAAGACCGCGCCCGGACGCAGGCGGAACTCGCGACCACCGAGCGTCAACTGGCCTTCGCCTTCGGCCACAAACTCGATCGCATAGTAGGGAAACGTCGACCGCTCCACCCGGTAATCGGCGCGCACCCGCTCGCAGCCACCACACACGACGGTGATGTCCCGCGTCGGACGCGGACGCAGGTCGAGAAAGTAACGCCGCGCCTCGGAGACCTGCGTGGAGACGAAGGCAGGGCGTTTCGGCGGAGATCCGGAAGCGAGTGCGCGGGCCATCCCGCAGCTAGTCCCGGGCGACGCCGCGGAGTCAATAATCGACATGCCATAGTCAATCTCCGCCATTCCCGTTCGCGTGCCGATTGCCTATCACTTCCGCCCC
>JANPIS010000027.1:0-14135 GCA_031425095.1 Chthoniobacteraceae bacterium
GTCCTGATTCTTGGTGCCGCGCAGCGGGTCATTGATTGAGCCGGTGGGTTCGTTCCCGCCATTGTCACTCATGAAGACGACGATGGTATTGTTGGCGATCCCCGCGGTATCGAGGGCGCCGAGCACGCGGCCCATGGCGACGTCCATGCAGTCCACAGCCGCCGCGAGCGTACGACGTGCGGTATTCGTGACGCCGAGGTTCTGATACTTGGTGATGTAGCTCTGTGGGGCCGAGACGCCGGCATGGACGGCATTGAAGGCGAGATAGAGCAGGATGGGCTTCGACGGGTCACGATTCTGAATGAGTGAAACCGCCTTGTCGGCGAGCAGGTCGGTGGAGTGCCCGCCATTGCCCTGCAAATCCGTGGTCTCAACTGTCGAGACGCCGTTGAGCCACCAATCGAGTCGATTGTTCAAACCGGGATCGTTCGTGGTGTGCGAAAAGTAACCGATCGCCCCGCCATACTGACCGTAGTGGACGTCCCAGCCGCGATTGTGCGGCAGGTAGGCATCGCTCTCCTGAATCACCGTGAATGTGGTTCCGTTGAGCGTGGCGGTGTTGATGTTGTTAGCCCATCCGCCGATGTGCCACTTGCCGCACATGTAGGTCTGATACCCAGCGGCTTGGAAAGTCTGTGGCATGATGTGCTCACTGAGGTCCAAGCCGCGGTTATTGCCAGTGGCCGTCCGAATGGTGTTGCGACCAGTCAGGAGGCACGCGCGAGAGATACTGCACACCGGGGTGGCGTAGAACTTCTCGAGACGAATGCCTTTGGTCAGGAAGCTATCCATGTGCGGCGTCTGGATTGGGACTTCTCCGGGTGGCGTGTGATACCCGATGTCGCCCCAGCCCTGATCATCGGTGAGGATGATCACCACATTCGGCGCGGTTGCAGTGGTGACGTTCAGCGTGAAGGCCCTGGTCGCGATGCGGGCCGCGCTGTCGGTGACTTTGATCGTGACGTTGAAAGTGCCTTGCGCGGCCGTGGTGCCGCTGATCACGCCCGCACCGCTCAAGCTGAGTCCAGTTGGCAGCGATCCAGAGACGATGCTCCAGACGTTTCCACCCGCACCACCGGTGGCGGCGAGCGTGGTGGAATACGCAACACTCGGCGTCGCATTCGGCAAGGTCGCGCTCGTCGTGATCGTCGGAGCCTGACCGGTCGTGTAACTGCCGGCGGAACTCAGTGTAGTGGTGGAGGTGGTGCTGTCAGTCGCGCTGATCGAGTAGCTCACCGTGGTGCCGGCGATCTGCGCAGGTAGTTGCACGCCATAGACTCCATCGCCCGCGGCGCCATCGCCGTGCAGGCCATCATCGAACATTGTGACACTTACGGGAGTAGCGCCGGTGGTGAGCGTCACGACGATGTCGTCGATGTCCACCGCTGGCGCACGCGCGGGTCCGACGGCACCGGAGTATCCGCTCATCTGGAAGCGCATCCTCATGTTTGCGCTCATGTCGGCTGCGACGAGGTCGTAGCGCTTCATTTGGAAGCCGTGATTGATCGACGCGAGCGTGATGCCGCTGCCGGTGTAGAAGGCGGCGGCGTTGAGAGTGAAGGACACGTTCGGGGTGATGGCGCTGACCGTGGCGTTGCCGGGCAGGTAGTTCGCGGTGAGGGTGGAAGTCGCTGAGAGCGTCGCAGCGGCGCTGAGGGTGAAGCTTACCCCAGGTGAGATCGCGGTGATGCGCGCATTGTTCGGGATGCCCGCCGTGTTCGGACCGGTGATAAACATGCCGACCGCGAGGCTGCCGGTGTTCGCTGTCAGCACCACAGTCGGGTTCGTGACGTTGCTCGTGGTGCAGGCGGCCACGGAGATCGGAATACCTTGGATGGAGTTGCCGACCGTCAGTCCACTGGTATTGCCGCAAAGCACCGTCGCGGTGGCGTTGAAAGTGCAATTGGTCGCCGTACTCGCAGCAAAGCTCTCAGACATCCGCGTGTTCCAAGTCGTGCCGCCATCGGGTGAGATTTGGAAGGTCCAGCCATTGTTCGAGATCAGATCCGCGTTGCGCACCCAGAATTCCACATTGCCTGCCGTCGGAGCAGTCGGGCTAATCACCCCACTTGTCGCCATCGTGTCTGTATAGTTCGCGGTGCCGTTGGCGAACTCCAGGCCAGTGCCGCTGGCGGTAAGTGTGACATTCGATGCTCCCGTCGAAACGTTATTATTGAACGTGAACGTCGTGGGGGGGGTGATTGTCGCGATGATTGGGTTCGGCGGATTGGTGGTCGCGCCTGTAACTCCCATGCCGACGACGAGACTGTTGGTGCTCAAGCAAGTGACCGAATTACTAGCTGACGTCGTCGTGCAACCCGTCAGCGTCACGCCCGCTGCGGTGAGGGACAAACCCGTTCCGGAACCGGTGGCAGCGGCGCTGATGACGAAAGTGGTGCTGTTGGTCACGGAACTGATCGTTGCACCAGACGGGATGTTCGTGCCGCTGATCAACATTCCGGGGATCAGGCCCGTGGTGCTCGCGCAGGTGACGGTCGTCGTGCCGTTCGTCGCGCCATTCGTCAACACGATGGGCACCGTGCGATTGCCGGTCCCACCGCGCTGTTTCACATCGGCGGCAGCACGAACGGCTGTCGCAGTCCAGGTGTTCATCGCGCCCGCGAGTCCGCTGGCGGTGGAGCCATTCGAGAAGATCTCGCGGAAGACGGGACCGGTGGATTGCGCACCCGTGCTGTAGGTGAGCTGAACGGATGAGATCGTCGCACCGCTTCCCGGTGTCACGGTTGCAGTGACGTAAGGCGTGTCGGTATTGCTCGGCAGGGTGGGATTCGTCGTGACGTTGGTGATGGTGGGTGGCGTAGTCGCACCGGTGCCCGTGAGATTGATGTCGAAGGCCGTGCCAACGGAAGCGTCGCTGCTGGCGATGTGGATCGCCGCGGTCTTTGCGCCGACGGTGGTTGGTGCGAACTGCACAACCATCGTCGTGTTGCCGCTGGCAGCGATAGTACTCGCGGGCGGTGTGGTGACGGTAAAGTTAGTTCCGTTCGTGCCGTCGATGGTCAGGCCGGTGATGTGCAGCGCAGTCGTTGCGCTATTGTTGCGAATGACGAAAGTCTTCGAGAGCGTGCTCCCGACATTCACGCTCCCATAGGCCACGGTGCTCGTGCCATCGTTCAGAGGTGTCGCGCTGGGTTGCTCGACGGCAATCTGCTGCACGGCTGCGGGACCGGTGTAGCGGACGATGACCTCGTTATCGAGCACCAGGTTCGAAGACCAGATGAAGGAGGCGCCACTGGTGCTGAATTGCGCCGGGAAGTTTGTATAGGCAGGCTTGTTGTTCACGCCGACGGTCGCCTCCGTGTAAGTGCTCGCATTGGGCCAGACGGCATCATTGAAGGTCTTCGAGGCCCAGTTTGACGGGATGGCGTAGTGCAGCGCGTAGCTGTTTTGATTCAGCGTCGGCGTCTGCAAACCGGCCGCGGAGGAGTCATGCGTTCCGTTGGGTTGCTCGATGACGAGCGCGGGATCATTCAGCGGCGCGATGTAGAAGGACTGCGCTTTCCATTGGCTATTCGTCACCGTGCCATCGCTGAAGCTGGCCATGAAACCACCGTCGCCAGGGTGATACGGATCAGCGCCATTCAGTTCGGAGCCAACACCCAGGTTTTCTTCCCAATCGACGAGCTTCACCGCATACGTGATCGGCTTCTTGGCGCGGAACTTCACGAAGCAGGAGTTGAACGGCGTGAAAGGCACCGGATCGACGCCCACGAGCACTCCGTTGACGTAGAGTTCGAAGTAGTTGTCGGCAAAAATGTAACCCGTGATGACCTCACCATCCGCATCGACCACAACGGTGGGTGCGTTGGAGATCGCAGTGGAGGCGGCCGCGATGTTGGCGGGCGTCACCGCGTTCACTTCGTTATACAGATCGGGAGCTTTGGTCGCTGTCGTGAACTGCGTGGCCGAGGGCACGGTCCACACGGTGCTGTCGGTGGCGGTGATGCTGCCGACGGCACTGACGCGCTGACCTGCGGGCAGAAGATTGGCAATCGTCGTGGTGGCGAGGCCCTGGGTAATGGAACGTGTGACGGCGGCCGTGCGAACGGCAAACACGGGATAGGTCGAAGCATAGGGCTCATAGCTGACGATGCCCTGCTGATTTCGCGACGGAGTGGCGGTGGTGGTCACGCCAAAGTCCACGAGCCAGGCCTGCGTTGGTGAGCCTGATTTGACTGAGGTCGATGACCAATACGCGGTGGCCGTGGCCGAGGGGAAGAGCACGCGATTGATGCATGGATTCGCAGTCGCACCGGAGGCAGTGGCACGCGGGATGTCTTGCAGCGATTGCAGCTCCTTGACGTTGGGCAAACGCCAGTCGCTGAAGCCTGCGGTCGTGAGTCCTTCGGCGTAGGTCAGCGCGCTCGACCAGCTTTGGGCGGCCGATGGCACCTGCGTCCACATGAGGCCGGTGTCGAGGTCGGTGATGGTGCCGTCGTTGTTGTTGAGGTAGTGATGGCCAGTCGTTGGCTTTTGCCCACGCACGTAGCGAGCGTGATGACGCGCCGTGCCTCCTGCGCTGATCGTCGCAGTTTTATTGTGCGGCCCGAGACCTCCGCCGGTATTCGTGCACCAGACCTTGGTGTTGTCGCCGTAGAAGAGATCGCTGGTCCAGAAGTAGCCGGGAGTTCCGCTGGCGTTGTTGACGAAGTAGGTGCTGTTCAGCGCGGGATTGCGCTCGTGATCGAGGATGCAGAAAGCCTCCTGCGCGGTGGGCAGAAGCCAGTCGGTGTAGCCCGCGAGATTCAGTGAGGTCGCTCCGGTGCGAGCGTTATCCCAGGTCATTTCTCCGCTGTCGGTCTTCTGCCACATGAGGCCCGTGTTGTTGTCGGTGACGGTGCCATTGCCGTTGTCGGTGAAGGACGGCGCATTGCGCGTGTAGTCGCTGTCTTCGCCAAAGATGGCTGTGGCGCTCAGGGTTTGGCCGGTGTCCGGCAGCTTTGCCATGCTCCAGGGAGCCATGGGATAGTAATTGAAGCGGGCGGCGCTGGTGTAAGTGGCGGGAGCAGGATTCGGGGTGGTCGGCGTGGGATGGATGACCGTGACTGTGTGGGCGATGCGATTCACCGCATAAGTGACCGTGTACGGTGTGCCGCCCACCGTGTAAGTCAGTGCATACGAATCCGGCGCCGGGCGCGCAAAGCCCGTGATCACGGCTCCCGCCAAGGGCGCGCCCGGTGGCGCGATGGAACTCGCCGTGGGCTGCGGATCGATTTGTCCGCCATAGTTCACCACCGTGCCGTGCATCGCATTCATCAAGTAGGGACTCTGTGGGCCCGCTCCGACGCTGCCGCGGGCGTGATAGTGGTATCCCCAAGTTCCATGATTGTGTCCGCCGTCCACATCGAGCGGCTGCTGCGCGCTGCCGTCCGGCTCGAGATAACCGTAGATCGGATAGCCATCGAGCGCCCAGGCACAGGGTTTGTCCGGGGTGAGCACCGCGTAGAGATGGGTCGGTGCGATGTGGTAGTGGTAGTCGTCCGCGCGGCCGCAGTGACCGCCGTAGGCATCCAGTTCGCCGATGGCCTGCGAAAATTGGCCGGTGTTATTGCGCGGATTGAAGATGGGGATGCCATTTACACCGAGAGCCACCGCGCCGCGCAAAAAATTTCCTGTCAGCGAGATCGGCGCTGCGGCCGGCACTGGCACGAGCGGAATCCGCCACACGTTTGGCTGCCCAAAGCCCAACGAAGCGGTATCCGTCTCCGGGTTTGTGACATTGCCAAAGTAACCCACCGGAATCGGCAACTGCTGCTGCCACGCGGTGATGCCCACCATCGGCGTCGGCATCAGCGTCGCATCCGGCATCGAATCGCTCTCGCAGTAGAAGTAGTTTGCGTCGTTATAGACCCGCACCCCCGGCCTGAACGCCCCGAACGACGCGGTCATCAGTAGGCCATTGCCGGCGGGTGGCGAAAAGGCGTTCACACTGCCGCCATCAAAACCGCTACTCGGCGCAAGGACGAGGCTGCCAAAAAGCATCGAGGTGAGCATCGACTCCGAACCGACGGCCGTAGTCAGCCAGTTCCCGGCAAGATCGCGCTGCTGGGTCACGATCTTTTCGCGATTCACCGGCGCGCTCATCGACGGGCGTGCGATTTCTCGCGTCGGCTCCGGATTCGTCGGGCGATACTTTTCCAGAATCTGCCGGCGGAGTTCCTCGGTGAACGCAACTGGACCGTGCGTGTGAGAGCCGGAGTGCTCTGCGTGAAACTCGTGCGCAAGCGCGGCGCGTGGCGCGACGAGCAGAGCGCAGCCGAGGAGTATTTGAAGGAGCTTGGCAGTCATGGGCGAGGGAGTCGGGGCTGGCGAAGTGGCACGGGAGTCGGCGAGGAGACCCGCGGCAGGGAGGGAGTGGAACTTCACTCGCTCACGCTAAACGGACCGAGATTAACCGCGCATGAATCCGCCAAAATCCGCGCGAGTTTCATTGGGGAAAGATTCCGTCAAGGCTGCGGGAGCGGACGGGCGGGCTGCGCGGTCCGGAGGGCGGCGTCGGCGCGAGTGTAAACAACGTTCATCGAGGCGCTGGCGAGGACCCTGTCCTGCATGGCGGTAAGGAGGACGTCGCGGCTGACTTCGCGCTCCGGTTGCGCCATCTGCGGCGCCTGCGAGAGCGCATAGACGGTGAGGACGTAGGTCTTCGCGCCTGGTCCCTGCGAGTGCGGTGGCTCGTAGCCGACCATGCCTTTGAAGCTGGTGCCGAGTTTGCCGATGCCTCGCGCATTCTTCGGCAGCGTCGTCGTGCTGGCGGGGATGTCCCACAGCGTCCAGTAGGATTTCACCTGATCGCCGGGCGCGAGGTGATCCATCACGACCGCGTAGCTCTGGGTGCCGGCGGGCGCGCCTTTCCAGACCAGCGGCAAGGTCGCCCCGCTGCCGTCGCCGGTGAACTCGATGGGAAGTTTGCCATCGGCACCGACCTCGGGGCTCTTGAGCAGGAACGAAGCACTCGGCTTCTTCAGCGCATCCATCGGAATCTTCGAGGCTTCGCCC
Organism: Chthoniobacteraceae bacterium; assembly: GCA_031425095.1. Classification (GTDB taxonomy): domain Bacteria; phylum Verrucomicrobiota; class Verrucomicrobiia; order Chthoniobacterales; family Chthoniobacteraceae; genus JANNXQ01. Next base: position 7,018 of record JANPIS010000027.1, read on the forward strand.
TGCGGCGCTTCGGAGCGCGGGCCACCGCGACGTGGTGGACCGCCCCGCTCGCCTTCGGGACGCGGTCCACGTCCACCGCGCTCGCCACCGCCACCGGGTCCGCGCGGACGGGCCGTGTACACTTCCTTCGTCGTGCCCGCGCGGCCGTTCTGAAACTCAAACGGGAACGTGCCGTCCGCATTGATCGCGTAAGCCACCGCACGCTTCTCGCCATTCACTTCGTAGGAGAGCTTGTAGCTATTCGCGCCAGTGGATTCGAAGCCGGTGATCTTCGCGCCCCGCAAAGGCTGGAGCGCCTCGCGCACACCGCCCGCCCGCGGTTGTGGATCCACCTGGCCATCGCGCTCGACGACTTGACCGTGGAAGCCGCCATTCACAAACGGATACTTCTTCGACGCGTGGTAGTGATAACCGAGCGCTGCGGTCGTGTGGCCATTGAAGGCATCGAGCCCTGTGGGTGCCGCGCCGTCCGGCTCCGTGAGTCCGAAGATCGGATACCCATCGAGCGCATAGGCGACGGGGAGATTCGGCCCGAGCACACTCTGCAAATGCAGCGGCGCCGCGTGATAGTGGTAATCATCCGCGCGCCCGCAATGGCCACCCCATTCATCAAGCTCGCCGATGTCCTGCGAGACTTCGCCGCGATTATTCTGCGGATTGAAAATCGGGATGCCATTCGCCGCGATTGCGATCGCCCCACGCAGAAAACGATTCTTGATCGAGATCACTTCCTTCGCCGGCACCGGCGAGAGCGGGATCCGCCAGGCATTCGCACCCTGGTAAGCCTGCGGCAGCGGCACCTGCTGCTGCCACGCGGTGATGCCCACCATCATCTTGTGCGCGGGCAATCCGTTACTTTCCACAAAGAGGAACTGCTCATCCCACCGCAGCGCCACCACCGGTGCGAACGCCTCGAAGCTCGCTGCCTGCGCCGGCTTGTTCGTCCGCACCATCCGGTCGCCGACCTGCACACGATTCTGAGGCGCCGCCTGCGCGAGGATGATCTCCGGTGGCTTCACCGAGCGATCGTAGTGAGGATGCGGGGCGCCGCTGATGTCGTGAGCAGATGCGGCGGCAATGGAGAACACGGCCAGGGCGATGGCGAATGAGCGGAACGCGATTGAATCCATACCCGAAGCGTAGGCGGTGGCAGATGAATGCCCCATGAATGGACGGGCTCCGGCCGCATTTTCCTGCACCACTGATCAGGCCGTCATTCATCTCCCATTCATCATACGCGTGGGATATTCAGCGGTCGCCGAGCGTAGTCACAACCATCTCCCCATCATGCGCCTCCTCGTTGTCGAAGATGAACCCGACCTGCTCGCGGGGCTGGTGCGGGCTTTGCGCAAGGAGGGCTACGCCGTGGACACCGCTGCCGATGGCGAGGAGGGCTTGTTCAAGGCGGAGTCCACGGATTACGACGCGCTCGTGCTCGATGTGATGCTGCCGCGGTTGGACGGCTGGGCGGTGCTGACGCGATTACGCGAAAAGAAGAAGACGCCGGTGCTCATGCTCACGGCGCGGGATCGCACGGCGGATCGCGTGCGCGGGCTCGATATCGGCGCGGACGATTATCTCGTGAAGCCATTCGATGTGCCGGAGCTGCTCGCGCGGCTGCGGGCGCTCATCCGCCGTGGCGCGCAGCAGGCGCGATCGGTGATTGAGATCGGCACTGTGCGGATCGACACCGCCGCACGCGCCGTGTGGCTGGACGGCGAGCCCGTCACGCTCACCGCACGCGAGTTCGTCGTGCTCGAATATCTCGCGCTGCATCGCGGCGAAGTCGTCACGCGGACCGCGCTCTACGAGCATCTCTTCGACGAGAACGAATCCACGCTCTCGAACATCCTCGACGTGCATATTTTCAACCTGCGCAAGAAACTCGGCCACGACTTCATCGTCACGCGGCGCGGCCACGGCTACTGCATCGAAGCGTGATGTTTTTTCCGCGCTCCCTCCGCTGGCGGCTGCAGCTCTGGTATGGCGCGCTTCTCATTGCCGTGCTGAGTGGGTTCGGGTTCACGGCCTACCATTTGGAAAGAGCGCGGCAGTTCCGGAGCATCGACGAGGGGCTGCAGGAGCGGCTCTCCATGCTCGTCGTCGCCTTGCGCACGGCCCCGCGCCCGCCGCCGTCGGGCACGACGCGACCCACGGGCCCCGCGCCGATCTCCGAGCTGCGGCTCACGCCGGAGCAGGCCGCGCTCTTTGCCGAAGGCACGGGCTACTATTTCGCCGTCTGGATGCGGGGAAAGAATCCGATTCAGCGCTCCGCGCACGCGCCGGCTGAGCTGCCGCAACCGCAGACCCGCAATCCCGCGGTGCGCATGCGCGGCGATTTGCGCGAGTCATTCCTCTTTGCTGCGCCGGTGGATTGCGTGCTCGTGGGCCGGTCGATCGCGACGGAGCAGGCCGAGCTGCGCAACTTCGCCGCGCTGCTCGCCGGAGTCGGCGGCGTGGTGCTGGCCGCGGGACTCGTGGGCGGCGGGTGGCTGGTCACGCGCGCGATCCGGCCCATCGATCAGATCAGCGCCACCGCGGCGAAGATCGCGGCGGGCGATCTTTCCCAACGCATCGGCACCGCCGACACGGATAGCGAACTCGGCCGCCTCGCGAGCGTCCTGAACTCCACTTTCGCCCGCCTCGACGCCGCCTTCACCCAGCAGGCCCGCTTCACTGCTGATGCCGCGCACGAACTGCGCACGCCGGTCTCCGTGATCCTCACGCACTCGCAAAACGGTCTCGCCAGCGAATGCTCCAACGAAGAACACCGCGAAGCCTTCGAAGCCGGCCAGCGCGCGGCGCAACGGATGCGCCGGCTGATCGACTCCCTGCTCGAACTCGCCCGTCTCGATGCCGGACAGGAAACGCTGCGCCGCGATGAATGCGACCTGGCCAAAATCACCGCCGAAAACATCGCCCTCCTGCAGCCGCTCGCCGACGCGCGCCAGGTCACGATCCACGCGGATCTGGCCCCGACCACCTGCCCCGGCGACGCCGAGCGCCTCGCGCAAGTGATCACGAATCTGCTCAGTAACGCGATCGAGTACAATCACGCAGGCGGCGAGGTCCGGATCGCGACCACGCACGTCGAAGGCACCGCCACGCTCGTGGTCACCAACACCGGGCCCGGCATTCCCACGGAGGATATGCCGCATGTTTTCGAGCGCTTCCACCGAGCGGATAAAGCCCGCTCGCCTGGCCACAGCGGCCTCGGCCTCGCCATCGCGCAAGCCATCGTGCAAGCCCATGGCGGAAGCATCGAAGCTGCGAGTGAGCCGGAGCGCCGCACCACCTTCACCGTTCGCCTGCTCGGCGCAGACCGCCCGCGCAGACGATCCGGCGCGGTCGAATGACCGCGAAGTGGTCGGGGCGACAGGATTCGAACCTGCGACCTCCTGGTCCCAAACCAGGCGCTCTACCAAGCTAAGCTACACCCCGAAATTGAAAGGGGACTATGCGGACATTCAGACGGGGAGCAAGCGTTCATTCGGCCGATTCACGGATTGCCGCGACCGAGACGCGCGCGGAGCGTCTGCACATTGGTGATGATGCCGGGATCGCGAGGGTTGATCCAGGCGGCCCGCTCGAAGCTCGCCAACGCCTCGGAAGGCCGGCCGAGATGATTTTGCACGACGCCGAGCTCATTCACGGCGACCCAATCCCAGCGATCGGCCCACACCGCGGCGAGCAGCGCATCGCGCGCTTCGGGAAAGCGTCGGTCGCGGACGAACACCTGTGCAAGCAGGCGCTGCGCGGCGGCATTCTGGGGGCGGAGTTCGAGCGCGCGGCGGGCGTGGTGGATCGCCGCCTCGGAGTTGCCGCTGGCAAGTTCGAGACCGGCGAAGGACAGATGGGCGTCCGGGTGATCGGGCAAAAGTCCGCGCACCTTTTCCAGATGAGCGCGCGCTTCGTCGAGGCGACCGGCCCGTCCCGCGCTGACGGCGAGTTCATTCGGGAAATACGCGTAGTCTGGCGCGATCTCGGCGCCGCGACGATACGCGGCGTCGATCTCCTCCTGCGGACGCCCGGTGATTTGCAACGCGGTGCCGAGTTCCCGATAGACGACGAAGTGCTCACCGATCACCGCGCGCATGTGCTCGACGAGTGTCAGCGGATCCTGCCAGGGCGGGATGGCGCGCACGGTGCCAGCGATGCAGGCCAGCAGCACCACGCCGGCGGCGGCGATGCGCAGCGGCCGCGCGAGGAACTCCGCGCCAGCCCAGACGAGGATCGTGAAAATCCCGAGCAGCGGCACGTAGGTGTAGCGATCGGCGATCGATTGCGCACCGACTTGCACGAGACCGAGCACCGGGACCAGCGTGCCGAGGAACCACGCCCATCCGAAGAGCAGCCACGGACGCCGGTGCCTCTCGCGCCACGCCAGCCAGCTCGTGGCGGCGACTACTGCGGCGGCTCCGAGGACGATGGCCCACGGCCACCAGCCAGGGTGCGGGTGAAAGGGCGAGAGCGGCTCGGGCCAGAACGTGCGCGCGAGATACCGGGCGACGGAAACGACGGCATTGGCGACGCGCATCGGGAAGGTGAGCGCGGCACCGAAGTCCGTGGCGCCGTCCGCGCGCTGCACTCGGAAGGTGACGACGCTGACGGCCATCGCGAGGGCCAAGAGCGGCAGCTTTTCGCGCCATAGTGAACTCCAGCTCCGCACTGGCCAGCGGCGCAGTGGCCAGAAGTCGAGGAGCAGCAGGGTGAAGGGAAGCGTCACCGTCATTGGCTTGGAAAGCAGCGCGAGGGCGGTGCCGAGCACGACCAGGGCGTAGCGACCGCGAGTGGGACGCTCGACCCAGCGCGCATACGCGAGGAGCGTCGCGAGCCAGTAGGCGGTGCTGAGTACATCCTTGCGTTCGGAGATCCAGACGACGGATTCGACATGCAGTGGATGCCAGGCAAACAACGCGGCGACACCAGCGGCGGACCACGTCCCACCCGTGAGGCGCTGCCAGACGAGAAAAACGAGCGCCGCATTGAGCGAATGGAGGAGCACATTCACCCAGTGCATCGGGCCGGGCGCGAGCTCGAAGAGCGTGCAATCCAGCATGTGACTGAGGGACGTGAGCGGATGCCAGTTCGCGCCATGCACGGCGGTGAAGGCCCACGCGACGGCGGCGCTGCGGAGGCCCTGATTCACCATCGGCTGATGCGTGATGTACGCCGGATCGTCGTAGCCGACGAAGCCGCACGCGCCCGCGCGCCAAAACACTGCGCTCGTGATGACCGAGAGCGCGGCGAGGATGCGGATGATGTGAGGGCGAGACACGGCGGGAAAAGTGGTGCGCGGAAGGGAAGCTACTTCACGGGGCCACCGCGCAGGACCGCCAGATTCTGCTCCACGATTTTGTCCGACGGATTGATCCACAAGGCATGCTCGAGGTGAGCGATCGCGGTGCTGCGTCGGCCGAGGCGTTCCTCGACGAGGCCGAGCGCGTTCCACGCTTTCGAATCCCAGCGATCCGCCGCGATCGCCGCGCGCAGGATGGCCGCGCAATCCGCGACGCGATCCTGGCGGATGAGCACATCGGCGAGCACCCGCATCGTCGCCGCGGAGTCGGGCTCCAGCTCGATCGCGTAGCGCAACTCCCGCTCCGCCTCCGCCAGGCGGCCTTCTTTCAGCAGGGTGTCACCGATGTTGTGATACGGGCCGCTGAGCTTCGGGAGGCGCGCGCGGGCGCCTTCGAGAAGCGTATAGGCTTCCGCAAAATTGCCGCGGCGCGCGGCCTCCTGGCCGAGTTCCGTCGCGAGGTAGGCGTGATCCGGGAAACGTTCGTAGCCGAGCCGATACTGCTCGATCGATTCCGCCTGCGGACGCCCAGCGATGGCCAGCGCCGTTGCGATCTCGCGGAAGTAAATCGGATGTTCGCCGGTCACTGCCCTCATGTTCGCGACGAGCGCCAGCGGATCCCGCCAGACTGGCACCTGCAACCACGTGCGAACGAAGCAGCCCGCCAACGCGAGCCCCGTGACAAGCCCGATCGCCGTCCGCCACTCCGGTCGCCGTTCGAGGAGCTCCGCACCGGTCCACGCGAGCGCGGTGAAAATCCCGAGCAGCGGTACGTAGGTGTAGCGATCGGCGATCGATTGCGCGCCGACCTGCACGAGTCCGATCACCGGCACGAGCGTGCCGAGATACCAGCACCAGCCGAAGATCAGCCACGGGCGGCGCTCGCGCTCCCGCCACGCCAACCCGCTCAGCGCGAGCACGAGCAGCGCGGCTCCGGCGATGGCCCACCACGGCCACCAGCCGGGGTGCGGGTAAAAGCAGGAGAGCCCGGCCGGCCAGAGCATCTTGCCGAGATAGCGGACGCAGGCGACGAGCGCGTTGCCGACGCGCATTCCGAGGGAGATTTCACTCCCAAAATTCGTCGCACCCGCGCCGTGCTGTACCATCACCGTGAGGAAACTCGCCGCGAGCGCGAGCGCGAACAGCGGCGCCTTTTCCCAGACCAGATGGCGCCAGGTCCGAGCTGGCCAGCGGCGCAGCGGCCAGTAGTCGAGGAGCAGTAGCGTGAAGGGCAGCGTGACCGTCATTGGCTTGGCCAGGAGTGCAAATGCCGCGACGACGAAGACGATGCTGTAGCGCCCACGGCTGGGGCGCTCGGTCCACCGCACATAAGCCAGGATCGCAAGTAGCCAGCAGGCAGTGCTGAGCACGTCTTTGCGTTCGGAGATCCACGCGACGGACTCCACATGCAGTGGATGCAGGGCGAAGAGAGCGGCCACGAGCGCGCTCGGCCACATGGCCCGCGAAAGACGTCGCCAGACGAGGAAGACGAGCGCGGTAGTGAGCAGATGCCACGCGACATTCCCAATGCGGCCCGGCGGGATCGGTCCCGAAGAGCGTGCAATCGAGCATGTGACTGAGCGACGTGAGCGGGTGCCAGTTCGCGCCGTGCGTCGCGGAGAAAGCCCAGTAGATCGCGGCCTCGCGGAGCCCGAGGTTGACCATCGCGTTGTGTGTCACGTAGCTCGGGTCATCGAAGGCCACCCACCCGCACGAGCCCACCTGCCAGTAGGCGGCGAAAGTGAGGGCGAGCAGCGCGGCGAGGAGGTGCGTGGAGCGCCGCCGCAGCACGGGCGCAGACGCGTCGGCTTCCCGATCC
>JANPIS010000028.1:0-26286 GCA_031425095.1 Chthoniobacteraceae bacterium
TTAAGGAGTAGGGGCGCCCTCGCCCCCTGGGTCAATCGTGCGGCGCCTTGCTCGCCACCGTCTTCGGCTTCCGCACCGGCGGGCGCTTGATCTCCTGCCCCTTGCCGGGGCGCTGGTCCTTCCGCAATGGCGTCACCTTTACCGACTTCCCCGTGCGCGCCGATTCGTAAATCGCATTGACGATGCGCACGTCCGCCAGCCCTTCCTCACCGGACGGCTCAGGTTCGCGTCCATCGCGAATGCATTGCGAAAAGTACATCAGCTCGCCCGCGAATTGATCGCCGGCCTTGAAAGTCTTCTTCTTCGTTTTGTCGCCGCTCTTCAGTTCCCATTCGAGCGCTCCCACATACTCGTAGGCTGGCTCCATGTGTAGCGCGCCTTTCGTCCCCACGAGGTCCAGTCGATCCATGTCCGCCGATCCGAAGCTGCAGGTGAAGGTAGCCAGCCGGTCGTCAGGGAAGCGCAGGATCGCACTCGCCATCTCCTCCACTTCCGCGAAACGCCGGTCGCCTTTCGCCGCTGCCGTGGCGGCCAGCACTTCGGTGGGTTCCGCTTGGAAAAGATAGCGCGCCGCGTTGAGGCAATAGATGCCGATGTCGTAGAGCGTCCCGCCGCCCGTCTCGCTGCACACGCGGATGTTTTTTGCCCGCACCTGCATGGCAAAGAGCGAATGGAAGTAACGCAACTCGCCGAGCTTGCCACGCTTCGCGAGTTCGATGGCTCGGAGATGCGCGTCGGTAAAGTGAAGTCGATACCCGATCATGAGCCGCACTTCGTTTTTCCGGCACACGTCGCTCATCGCGCGGCAATCCTTCTCCGTCGTCGCCATGGGCTTTTCACAAAGCACATGTACCCCGGCGCGCGCGGCGCGTTCGGTGAATTCGCGGTGCATCGTATTCGGCAGCGCGATGAAGACCGCTTCGATCTCCTCCTGTGCCAGTGCTTCCTCAAAGCGATCGTAGTCATGTGCCGGCGCCTGGTATTTCCGGGAAAGCGCTCGCGCCTTGCGGGGCTCGCCGGTGATGAGTGCAGCGAGCTGGCAGTTCTTCGCATGTTGGAAGGCTGGCAGGACCGCGACCTGCGCGATGTGGCCCAGACCGACGACCGCGTAACGCACTTTGTCTTTCTTCATAGTTAGGATGCTGAGATCAGGTTTGTGGCGAAGGGATCGGTCCGGACCATTCCGCCTCGATCAGCGAGGCGATCTCCGCCGTCTCCCCGCTGCCGCAGCGATGGATGAAAAAGACCTGCTCGGGCGCGGGATGGCCGGGATCGTTCCAGACCTCGACGATATCCTCATTGCCCTCATGTCGGAGCCAGTAATAACCCGGCTCTCTCGGCGGCTGCGTGCTGTATGGCGGAGTGGTTTTCACGGTCAATCTTCGAGCCCGCCGGCGGCGGTGGTTGTATCCGTGCGCGCTGATGAATCCAACTCCAACGCTACTCGCGGCGGCGAAGGATGTGAAAACCGCGTTCGTCCTCATAGCCACGCGGAGCGCGGGCAATGCCGCGCCAAAGTAAAAGGCCGGCTAGTGCAAGAAGAGCGAGGATGACGACAAGCGCACCCATGCCCTCAAATCGGTTCGGGCCATTTGGGTGCGCGTATCGACTCACGCGCGGTGATTTCATTCCTCGAAATGCACCTGGAGGAGCGAGTCAATGCAGCACCGCTCCTCTCCCGAGAGACGCAACGCCTCACCCAGCGACGCCAGCACCCCCCGCATCTGTACATGCTGGTGACTTTGTTCCCGCACGCGCCGTTCGTGCTGTGCCTTCTCATCGTCGTCGAGCAGATCGAGCGGAGTATTCACGGCTTCACCGATGCGGCGGGTGAGCTGCCAGGCTCGGAAGAGATAGTAGCGTTGATCCGCCGTGAGCGCGGGCCACAACGATGCTGCGGCGGTCGTGAACTCGCGTTGCTCGGCGGGCTCGTCGCGCACTTCCCATTCGACCGCACCCTCCCCATCGCCACAAACCGGCAGGACGAAGACCTCCGCCTCCAAGGTCTCGCGCTCCTCGTCCGTCAGCCGGCCATAACCTTCGCAAGCGCGGAAGTGCCAAACGAGATCCGCAAACAGCCCCTGCACAAACGCGACGAATCCCTCGTAACGAATCTGCGCGTCGGGCGAGAGCCCCGGCGGCCGCGCCTCGAGCACTTCCAGGAGATTGCGTCGGGCCTGCCACGTCGCCTCCAGTAACATCCATTCGCTCCCGTCCAGCTTCCGCCGGATGCCGACAACAGTAGGATAGTCCACCTTACTCCCTTCACGCTACGGACAGCCGCGGCTCGTGGGCGGCGCGGTTCACCGGCTCGCGATGGATCGGCTGCCAGCGCCAGGGTTGCACTTCCTGCCCGCGAGTCCACCAGCGATGGCCGGTCCACGCGCCAGTCTCGACAGACCCATTTTCGAGAAAAAGGCGCACGATCACAGACGGCGGCGGCAGCGACGCTGTAGGGTCGTAAAGCATTTGAGGGTTTGCACTCATGACTTGAATTCGCATTCGCAGTGGTGGTCGCGCGCATCTTTCCTCATGCGAAGGAAACCCTGCCAGCGCCGGATAAGACGTTCCCGGCGGGAGAGCACGAATGTGAGGAAGGCGGCGGCGTGGTGAGCGTCGCGAGCACACTTTACTCGGGCGCCGCCTCACCTTCACGCTCCCGCCGGCGGCGCGCTAAGGATCTGGCTACTTTTCGGGCATCCAAACGGGCCGGCGCGACGATTTCCTCGCGAGCCCATCGCCCGAACATGCACCCCCCGAAAAGCAAGACCACCGCGGCGGATGCGCTCGGCGGCATCTGGACCGTCTCGCTGACGGCGTTCATCGTCGCCACGCTTTATTTCGGCCGCGAGCTGCTCATCCCGCTGGCGCTCGCGGCGCTGCTCACCTTTTTGCTTTCACCGCTGGTCACGCGCATTGAGCGCTGGATTGGCCGCATCGCGGCGGTGCTGGTGGTCGTGGCGCTGATTTTCACCGGCATCGGCGCGGCGGGGTGGATGCTCAGCCGGCAGCTCGTCGATCTGGCGACGAAGCTGCCAGAGTACAAGGGGAATATCATTACCAAGATTCACGCCTTCCGGACGCCGAAAGGCGGCGCGTTCACAAAGCTCACGGAGACTGTCGAGGAACTGAAGAAGGAGCTGCCGGGCGGGTCCGCGCCGGCTGCACCCACCATCACCCAGGAGCCTGGCAAGCCGGAGACTGCGGTCTCTTCGCCACCGCATCCGCCGCCAGCGGCGGTGCAGGTGCAGAGGGTCGAGACCTCCGATGCCACTCCCTTCGAGCTGGTACAGCTCATCCTCGCGCCGCTGCTCGGGCCGCTGGGCATGGCGGCGCTGGTCGTGGTGCTGGTAATCTTTATGCTGCTCCAGCGCGAAGATTTGTGCAGCCGGCTCATCCGGCTCATCGGCCAGGGCCGGATCAGCGCCACCACCCGCGCGATGGACGACGCGGGCCAGCGCGTCGCGCGCTATCTCCTCATGCAGCTCGTTGTCAATGTGACCTACGGCATCCCGGTGGCGGTGGGGCTCTATTTCATCGGCGTGCCCAATGCGATCTTGTGGGGCGCCTTCGCCACCGTCCTGCGTTTCATTCCGTATGTGGGACCGTGGATCGCGGCGACCTTTCCCATCGTCCTGTCGCTCGCGGTCTCGGAGAGCTGGTGGACGCCGCTGCTCACGATCGGCCTCTTCGTCGTGCTCGAACTGCTGAGCAATAACGTCATGGAACCGTGGCTCTACGGCAAGCACACCGGCGTCGCCCCGCTCGCGCTCATCGTCGCGGCGGTCTTCTGGACGTGGCTCTGGGGGCCGGTGGGCCTCGTGCTCGCGACGCCGCTCACCGTCTGTCTCGTGGTCATGGGGCGGCATGTGCCGCGCCTGTCTTTTCTCAACGTCATGCTCAGCGATGAGGAAGCGCTCACGCCCGCGGAAGATTGCTACCATCGCCTGCTCACGCCCGGCGACCGCGACGAGCTTGAGTTGGTCGAGTCCTATTTGAAGTCGAACTCGCTGACTGCGCTCTATGACTCCGTGTTTATCCCTGTGCTCACTGCTGCGGAGACGGATGCCCGCACGGAGTCGCTCGACCAGGAACAACTCCACCAGGTGGAGCAGAGCATGCGCGACATCGTCGAAGACCTCGGCACGCGCCCGACGGTGCCCTCGCAAGCGGCGGTCGAGAAAGCCGAGGCCGCGGCTGACCAGACGCCGCCGCCGCCATCGGCCGTCGTGCCGGACTGCCGCGTCTGCTGCCTGCCCGTCCGCGCGGATCGTGACGAACTCGCCGGCGCGATGCTCGTCCAGCTCGCACGCCAGCAAGGCTTCGGCGCGCAGAACGCCTCGGCCAAACTGGTCACGGGCGAGTTGCTCGCATGGGTGGAAAAGGCGGAGGTGGATGTCATCTGCATCTCGGTCGTGGCCCCTTCCACCGTCATCCAGGCCCGCTATCTCTGCCTGAAATTGCGCACCCTATTGCCGAAGCAGAAAATCGTCATCGGCCTCTGGGGCGCGACCGAAGGACTGACTGAGGCGACCAGCCGCCTGCGCGATTCGGGTGCCGATGAAGTAGTCGCCACGCTCGCCCACGCGCTCGTGCAGATCGCGAAGCTCGCCCCGCCGCTGACCGAAGAAATGACATCCGCGCCAATCCCCGCGGACGAGGAGGAGCGCCTCGCCGCGCTGGCCGAGCTGCACCTGCTCGACACCGAGGCCGAGCCCGTCTTCGACCGCATCACGGCGAAACTCGCGCGTGTCTTCGAGATGCCCATCGCGCTGATCTCGCTCATCGATCGCGACCGGCAGTTTTTCAAATCGCAGACCGGCCTGCCCGAGGCCCTCGCCAAGACGCGGCAAACTGCGCGCAACATTTCCGTCTGCGGACACGTCGTCGCGAAGAATCAGGTGATGGTCATCGAAGACCTCTCGCGCGACCGCCGCTTTGCGAATAACCCGCTGCTCAAGGAACATGGCATTCGTTTCTACGCCGGCGTCCCACTCGTCGCGCCGAATGGCCAGCCCATCGGCTCGCTCTGCCTCATGGACCTGAAGCCCCGCCAGCTTACCGCTCGCGAAAAGCGCCTGCTCCAGGAATACGCGAACGAAGTGATGGAGGAGATCGCCAAACGCGCGCCGGCATCGCGCGGAGGCGCCGCACCCGCCGCCGCACCCGACGCTCCGGCTTAGACCACTGCTCCATGCACCTCGCCCTTCTCGACATCGACTGGCACTCCGCCTTCGTCCCCACGGTCTCCATCGCCGAGGTCATCCTGCGCGGGACGCTCATGTATCTGGGCATCTTCACGATTCTGCGCTTCGTGCTCAAACGCGAAGCTGGCACCGTCGGCATGAGCGACCTGCTGATGATGGTCCTGCTCGCCGACGCCGCGCAAAACGCCATGGCCAGCGAATACCAATCGGTGCCGGAAGGCATCATCCTCGTCTCGACCATCATTTTCTGGAACTTCGCGCTCGACTGGCTCGGCTACCGTTTCCCGTTCTTCCACCGCTTCGTGCATCCGCCGGCAATCGAGCTCGTGAAAGACGGGCGAATGCTCCGGCGCAACATGCAAAAAGAAATGATTACCGCGGACGAACTGCTGAGCCAGGCACGCGAGCAGGGAGTGGAAAAGATCGAGCTGATTAAGACTGCGCATCTGGAAGGCGATGGCAGGATCAGCGTGATCCCGCGCGACGAGAAATTCGGCGGCGCGGGGCCGAAGAAGGAGACGATTTAGCCGGGCGGCGGAATGCTGGCGGGCGTGGAGGCGGCAGCGATGGCGGCGGAAGACACTCCCAATCTCGCCCGAAGCAGATCATCTACGAGCACCGCGCGGCTGTTGGGCACGATGCCGGAACCGAACCTTCGCGCATAACCTTTGGTGAACTCCGCGCCGAAGAAGAGGATGCACGCCGAGTAATAGATCCACGCAAGCACGATGACCACTGAGCCCGCCGCGCCGAAGCTGGAAGCAATGCTGCTGGTGCCGAGATAGTAGCCGATCACGAACTTGCCGAGCGTGAAGAGGAAGGCCGTGCCGACCCCGCCGATCCACACGTCGCGCCAGCCAATGAGCACATTGGGCAGCAACTTAAAGATCATCGCGAAGAGCCCGCTGACCACCGCGAAGGTGATGAGAACATCCCACGCCTGCCACGCTGCGGGCGGAAGATGGAATTGCCCGCTCATGTATTTGCTCAATGCCGCGAGCAGCGCGCTGAGGATGAGCGAGACGAGCAGCAGAAAGCCGATCGCCAGCACGATCGAGAAGGAGAAGAAGCGATCGCGCAGGAGGGTGAGAAAGGGACGCCCCGGCTTCACGACCACGCCCCAGATTGAATTCAGCGCGTCCTTGAGCTCGGCGAAGACCGTCGATGCGCCAAAGAGCAGCACCGCTACGCTGATGACCGTGGCCACCGCTCCGGTCGCTTTCTGCGCGGCGCTCGATTGCACCGCCGACTGAATCGCTTCGCCCGCGCGCGACCCCGCCACGAGGGCGATTTGATGCGCCAATTGCCCGCGGGCCGCTTCCTCTCCAAAGACCAACCCGGCCATCGAGATCACGATGACGAGCAGCGGCGCCAGCGAGAAGATCGCGTAATACGCCAGCGACGAACTGAGCCGCATCGCGCCGTCATCCACCCAATCGGAAGCGGCTTCTTTCAACAACGGGAGCAAATAACGCGGATGCATACTTATCCCATCGCATCCGACTGCCTTTTGCGGGGAAAAACTCCTCGCAATGAGAAGGCGAAGGCGCGGAAGCTGCCGACGGCGTTTCACTTCTTCCAAGCGAGCCCGTTTTCTCCAAGTCCACCTTCCGCGTCCGCCGCGATGCTTGAACTATGGACACCACACCCATCTGGCTGGCGGAGGCCGGCCCCACATACCCCGCGCTCCAAGGCTGTCTCGAGACCGAAGTGCTCATCATCGGCGGCGGCATCACCGGCGTAACGGCGGCCTATCTCCTCAAGCAAGCGGGCCGCAAAGTCGTGCTGCTCGAACGCGGGGCCATCGGTGAAGGCGAGAGCGGACACACGACGGCGCACCTTACAAAGGTCACCGACCTGCGGCTCTCGCAGATCGTACGCGATTTTGGCCGTGACCATGCGCAGGCCGCGTGGGATGCCGGGCAGTATGCCGTCGAGCAAATCGGGGTGCGCGTGCGCGAGGAACGCATCGACTGCGCATTTCGGCGCGTCCCTGGCTATCTCTTTGCCGCGCTCGGCGAAGATGCCACCAAGGCTGCGGACGATCTGCATCGTGAGGCGCACCTCGCCGCGGAACTCGGCTTCGATGCGGACTTCGTGGATTGCGCCCCGGTCGTCGGACGCCCCGCCGTGCGTTATGCGAATCAGGCGGAGTTCCATCCCATCCGCTACGTGCGGGCACTCGCTGCGCGCATCACTGGCGAGGGTAGCCATGTCTTCGAGCGGTCCGAGGCCGGGGAGTTTTCCGATGCACCGCGCCGCGTGACCGTGAATGGCCACACCGTGCGCTACGAGCACTGTGTCATTGCCACCCACGTCCCACTCCAAGCCCGCAGCGCAACGCTGCCGGCAATGCTTTTGCAGACCAAGCTCGCCGCTTACTCCACCTACGCCGTCGGTGGTCCGGTGCCGCGACGGAAGTATCCGCGCGCACTCTTTTGGGACACTGCAGACCCCTATCATTATGTGCGCATCCAGGAGGGGGAGCAGGACGATTACGTGATCGTCGGCGGTGGCGATCACAAGACCGGCCAGGGCGAGCCGGAGGAAATCTACGAGCGGCTGCGGCGTACGGCGCGGAGCTTTGTGCCCGAGGCGGCCTTCGATCGGCGCTGGTCGGGACAGGTCATCGAGACGCCGGATGGGCTGCCTTACATCGGGGAGACCAATGCGGGCGAATTTATCGCCACCGGCTTCTCCGGCAATGGCATGACCTTCGGCACGCTGGCCGCGCAGATGGCGCACGATTGGGTGCAGGGTCAGGCAAACCCATGGCGCGCGCTCTTCGATCCGCACCGCAAGAAGCTCTCCGGTGCTTGGGACTATCTCGTGGAAAACAAAGACTTCCCCTATTACCTCGCAAAACGCCTCCTAACCGCCGCCGATACTGCGACCCTCGACGAGGTTCCGTGCGGCGAGGGTCGCATCGTGCGCGTCAAAGGAAGCAAAGCCGCCGCCTATCGCCGTGACGATGGCACATTGTCAGTCTGTTCCGCCGTGTGCCCACATCTTGGCTGCATCGTCGAATGGAATGCTGCGGAGAAAACGTGGGACTGCCCCTGCCACGGCTCACGCTTCCAAGCCACGGGCGAAGTCATCGCCGGACCCGCGGAGGAGCCGCTGCAAAGGACTTCCTGATGCCGCTGCCGTGATCCCCGATGAAGAGCGTCGATTCAGAGAATGCACTTCATCATCGCCATCAGCGTCGTCATGCCAGCCGCTTGCGGACTGGCCGCCGTGGTCGCCGGCATCCTCCCCGAGCAGCACTGAGCGCAGCCTCACCATACTTGCGCCCTGCAGCCGTCCAGGGCAACGCACCGCCCGCGCAGAATTCGACACGCGCACCGAACCTCTGGTCGGCGATGCAACGGACATTATGAAAACTTCCACGACCTCCCAATCTGTCTCGGGTAAGATCGGCTACATCCTTATGTGGGTGCTCGGCATTCCCATTCCCGTATTACTCGTTATCTTTCTATTACGGGGATGCAACTAATCGCGAGCGCCGGGTAACGCTCACCTTACCCGGCATTCATCCATTTTCTGCTCCGATCTCCGCCAGCTTGAAAAACACAGTGAAGGCGGCACCGAAGACGAGGTGCGCGAGCAGCGGCTCCATTTCTCCTTCGGAGAAAGCGTGGGCAGGCCACTCGAAGAGCGCAACGTTCGCCCCGTAGAGCACGAGCGCCGTGACGAGCGCGCCCAGGATCGTCCACCAATCGCGCGAACGGAACAAAACAAGTGAGAAGAGCGATCCATAGACGACAGCCAGGCCGAGATGCAGGACGAACCCGGCGAAGACGGGCAGATGTACAGAACGACCCATGATGATCCCAATATCAGGACCGACTCCCGGCAGGCCGCCACTGAAGATTGCGGCGACCATTCCGGCGGCCAGCGCCGTGCGGCGCACCGGGGCACGGACCGGGAGCAGCGCGAAGGATTTGAAGTGCGTGAGCGTCATGCAGCAGAAATCGACGGAAGGCTGCTGTGTGCGCGTGAGTTTTTCAGCGCCATTTCCCTGAGTGGAGGCTCGGGTTCACGCCATGCACATCCAACGTGAGTCCAATCCGCGAAGTGTCGGCATGGCAAAAAAATCACAACGTTCCGCTCACGCCGATGCTTCGGACCAACCTCGCGTTCCACTCAAAAACCTGGCTGTTGAGAAGTCGGGTGCACTCAATCCCAATGATTCTGTGGAAACCGCGGGCGAGAGAATGCGCGAGAATGAAGCCGGTGCGTGGCCGGTGGCCGAAGGCCGCAAGCTCGTAGGCATGATCGACGAAAAAGATCCCGACTGGAAAATTGGGGGCGAAGGCCACGATCCCAAGTCGTGGAAAGTGGGCGAGATCATGAAGCGCGAGACGGTCTTCTGTTACGAAGACGAGGACTGCACCGCGGCGCGCTTGAAGATGGATGAGCGCGGACTCGATTATCTGCCGGTGGTCGATCGCGAGATGCGCATCGTAGGCATCTTCAACCGGCACGAAATCGAGGAGCAAGTGGCCGCTGCGAGAGATGCGGGAGGGAAATTGTGAACGTCGGCGAACCAGCAATTCCGGTGCGCCTGAAGGCCGGGCTTCCCGGCCTCGGAGCCGCGGCGCAGGTCGATGTCGAACGGCGCGCGATGGAACTCGCGAAGATCGACGGGCGCGAGGAATTCACCGAGGCGGACGTAGCCCGCGCGGCCCGCGAACTTGGCGGTGCTGCGCCCCCGTCAACCGCGGCCGAGACGAGCGACCCAGCCCTGGCGGAGATCACTGCATGGGACGATCCCGTGACGCAGTCCGGCCACCGTGTGGACCCTGTGCCTTTGGAAGACGAAACACCCGTCGCCGAACAACTCATCCGCGATGGGTTGGAGGAAGCGGATCACGACACGCGCGTGGTGGCGGAGGAAACGGAGTAGCTCAAGTCTCACTCTGCGCGTCGTCCTCTCCGGCCTGCTTCATTTTGCGCGTCAGCGTCTCACGCTCGGTGCCGTCCGCGTGCTCCGCGTCGGCTTGGTGGTCGAGGGCGCGCTTTTGGCCCGGGGTAAGATGCCGGGTCGCTTGCGGGGCTGCTGCTTCAGAACGCGTCTTCGGTCGGGGATTTTTCATGCACTCAGGTTCGTCGCAGGAAGGAAATTCGGCCTTGCCTGCCTGCATGAGTTTCGATGCGCGCAGGCGCGCGGCCGGTTGCGAAATACCGGCGTCATGACCAACCCACTACCCCTGCGCTCCGCTCGATGAACATCGTCAACATTCACGAATCCGCGGAGGAGTTTCATCTGCTCGAAACGACAGGCCGCACCCAGACGGCCACGATGCAGCTCGCGCCCGGCGCGGCTACATCGGACAAGGCGGAGTTTCATCCGCACAGCGATCAAGTCGTGCTCGTGCTCGAAGGCGAATTGGTCGCGGAAGTCGGCGAGGAACGCGCGACGCTCCAGCGCGGACAGTGTGTGATCGTGCCCGCGGCGGTCGGACATCGTTTCCACAATGAAGGCGGGGAGCGGGTGTTCGCCTTCACGGTGTATGGACCGCCTGCTTACCAGACGGACGATCCGACTTAGTCCGCTCACATGAATCCGACTCTTTCCGTTCCGCGCCTGTGCGGCCTTGCCACCGACTTCGATGGCACGCTCGCGCACAATGGCACCGTCAGCTCATCCACCCTGGAGGCCGTGCAGCGGCTCAAGGAGGCCGGCTTTCGCCTCATCCTCGTCACAGGGCGCGAGCTGAATGAACTCGCGTCGATCTTTCCGGAGCTTGGTTGGTTCGATCTCGCGGTAATGGAGAATGGCGCGGTGCTCTTCGAGCCGGCGACGGGAAAGACGGTGCCACTCGCCGAGCCACCGCCCACGGCCTTTATTGCACGCCTGCACGAGCGCGGGCTGCCGCTCCAGCTCGGCAAGGTCATCGCCGCGACGTGGGAGCCGCATGAGAAAGTCGTGCTCGAAGCAATCAAGGATCTCGGGCTCGAGCTCCAGGTCATCTTCAACAAGGGCGCCGTGATGGTGCTGCCGAGCGGCGTGAACAAAGCCACCGGACTGAAGGCCGCGCTGGAGCGGCTCGGGCTGCAAGCGAAGGAAGTCGCCGGGATCGGCGATGCGGAATACGATCACGCCTTCCTCGAAATCTGAGGCTATCCCGTGGCCATCTCGAATGCCTTGCCCGCGTTGCAAGCCAAGGCGGCGTATGTGACCAAAGGCGATCACGGCGATGGCGTCGCGGAACTCATCGGCCACATGCTCGCCGCCGTGGAGGTGAAGCGATGAAAGTCCTGATGATCGACGTCGGCGGCACCAGCGTGAAGATGATGGCTTCCGGCCATGAGGGATTCCGTAAGTTTCCCTCGGGGCGCGGACTCACTGCGGCGAAGATGGTCAAGGGTGTGCTCGCCGCGACGGAAGATTGGGAATACGAGGCGGTCTCACTCGGCTTTCCCGGACTCGTGCGCGAAGGGCGCATCGCGCGCAATCCGCTCAACCTCTCCGGCGGCTGGATGGATTACGATTTCGACAAGGCGCTGAAGCGCCCCGTGCGCATCATCAACGACGCCGCGATGCAGGCGCTCGCGCGTTACGAGAGCGGGCGGATGCTTTTCGTGGGCCTCGGCACCAGCGTCGGCGCGGCGCTCGTCGCGGATGACACAATCATTCCTCTGGAGATCGGCATCATGCGGCTCTCCAAAGGCGAAGGCTTTATGGATCGCCTGAGCAAAGAGGCGCTCAGCACCGGCGGGAAGAAGCGCTGGCAGCGCAGTGTGGAGCGCGCGCTGGCTCTTCTGCGCGATGTTTTCTGGCCCGACCACATCGCCCTCGGCGGCGGCAATGCGCGCCATCTCGATCCCCTGCCGCAGGGCGTCGAGCGCGGCGACAATCAGGACGCCTTCCGCGGCGCGACGCGACTCTGGCCCGGCGCCGACATGGTCGCCGAACCGCTCACGACGACGTGGCGCATTACGCGAAAGAAAAAGTAGTCCCGTTGCGGCGGTGTGACGGGCTAAAGCCCAGGACTACTCTGCTTGATCGAACGCTCGCACCAATCCCGCCCGGCGCTGCTCGTCATCGCTTACCTCGGCTTTATCAGCCTCGGGTTGCCGGATACTTTGATCGGCGTCGCCTGGCCCTCCGTGCGCGATGGCTTCGCCAGGCCGCAGAACGCGGTGGCGGTGCTCTTCTTCGGCGTGGGGCTCAGTTACTTTCTCTCCAGCTTCTTCACGGGACGCTTGCTCGGAGTGTTCGGCATCGGCTCGTTGCTCGCGGTGAGCAGCGGCCTCGTTGCGCTCAGCGGATTTGGCTACGCGCTCGCGCCGGTATGGGCCGCATTTGCGCTGTGCTCGGTGCTTCATGGGCTCGGGTCGGGGGCGATCGACGCGGGGCTAAATCATTTCGTCGCGCACCATTTCTCCGCGCGGCACATGACGTGGCTGCACGCCTGTTACACGCTCGGTGCCACGCTCGGCCCGCTGGTCATGACGGTCGCGGTGGCGGAGCGCGGAGCGTGGCGTGCGGGTTATCTCGCCGTTGCTCTCGGCCTGCTCGCGCTGGCGCTGCTCTTTGCCATCACGCGGCGCAAGTGGGACGCGCCGGATGGCGCGCTGGACGCCGAGCCGCCTGCCGTAGTCGGCCTCGGCAGCGCGTTGCGGCATCCGGTGGTGCGCCTGCAAGGGGTGCTCTTTTTCTTCTACACCGGACTCGAAGCCACGGCGGGCCAGTGGAGCTACACGCTGCTCACCGAAGCGCGGCACATCTCGCGCGAGACCGCGGGCCTGTGGGTCACGGCTTACTGGGGCAGCATCTTTGCCGGACGCGTGCTGTCCGGGTTCTTCGTCGAGCGCGTCGGGATCAACCGCGTGTTGCGCGCCAGCACCATCGCCGCGTTCGCGGGGACCATGCTGCTCGCGTGGAATCCTGCGCCATTCGCCTCGCTCGCCGCGCTCGTGCTCACCGGCCTCGGCCTCGCCTCAATCTTCCCCTCCCTGATGACGCGCACGCCGCAACGCCTCGGCCCCGCGCTCACCACACACGCCATCGGTTTCCAAGTGAGCGCCGCGATCCTCGGCGCAGCCGCACTCCCGAGCGCTGCCGGTGCACTGGCGCAAAAATGCGGCCTGGAGACCGTGGCGGCGGCGACCGTGGGTATGGCGGCGGTGGGCTGGTGGCTCCACGAAAAGTTGTTGGGGAAAAGTGCGCGCTCATCCTCCGCTCCCGCCACCGCGCAGAAGTAACCGTCGTGGGCTTCAGCCCGTCATCGCGCGCCGACGAACGCACTCGGGAGCACTTTTCGCTCACTCCGGCCAGCCGGCGCGGCGTGAAGCATGGCTGCGAACGGGACTGGCGTGGCCATTCGAGGACTGCGCGCGAGGCCGGGTCTTGCGCGGATTGAGGAATCGCAATTCCGGCTCGCCATACAGCCGCAGGAATGCCCCTTCCTCCGCTTCGGAAATGAGGCGCACCGCGGCGGCCAGCGCCGCTTCGCGACCGGAGCGGCCCCGGCCTTCGTAGCGCGTGCCGCCGGGCGAAAGCCACGCGGCTTCGTAACGCGCCGCTTTGCCCGGCAGGCGCGCCGGGTTCACAAACTGGCAATCGAGCCCATCGGTGAGACAGCCCATGAGACATTCAAAAACGTCGTCAGACCGGGCGCCCGCCGGGAGATCGAGAAGGGTGCGGACCTGTTCCTGCGGAGAGAGAGAGGCGGTGTTCATGGGGACGGGTATTTCAAGCGAGGCGGAATGGCTTCGTCTATCGGGGTGAGTCCTGTCGGACGGATCGGGGCTGCGGGTGCCGCGTTCAGTTCCGCGGACCGGCGAGCAATTCGAGCTGCGCGTCGCTCTCCCCCGTGCGGGCGCGAAGGCGTCGCTCGGCTTCGTACCAGAATTCCTGATCGCGGTCGTCGGGGCAGCCAGCCTCCTCGTGGAGCTGGCCCGCGAGTGCGGCGATCGCTTCGCTCGTGGGGAAGAGGCTCGCCTCGCCGTCGCGCTCCGCGGTCGAGGCGTGCTCGTGCGCGCCGTCGTCGTCAGAATGAGCAGGCTGGCCGGACATGGCGCGGCAGCTTTCGGCGCAAGCGCGGCACGCCTCCGCACAGGGGCGCATCTGTTCATCGTCTGCGCCAAAGCGTTCGCAATCCTCGGCACAACGCTCGCAGATCTCGCCGCAAGCGCGGCAAGTGACGGCGTGGAGTTCCGATTCGCGCAGGAGGAAGTGCGCGCTGGTCTGGCAGATTTCTGCGCAGTCCATGAGCAGGCGAAGGTGCGCTTCCTCGGCGTGGGCTCCGCCCTGGCGGAGACAATGGGCGATCGCTTGCAGGCAAACGTCGTGGCAATGCTGGCAGGTGTCGTGGCAGTCGGTGGTGTGCATGTATTTTTGGGAGAAAGTCGGACGCGGGATCGTGGGCGAATGGGCGGGTGGATCCCTCGGTCTTCCCGTGGAAACAAGCCACGTTCCGGTGGCGTTTCGATGGCGCGCCGACGCGGAGAGTAGTCCCGGGCTTCAGCCCGTCACGACGTCCTGACGAGCTAAAGCTCGGGACCACTCTGCGACTCTCGCTTACGCCGCAGGCGGCGTGCGACGGCCCATGATGAAGGCCACGATGAAGAGCACGAGGAAGACGAAGAAGAGAATCTTCGCGATCTCGACCGCGGCTCCGGCGATGCCGCCGAAGCCGAGCACGGCGGCGATGATGGCGATGACGAGGAAGGTGATGGCCCAGTTGATCATGTGAGTATGGAGTTGAGGATTCATCCGGGTGAACGCGGGCGACGCGCGGCGTGCGCGTATTTATTTTGGGCCGCGTGCCGATGCGCCCATCCGGGCCGGCTCCGAGATGCGAAGGGCGGGGGATGCACACCCATCATTCGCTCTGTCACGGCTCCCCCTTCCCCCTTGGCGCGTCCTGGGACGGCGAAGGGACGAACTTCGCGCTCTTCACCGAACACGCGGAGAAAGTGGAGCTATGCCTCTTCGATCCCGCGGACCCGCAGCGGGAGATCGCGCGGGTGCAATTGCGCGAGCGGACGGATCACGTCTTCCACGGATGGCTCGCGGAGGCAAAGCCGGGGGCGCTCTATGGCTACCGCGTGCATGGACCGTGGAATCCCGAGGCGGGACATCGCTTCAACGCGCACAAGCTCCTGCTCGATCCCTATGCGAAAGCGATCGCGGGCAGCTTTCAGTGGAAGGAGGAGATGTTTGGTTATCGGATGGGCGGCAACGAAGACTTCGACATGGACGCCCGCGACAACGCCGCGCTCATGCCGCGCTGCGTGGTGGTGGACGATGCCTTCGATTGGGCGGGCGATCGGCGGATCAATCGCCCGATGGCGGAGACCGTCGTGTATGAAGTGCATGTGAAAGGTTTTTCGCAGCTCTGGTCCGCGCTGCCGGAGAATCTGCGCGGGACTTACGCGGGGCTCGGCTCCCCGCAGGCCATCGAGTATTTCAAACGGCTCGGCGTCACCGCGATCGAGGTGCTACCGGTGCATCATTTCGTGAACGACAGCTTCCTCGAAGGGCGCAAGCTGACGAACTACTGGGGTTACTCGTCCATCGGTTATCTGGCGCCGGAGTCGCGCTACTCTTCAGCGGGCGTGGTGGGGCAGCAGGTGGTGGAGTTCAAGCAAATGGTGAAGAACCTGCACGCGGCGGGGCTCGAGGTCATCATGGACGTTGTGTACAATCACACCGCGGAAGGGAACCACCTCGGGCCGACGCTCAGCTTCAAAGGGATCGACAATGCGAGTTACTACCGCCGCGTTGCGGATTCGCCGCGGCACTACATGGACTACACCGGCACTGGCAACACGCTGAACATGCAGCATCCGCGCGTA
The DNA here is from genome assembly GCA_031425095.1 of Chthoniobacteraceae bacterium. Taxonomy (GTDB): domain Bacteria; phylum Verrucomicrobiota; class Verrucomicrobiia; order Chthoniobacterales; family Chthoniobacteraceae; genus JANNXQ01. The sequence continues at coordinate 16,020 of JANPIS010000028.1, forward strand.
CTCCAGCTCGTCATGGATTCGCTGCGTTACTTTGCCACCGAGTGCCGCGTGGATGGCTTCCGCTTCGATCTCGCCTCGACCCTCGCGCGCGAGCTGCACGAGGTGGATAAGCTCGGCGGCTTCTTCGACATCATCCATCAAGACCCCGTGCTCCAGCGCGTGAAGTTGATCGCCGAGCCGTGGGACGTGGGCGATGGCGGTTATCAGGTGGGCAACTTTCCCGTGGGCTGGGCGGAGTGGAACGGGAAGTATCGCGACTGCGTGCGGGCTTACTGGAAGGGCGAGGATTCGCAGGTGGGCGAACTCGCGGCGCGGCTCACCGGATCGAGCGATCTTTACCAGGACGACGGCCGCCGCCCCTACGCGAGCATCAATTTCCTCGTCGCCCACGACGGCTTCACGCTGCACGACCTCGTGAGTTATAACGAGAAGCACAACGAAGCCAACGGCGAGAATAACAACGACGGGGACAGCCACAGCCTCTCGTGGAACTGCGGCGCCGAAGGTCCGACCGACGACGCGGCGGTGAACGCGCTGCGTCGCCGGCAGAAGCGCAACTTCCTCGCCACGCTCTTCCTTTCCCAAGGCGTGCCGATGCTCTGCGGCGGCGACGAGTACGGACGCACCCAGCAGGGCAACAACAACGCGTATTGCCAGGACAACGAGATCAGTTGGTTTGCGTGGGAGCGCACGCCGGAGGAGGACGCGCAGACGGACTTCACCGCGCGGCTCATCGCGCTGCGCCGCGAACATCCGATCTTTCGCCGCCCGAAATTCTTCCAGGGTCGGCAAGTGCGCGGCGCGGGTGTGAAGGACATCATGTGGCTGAATCCCGCTGGCGAGGAGATGGGCGACGACGAATGGGGCACGCACTTCGTGAAGACCCTGGGTGTCTTGCTCTGCGGCGACGCCATCGACGTGCGCGACTGGCACGGACGGCCCGTCCACGACGACACCTTCCTCCTGCTCCTCAATGCGTCGCACGAGCCGATCGACTTCACCCTGCCCGCATCGGCCGCGCAGCGCTGGGCCACCGTGCTCGACACCGCGGACGAGCGCGGCTTCCCCGATCCGCTACCCGAGCACGGGCTTGGGGAAAAGCTTCCGCTGCCCGAGCGTTCGTTTCGGCTTTTGCGACGGGTGAGTTAGCTGGCAAAGCAACGGCATGAATCGCTCCCTCCTCCAGCCCGTCGCGCTCATTGGCATCTCGTTCGCGCTGATCGTTGCGGGGCTCGTGCTCTCCGCGGGCATGGGCGGGGAGATGTTCATGCCGCACTCGCACTGCTATCTCTTCAACCGCTCGCTGATGATTCTGCACGGCGGCTCGGATTTCCTCATCGGCGCGGCGTATGTGGCGATCTCCGGCACCTTGCTTTGGCTCGTGCTGCACGCGCGGCGGGAGCTGCCGTTTCACTGGATGATGGTCGCCTTTGCGATTTTCATCGTCGCGTGCGGGGCGACGCATTTCATGGAGTTGTGGACGCTCAATGCCGCACAGCCTCGCTACTGGATGTCGGGCTGGGTGAAGCTGGTCACGGCCATCGCGTCGGTCACTACTGCGATCGCGCTGCCGGCGCTTGTGCCACGGGTCATCGCCCTCGTGCAGAGCGCGCGACTTTTGACCGAGCGGGAGGACACGCTCGAGCGCGCCTACGGCGAGCTCACCGATCCCGCGCGCACCGCCGATCCACGTTCGCAGGATCTCGCCACGCTGGTGCGCGAGCTCGCCGAAGCGAAGGCCGCCGCCGAGAAAGCGAATGCGGCGAAAGACGATTTCCTCGCCGTGCTCAGCCACGAACTGCGCACGCCGCTGACACCCGTGCTGGCGCTCGCCTCCGATCTCGCGAGCGCGCCGCCGGACGATCCCGCGGAGTGGCGCGAAGCGCTGGGCATCATCCGACGCAATATCGAACTCGAAGCGCGATTGGTCGATGACCTGCTCGATCTCACTCGCATCAGCCGTGGGAAGCTGCGCATCGCATCCGCGCCCGTCGATTTGCACACCACCTTGCGCGACGCGCTCACCATCGCGGAGCCGATGCTGCGGGAGAAAAACATCGTCTTCACCACGGAGTTTGCGGCGCCCGAGGCGCTGGTGCGCGGCGACTCCGCGCGGCTGGCGCAGGTCTTCGTCAATCTGCTGACCAATGCCGCGAAATTCACGCCCGCCGGGGGCCGCGTGACGGTGCGCACGGAGAAACTCGGCAGTGAGCTGCGCGTGGAAGTCGCCGATACGGGCATCGGCATCGCGCCGGAAGTGCTGCCGCACATCTTCGACGCCTTCCGCCAGGGCGGCGACGGGACCACGCGCCGTTTCGGCGGCCTGGGTCTCGGGCTCAACGTCGCGAAGAGTCTCGTCGAAGCGCACGAGGGACGCATCTCGGCGACGAGCTCCGGACAGGACCGGGGCGCCACCTTCGCCGTCACGCTCCCCGTCTTCACCGGCATCATGCCCGATCCGCGCGCGCCAGCCACCCCGCCCGCGCCTGCCGCGCCGCGCGCGCTGCGCATCCTGCTCGTCGAGGATCACGACGACACGCGCAACGTGCTCCAGCGCCTGCTCGGACGCTGGGGCCATGCCGTGACCACCGCCGGCAGCGTGGGCGAAGCGCGCGCAATCCTCACTACCGAGACATTCGATCTCCTGCTAAGCGACATTGGTTTGCCCGATGGTACTGGCCACGAAGTGGCCACGGCGCTGCGGGAGCGGTCGCAGATTCCCGCCGTGGCCATGAGCGGCTACGGCATGGACGCGGATCTCGCCCGCACGGAAGCAGCCGGCTTCACCGAGCACATCGTGAAGCCCGTAGCTGCCGAGCGTCTGCGCGAAATCGTCGAGCGCGTCGCGCAAAGTAGTTCAGAGCTTTAGCTCGCCCGGCGCGTGGAATAATTCAGCGGCCCTTCTCCCGAGGGATGTCTTGCGAGCTAAAGCTCGGGACCACTTTGCGTTTCACCCACGCCATGAGCATTGGCTTCGCCAGATCGAGGGCAAACTTGATGAGCGTCACCGCGAACGCGGCCTTGCCCGCCTCCTTCGCCGGGCTGCGGTGGAAAAGCGACGGTTTCACTTCCACCTTGCGCCGCAGCGGCGGGAGCTTTGAGAGCAATAGCCCGAGCAACGCGGCGCCACCAAACCAGCCCGCGGGATTCGCCCGCACACCGCGCTGCACGCGCGCGCCGAAGTCGAGGTCGTGCGTGAGCGCCTGGCCGTAGCCGACCAATTCGGTGCGCGAGGCGGCGAGGTCGGCGATCAGGGCTTCTTTGCGAGAAGGGTAAGCCATTGTTGGTCCTTTCGGAATTCGGCGAGGGTGGCGGGGAAAGCGCCCGCCTGCAGGCGGGTCCAAGCGAACCAGGCAAGCGCGGCGGCACCGGCGAGATGAAGCAGCGCGGCGGCAGCCATGACCCAGAGCCACGCGTGATCCGCGGAGAAGGCGGCAGCGATGGCGAAGACCACGGTGATGACGAGGAAGACGTAACCGAGCACCGCGACGAAGAGCGCGCCGAGCACCAGCGCCACGGCGAGGCCGTAGCGCCCGCCAGCTTCGCGCAGCTCGACGCCAGCGAGCGTGAACCGCGCCCGGGCATAACGCGCGGTTGCCGCGAGGAAGGCGGCGCCGTGCGCGAACAGACCGGGCGGACGCGCGGGGAGTGGGTGGCCTTTCATCTTCGGCCTTTGATCGCGGCGCGACCGGCGATCGGTCGTATGCACGCCGCCGCCGATCGCTCAGCGCGCACCAGCCCTGGCTCGCGCGCGGCGGAGCATCAATGCATCCACGGAGACGCCGTGCGCGACGATGGAGATCGCGACGGTAGTGATGGTGAGCGAGGCGATCACGGTGGCCTCCTTCCCCCCGAGCCCATGCGTGAGCGCAAAGGCCAGATAGTAGAGCGAGCCAATACCGCGGATGCCGAACCAGCCGATGAGCGCGGCTTCGGCGAACGGCAGACTGCGCCGCACACTCGGCGCGATGGCGAAGGGACGGATAACGAAGAAGAGCAGCGGTGCAAACCACAGCGCCGCCGGATGCAGATGTGAACTCAACATCGCGCCGACCAGCAGCACGAGGGTGAGTTCGCAGATGCGGTCGAGCTGCTCGTTGAAGCTCAGGACGGCGCCGGCCATGTGGGCGGGCGCGGCGTGCGGATCGGTCGCCGCCACGCGTGCGCTCGCCTCTTCGGCGGCGCGCACTTTCTCCATCGGGAGCAGGCCGCTGCTGCGGCGTTCCGTGGCCCGCAGCGCGACGCCCGCGGCGAAGACGGCGAGGAAACCCCAGCCATGCACGAGTTCCGCGAGGCCGTAGGAGAGCGCGATGAGGCCGAGGGCGAGGAAATTGTCGAGCCCCACGGCCTGCCGATGTTCGGTGCGCAGCCGCAGCACGAGCCGCGTGACGAACGATCCGCAGAGCGCGCCCGTGAGCAGTCCGGCGAAAGTTTTCCACAGCCCCTCGAAGGCGAACCAGTGCGCGAGGCCGTGATATTCGCCCGCGCCGAGCAGCCCGAGCCCGAGCATCACGAAGGGGAACGCGGTGCCATCGTTCATGCCGGCCTCGCCGGTGAGGGCGAAGCGCAGCCGGTCGCGATCGTGGGCCTCCCGCACTTGCACGCCCGAGGCGAGCACGGGATCGGTCGGTGCCAGGATGGCGCCGAGCAGGATCGCGGCGCCGAGGCTCATGTGCAGCAGCGTCATCGCGGCGACGGCAATGAGGCCCACGGTGATGGCCATCGAGACGGTCGCGAGCAGCAGTGGCAGCCGCCAGCGCGAGTCCGAGAGCGGCACGCGCAGCTTCAGGCCCGAGGTGAAAAGCGAGACGAGCACCGCGATCTCCGCCGCGCGTTCGAGGAGCGCGGCATCGGTGTGCGCGTCGAGGCGCAGCCAGTCGAGCACCGCCGGCCCCAGGACCACACCGACGCCGAGATAGAGCATCGCCGGCGTGAGCGGCAGACGCTGGAGCAGCGAATTGCCGAGGAGCACCGCGAGGAGCAGCGCACCGATGAGGAAGTACCAGAGCGCGGGATCGTGCATGGGAGACGCCGCGGGTGAGAACTTCGCGTGCGCTCAAGCCACCTGCTCCACCACGACTTTCAGGCTGTCGAGCGTGAGCGCGCCGAATTGCGTGACGAAAGCCACGTCCGTCGCGTCGCGCCCGTAGGCGATGACGATGCGATTGCCGGCGGTGTATGTATGCGTACCATCGAAGGTGAACCAGCGCCCGCCGACATACGCTTCCCACCACGCGTGAATGTCCGGCACTTTGAGATTCAGCGTGTAGCCCACGACCATGCGCGCCGGAATGTTCAGCGCGCGGCAGAGCGCGGTGCCGAGATGCGCAAAGGCGCGGCACACTCCGACACGGTCGCGCGCCGTGTCACTGGCCGTGGTCGCGGGCGTGCTCGTGCCGTAGCGATACTCGATGTTCGTATTGGTCCACCGCCGAATCGCCTCCGCTTGCGGATACCCCGGCGCCACGCCCGCGACGATCTCGGTGGCGAGCTGGCTCAATACATCCGAAGGGCAATAGCGACTCGGCAGGATGAAGTGCAGCGCGTTGTCGGGCACCAGCGCTGGCGGCACGAAACCCGCGGTCTCATCGACATCTACAAATTCCGATGTGTCCACCGTGCAATTCGCACAGAGCCGCGTGTGCCCGGCGGGGAGCACCGTGCGCTGACAGAGATTGGCAAAGCCGTCGGTGTACTCGACGACCTGCGTCCGTGGCGTGATGGAATATTCCTCGCGACTCACCCATTGCGCCGGCCCGCTGCGCGGACGCAGCATGAGGACGACGGGCACGGGCGCCGGTGCGGTGAGTTCGATTTGGCAGGAGGCATTGAGGACGCTCATTTGCCGCACCAAACGCAGGTCGCCGGCATTCTGGCCGGGTGGAAAGGCGAGTCATTTTTCCCGTCACCACCCATCCATCCCATCGCCGATCCGCGATCCAGAAAATGCTATTACTAAACTCGAACTCAAAGGCAACTGGAACGAAATCAAAGGCAAGCTGAAGCAGAAATACGCCGACCTGACCGACGACGATCTCACCTTCGCCGAAGGCAAGGACGACGAACTCCTCGGCCGCCTGCAAAAGAAACTCGGGCGCACCAAGGAGGAAATCCGCGACGAACTCGCGGGCCTCTGATCTTCATCCCAGCTCCCTGCCAACGAGCGGCGCGAACTCCAGTGAGGGTTCGCGCCGTTTTCGTTTGGAAGACGGGTGCGCGGATTGTTGCTGGCAACTTCCCGCGACGATGGCGACCCTCCGCCTCTGACGATGAGCAACTCTCCGCACAAGATCCTCGTCATTGACGATGAGCGCACCATCCAGGCCACGCTCACCGCGGTGCTCGGGCGCAATGGATTCGTCGTCGAGTGCGCGCCGAATGCCGCGCAGGGCCAGCGCAAGATTGTCGAGGTGCGTCCGCACCTGGTGCTGCTCGATCTTGGTCTGCCCGATGCCGACGGGCTCGAAGTGCTCAAGGAAATCAAAGCCGCGCATCCCGCGTTGCCGGTGATGGTCCTCACCGCGCACGACTCCCTCGCGAATGCCATCGAGTCGATCAAGCTCGGCGCGTTTCATTTTCTGCCGAAGCCGTATGCCGTCGAGGAACTCATCGCGCTCTGCCGGCGCGCGCTGGAGCAGCAGGCGCTCGTCGAGCAAACCGTGACATTGCAGCGGGAAAAAGAGCAGCTCCAGGTGAAGCTGCGCGCCGCCGAGGAGCAGCTCGCGCCGGTGGCGATCAGCCGCCGGATGCGCGAGGTCGAACAGCTCCTCGCCCGCGTCGCGCCCACCGAAGCCAACGTCCTGCTCACCGGCGAGAGCGGTGTGGGCAAGGAAGTCTTCGCCCGCACCGTGCATGGCCGGAGCGCCAGGACCAGTGCGACGATGGTAAAGCTCAACTGCTCAGCCTTTCCCGCGAATATGATCGAGGCCGAGCTCTTCGGTTATGCGAAGGGTGCTTTCACCGGCGCCGTGAACGCCTTTCCCGGAATGCTCGCTGAAGCCAACGGCGGCACGCTGTTCCTCGACGAGATCACCGAGATGCCCGTCGAGTTGCAGACGCGCTTCCTGCGCGTCCTGCAGGAGCGCGAATACCGCCCGCTCGGCACCACGAAAAATCGTGCCGTCGATTTTCGCCTCATCGCCGCGTGCAATCGCCCGCCCGCCGAGGCGGTGCAGGAAGGCCGCCTGCGCCAGGACTTGTACTTCCGCTTGAAAACCTTCGAGGTCGAAATCCCCCCGCTGCGCGAGCGGCGCGAAGATTTGCCCAAGTTGATCGACACTTTCCTCCGTCAATTCGCGCAACAACTGACTCGCCCCGTCCCGACGCTCGAAGCCGAAGTGCTCGAACTCCTTCGCGCCTATCCCTGGCCCGGCAACGTGCGTGAGTTACAAAACGCCATCGAGCACGCGCTCGTCCTGTGCGACGGCCCCGCGTTACTCGCCCGCCATCTCCCGCGCGAAATCCAAACGCCCGATCTCGCCCGCTCCACCGTGGCGCGGAGCACCGCGCCCGTCTCCTTCCACGACGCCGAACGGGCAGCCCTGCTCGAAGCCCTGCGCCGCGCAAACGGCAACAAAGCCGAAGCTGCCCGCCATCTCGGCATTCACCGCGCGACGATCTACGCGAAGATCAAGCAGTTCGGCCTGTCGGTGTAGCCACGCGCGTGATGACGGCGACGGTGGCGAGGGTGCGAGGGATGCACTACCCGTGGACCGGCTCGTGGAGTTCGCCGAAGGCCAGCGCGGCAGAGCGCAGCTTGCGCATCGCGAGTTCGAGGCGCGTCTTGATCGTGCCCAGCGGAATGCCGGTCGTCGCAGCGATTTGCCGTTGCGACAGGCCGCCGTAGTAGGTCAGCCGAATGGCCTCGCGCTGCGCAGCGGGGAGCTGTTCGATGAGGTGCGCGACGGCGTGCGCGGTGTCGCTCTGGGCGACTTCCTCATCGGCGCCGGTCTGCAGGCCGGAATGATCGGTCACGGCTTCGTCGCGATAGCGATCGCGCGCACGGCTGTAGGCGCTCTTGCGGCGGATGCGGTCAATGGTGCGACGACGCGCGAGAGTCACAATCCAGCCGAGGGCCTTACCTTTCTCCGCATCGTAACTGGCGGCGTGCTGCCACAAGCTGAGCAGGACTTCCTGCACGAGATCGTCCACGTCGGAGTCGTTGTTCACCATGCGGCCGATGATCGTGCGCAGGAGCGGTGCGTGACGGCGTTGGAGCGTGGCGAGAGCGTCTTCATCGCCACATTGGATTTGCTGCATGAGTTGTTCGTCGGTGGCTTCGCCCGGCGCAAGTGGATCGGAGGTGTGGGCGACGGCTTTGATTTGCTGATGATCGAAGGAGTAGAGCATGGCGTTAGTGGTGGTGGTGGTGGTTGCGCCTCCATGCCTTTGCCTTGCGCGTGCCACGGGCGATTTACTCTGGAGCGCCGGGCGGGGCGGGGGAAAATGCGTCGCCTTATCCGACAACACTGTTGTCGTCCGGCGACAGTTTTCCATCCATCCATCTGCCCGTGCGCGACCGTATCTCCGGTATGTCTTCCGATCCTGAAATCCCCGTCGAGCGGGTGGCGACGTTCGTGCGCCAGTTCACGCATGATCTGCGCAATGGCTTGAATGGGCTCGATCTCGAAGCGGCCTACCTGCTCGAACTCGAAACGGCTGCGGACGCCCGGGAAAGTGTGCAGCGCATCCGGCAACAGATTCGCGGTCTCGCCGAGCAGCTCCGGGCTCTGGGCGGGCGCTTCCACGAGCCACGACCGCACCGCGCTCCGCTTGCGGCTCGGGAGTTAATCGCAATCCTTCGCGAGCAGAATGCCGGTCTCCCGATGCCGGTGGAGATCGGGTTGCGCGAAGAGGTGGGAGACGCCGTCGTCGAGGTCGATGGAATGATGATGGCGGAAATTTTTCGCGAGCTGCTCGGGAATGCGGCCGCTTTTCCAGCGAGCGGTTCGGTGCGCGTTTTTGCGCGCCGCGAGGGGAACGACGTGGTGATCGAACTGATCGAGCCGAAGAGCGCGCCCCTTGATCCAGCGGTGTGGGGCGAAGCGCCCTTCGCCTCCACTCGTCGCAGTGCATACGGCCTCGGTCTCTGGACTGCGCGCCGGCTCGCGGAGGCAAATGGCGTACAGCTAACGCGAGAGTTTTCCTCAGCCGGAGAACTCGTGACGAGGCTGCGGCTCCCGACGGCTTGATTTCGCGACTTCAATGCCGGCGACGCGCGCGCCGTTGATCGCCGAGGAGGATGCGGCGAGTCTGGAAGAGGTCGGTTACGGCGAGCGCGGCTTCGAGACTGTTGCGGCTCACGGAGGAGACGGCCAGGATGAGATCGCCGAGGGTAAGTGTGGAACGATGGGAGGATTTCAGAGGCTTGTTCATGACTCCCCTTTGCATCTTAACGCGTGCCAGGCGGGCTTTACTCTGGAGCCCCGCGCGGACATCCGCGTTTTGCGTCGCCAGGCGCGACGACGCCGTGCAATTCCGCGACACTGCACGGTGGCCCGAGACCACGGGGCAATTTTTCACGACCGGAGCAGCGGTTCCAGCGCGCCTCGGGAAAATGAAAGGCCGCAGCCACCCCTGACTGCGGCCTTTCGGGTATGTCCACCCCTGGACAGCTAAAAGACCCAGACATCGCGTAGAATCTATGTGCCGGTCGTGTCGAGAATTCGCAATCGGGGCGTGCCCTGATGCGCGCGTCCGGGGCGGCTCCGACAGCCATGCGTTCGGGAGATTGCGAATGTCGGGCTATGAAAATGCACTACGCACATTGTGGCTTCATCGTAATTTTCGCCCTCCCAACAGCCGCGTTCGCGCAAAGTTCGAGTCCTGCCAAGACTGGCGATGCCGTAAAAAATCCGGCGGCGCGCGCTGCCGAACCTCTGCGGATGCCCAACGCCGCCGAGCGCGGCGAGCCCGCCAAAGCCAGCGACGACGTAAAGGAGCAGAAACCCGCTGCGTTGACGCAGCGACCATTCAAAGGTCAGGTCACCTCCGTCGATCGCGATGCAAAGACCATCATGATCAACGATCAATCGCTCGGCTCCCACAAGCTGCACATTGCCGACTCCGTGAAGCTGAAGCGCGGCGAGAAGCCGGCATCGTGGGACGATCTCAAGGTCGGCGTGAACGTCGAAGGCACCTGCCGCGGCGGCCCCGAAAACGCGCACGCGGAAACTCTCAACCTTGGCTCTTGAACGAACTCCCGGAGCGCGGGCGGCCTCGTCCGCAACTTTGCAGTGAGCTTCTCAGATGCGGGCGAGGCCGCCCG
>JANPIS010000029.1:0-2800 GCA_031425095.1 Chthoniobacteraceae bacterium
GGGCGCCGAGACGTTTCTGGAGATCGAAGGCACCGGGCAAAAGCACGCGGGCGTCGTCCTGCGGCCCTTCGGTGCCGGCAAGGTGCTCTACCAGTCCTTCGATGAATCCTGGCGCTGGCGCTACGAAGTGGCCGACCAGCATCACGTCCGCTACTGGAACCAGATCGCGAACTGGGTCGCCGAGCTGCCCTTCGCCGTGCGCGACAAGTTCGTCTCTCTCGACGCCGGTAACATCACCTATCGTCCCGGCGACAGCGCGGACATCCGCGTGCGGCTGCGCGATGGCGAGGGGCGCCCGGTCACGAACGCCACCGTGGACGCCGTGCTCTATCGCGACGGCCAGCGCGCCGCGACCATCCGCCTGCTTGCCGACGACAACGCCGGCGGACTCTTCCGCGGCAAGACGGCCTCCCTCGAGCCCGGGAAGCACGAAGTGGGCATCGAGTCCGTCGCGATCCCGGCGAGCGAACTCAAGGCGCGGACCGAATTCAAAGTCGAAGCGCGCGAGACCGGCGAACTCACGCAACTGAGCGTGAACGAAGATCTCCTCCGGCAGATGGCCGTGCAGGGCGGCGGCGAATACTTGCGCGAAGAGCAGATCAGCCGCCTCACGGACCTCCTCGCACCGATGAGCCAGGGCAAAGTGATCGAAAGCTACACCGTCCTCTGGCAGAGCTACTGGTGGTTCATCCCGGTGATCCTGCTGCTGACGGTGGAGTGGATCATCCGGAAGCGGGTCGGGATGCTGTGACGATGCGAACCGGAGAGATCCATGGGTAAAGTGCGTCGCGGCGGTTATCTATTTCTCTGGTGGATCGGCGATCATTCACCGCGGCACGTCCATGTCTTCGACTCTAAGGGCATGCTGCTCGGCCGGGTCACTGTGCCCGATGGCCAGCCCCTCGATCCTTGGACGCCACCTGCGAAGGTGATACAAATCCTTGGCCAGCTTCAGAAAGAGGGCCGCCTATGAAGACACTCAATCCACTCAAGGTGCCGTTCGGGACGGCAAAGTTCTCCCGAATCCGCAACGTGAGCTATCACCAGTGGGAGAATGCCTTCGAGGTTGAGTTTGAGGACGGCCTCTCCTTTCTCGAACCGCATAAGACCGTACGGAAAGCCAATGCCATTGCGGGAAGGGCCGTGCCGGTGTCGGTGGAAATCGAGACGGAAACACGCAGCGGCTTCTTCGTCCATTACGGCAACGGCCAGACCGCGGAGGTTTCCTGGGCATTTGTGCGCGAACTCCCGCCGAAACGCCGCGCCAGCCCCACTCGCCAGTGAGCACTCAACTCGCCCCTCACATCGCCGCGAAACTTGCCGCCTTCGCGCAGCGTCGGCGGAAGCTGATCATCATCCGCGGCATTGCGGGCGGGGTGGCGATGCTCCTGGCGACGATGATGCTCGTGGCTCTCGTGGACTGGCTGTTTGTGCTGCCCGATGGGGTGCGCTGGGCGCTGAGCGGCGCGGCTTATCTGGCCGTGATCATCACCGAGTGGCGCTCGTGTCTGCGGCTGCTCGCGCATGCGCCGGGTCCGAAGCGGCTGGCGCGGCTGATCGAGCATGCGGAGCCGAAGCTGCGCGAGGATCTGCTCTCCGCGGTGGAACTCGGGGACGGGAAGGACGGCGAGGTGCTCGATTCGCAGCAATTCCGCGAGCTGCTCCAGAGCGATGTCGCGGCGCGAATCGAGAAGCTCGACGTGGAGCAACTCCTGCCCGTGAAGCTCCTGCGCAACTGGCTCGCCGTCGCCGCGGCGATCGTGCTGGCGCTGATCGTGGGATTCGTCGCGACCGGCGCACAGCTCGGCACGCTGCTGATGCGCGCGCTCTTGCCGATGGCGAACTTCGCACGCGTCTCGGCGGTGAAGGTGGAGATCATCGCGCCGAACCCCGCGGACCGCGTGGTCGCACAAGGTGACACCGAGCCGCTGATCATCCGGCTGAGCGGGCGCCGCGCGAGCAAGGCGTTCCTCGAAACGTTCACCGCGAGCGGCGGACGCGAGCTGATTCAGATGACTCCGGCCGGCGATGATCGATTCACTTCGACGATCCAGGTCGCGCGGGAGGACGTGCAGTATCGCGTGCGTGCCGGTGACGCGCTGACGAAGAAATATGAACTGCGCTCCGTGGCCCGCCCGGCCGTCGTGCAGTTTGAAAAGAGCTACACCTTTCCGTCCTATACGAAGGCTGCGGTGAAGCGCGTCGTCGAGGAGCACGGCGATCTCGCGGCGATCGAGGGGAGCACCGTCGAGCTGCGCCTCGCGGTGAATCAAAAGGTGAAGAGCGCCGAGCTGCGATTGGAGCAGGGGAAGACGGCCATGCAGACCTTGCCGCTCACGCCCGAGGGCGAGCATCTCACGGCGAAGGTGCCACTCACGGCGTCGGGTGTGTCTCGCGAGCATCTGGTCAGCGCCGATTCGGGTTTCGAGAACAAATTCAGTCCCGAGTACGAACTGCGCGCGGAGCCGGATCTCGTGCCGGAAGTGAAGATCGATGAGCCCGCACAGGATCTCATCCTGCCCGCCAACGAGATTGTCGATCTGCGCGGGACGGCGAGCGACGATCAGGCACTCGCGCGGGTGGTGCAGCTCGTGAAAGTGAACGACGGCCCGTGGCAGGAGACGGTGCTCGCCACGGAGCCGGGACCGCAAGCGACGGTCGAGCGGCGCTGGGATCTCTTTGAGCAAGGGGCGCGCGCGGGCGATCTGCTCGCCACGAAGCTCGTGGCCTTTGATCTGAAAGGCAGCCGGGCCGAGTCGCGGACCGTGCAGGTGTCGATCACGGCGTCGGGCTTTGAGAC
>JANPIS010000030.1:0-41336 GCA_031425095.1 Chthoniobacteraceae bacterium
GGCGCAGGTCCGCGAGGAATTGAAGCAGGACGCGCTCGCCCACGCGAGTGACGACAAGATTGCCAAGGTCGCCGGAAACCTCCCCGAGTGGGCACAACGCTTCCGATTCTTCGGCGACATCCGCGTGCGCGCCGAGGGCGACTACTTCCCCGGCGGCAACGACAACACCGGCTCCTTCCCGAACTTCAACGCGATCAACACCGGCTCGCCTTTCGACGTGAGCGGCACGGTCTTTTCGCCGCAGATCAATGTGGATCAGGATCGGCAGCGCATTCGCCTGCGGGCGCGGCTCGGCGTCGCGGTCGATCTCACGGACGGCTTCACCGTCGGCATGCGCATCGCCACCGGCGAAAATAACTCGCCCGTCACCACGAACCAAAGCCTCGGCCTCGCGAATCAGGCGCAGGGCGGCAACTTCAGCAAATACGCCATCTGGCTCGACCGCGGCTTCATCCGTTACGAAGCGGGCGGACAGCCCAACCAGAATCTCACCGTCTCCGCCGGCCGTTTCGACAATCCGTTTTTCTCCACCGACATCATCTGGGACGACGACGTGGGCTTTGACGGCTTGGCGCTTACGGCGCGCTACGAGGTCGCGAAAGGAGTCACGCCGTTTGTCGCCGGCGGAGCCTTCCCGGTCTTCAATACCGACTTCAACTTCTCGTCCAATCGCCCGGACAAGTTTGAGAGCAGCGACAAGTATCTCTACGGGGGTCAGATCGGCGCGGACGTGAAGGTGGGCAAGGGCGTGAGCTTCCGCGGCGCGGTGGCGTATTACTACTTCGAGAATGTCGAAGGCCGGCTCTCGGATCCTTACACGCCACTCAACGCCCAGGACGCCGGCAACACCGACAACACCCGCCCCTCCTTCTCGCAAAAGGGCAATACCTACCGCCCGCTGCGGAACATCGTCGCCAATGCGAACAACAACTTCGGGACGATCAATCAGTATCAATACTTCGGTCTCGCCACGCCCTTCGAGAATCTTGCGGTCACTGGCAAGCTGACCTACGACGGCTTCGAGCCCGTGCGCGTGACGCTCTTCGGCGAATGGATCAAGAACCTCGCCTTCAACAAGGGGGACATCGACAAGATCGCGGTGAACAACCGCGGCCCTGCGGGCGGAATCAATAGTGCGGGCGCCTTCGACGGCGGCGACATCGCGTGGATCGCCGGGCTGAATGTCGGCACTGCCGAACTCATTGAGCGCGGCAACTGGGGCCTCGGCTTCAACTATCGGCACGTCGAGTCCGACGCCGTGATCGATGGCTTCAACGACTCCGACTTCGGTCTCGGCGGCACGAATGTGAAAGGCTTCACGCTCTCCGGCGCCGTGGCGATCTCCAAGAACGTCACGCTCGGCATGCGCTGGTTCAGCGCGGACAGCATCGCCGGCCCGCCGGCGAAGAACGACGTCATCCTCCTCGACCTCAGCGCCAAGTTTTAAGCAATGTCCCGCATCCTGACCGCTCTGTTTGTCACTGCTCTTCTGGCCGCTCCCGGGCTCGCCGCCGAAGCCCCGAATCCTGCCGAAGCCAAGCTGCGCGAGGGTTTGCGGGCGACGATGCTACAACTGCGCACCGCCGAGACCGAGCGCGCGGCGCTGCAGGCGGAGAAGGTCGAATTTGAAGAGAAGATCAAGACGCTCACGGAGAAGCTCGAGAAGGAAGTGAAGGCTGGCGAGGACAAGCAGAAGACCGCGGAAGCGGACATCGCCAAACTCAACGAACGACTCGCGAATCAGACTGGCGAGATCGCGCGGCTGCAGGAGTCGCTCGAGAAGTGGAAGGACTCGCAGAAAAAAGCGGTTGCGCTCGGGGAAGCCACCGAGGCGAAGCGCGCGCGGGCCGCGGCCGAAGTCGTCGTGCTCACGCGCAAGGTCGCTGATTACCAAACGAAGAACGCAGGCATGTACAAAGTCGGGATCGAGATCCTCGATCGCTACGAGAAGTTCGGGCTCGGTACGGCGCTCACTGCACGCGAGCCCTTCGTGGGGCTGACGCGAGTCAAATTCGAGAACCTGATCCAGGACTACGGCGACAAGCTGAGCGCCGAAAAGATCAAGCCGTGAAACCCTCCCTGCAGTCCGATGCCTTGCGTGCGTCCGCCTGCCTCTTTCGACGGGCGGCGGCGCTGGGCCTTTGCTTTAGCGTCGTCGCATTGCTGAATGCCAATGCGGGCGACATCCTGCGTGGTGGCTCGAGTGCGGGTGCTGCAGCCAAGGGCGGCAGCAGTGGCCGTTCGCCCGGGGTGAACGCTGCGGCGGATCTCGCGCGGGCAAATGCGCGGGATGCACTGGCACGGACGACGCAAGCCGTGCAGTCCGTGAAAGCGATGCAGGTGAAGGCACGCGACCTCGCGATCAAGGGACCGAACAACCTCGGCTTCAATCCGAACGCGCCGACCGTGCGCCTGCCGGATGTGCCGGACGGCCTGCGCGTGGGCGGCTTGAAGGTCGCGCGGGGCGTGCCGGTGAACCTCGCCAGCCCGCAACTCGGCGAAGACGCCTCGCTCTGGCGCGGTGCGAAGCTGCCGACGCAGACCGTGACGGGCGATAAGACGAAGGTCACCATCAAGCAGACCGAGCAGCAGGCGGTGCTGAATTGGGAGACCTTCAACATCGGGAAAAAGACCACGCTGCAGTTCGATCAGAGCGCGGGAAAATCGGATCAAGGCAAGTGGACCGCCTTCAATAAGATCAACGACCCGAGCGGCGCGCCATCGCAGATCCTCGGCGCGATCGAAGCGCCGGGGCATGTGTACGTCATCAATCGCAACGGCATCCTCTTCGGCGGATCGAGCCAGGTGAACACCCGCGCGTTCGTCGCCTCGACGCTGCCGATCAATGACAACCTGATCAAGCAGGGCTTGCTGAACAACAAGGACGCGCAGTTCCTCTTCTCAGCGCTGCCCGTGTCCGGTGGCTCGGATGGCACACCCGCTTTCAATCCGACGATCAGCGATCCGGAGTTCGGCCTCACGGTCGCGGCGCCCGCGTACACGCTGCTCGAGGATGTCGCGCTCACGTCCAGCAATACGCTCGTCGGAGCGCCGGAGTTCAGCTTCACCGCTACCGATGGCAGCCGGACGAAGCTGCGTGCGGGCATCGACTACACGCTTGCGGTGAATGCGACAACGAAGCGCGCGACAGCGACCTTCACCGCGGCGGGTCTTGGCAAAGTCGGCGCCGCTCCGGTGAGTGTGGCCTACACGCCGAAGGTCGTGAAAACGGGCGACGTGATCGTTCAGGCCGGCGCTCAGCTTCGCGGTCCCACGAGCAGCGATGGCAATGGCGGACGCGTGATGCTGGTCGGCTCCAACGTGAAGAATGAAGGCACGATCTCCACGCCTTCGGGGCAGACGATCCTCGCGGCCGGTCAGCAGGTCGGAGTCGCGGCGCATGCCAGCAACGATCCCAGCCTGCGTGGACTCGACGTGTGGGTGGGCGCCGTCGGCGATGGTACGGGTGACGCGACGAACTCGGGGATCATCGAGAGCTTCACCGGCAGCGTCTCGATGAGCGGACGCCACGTGAATCAACTCGGCGTGATCGGCAGTTCGACCTCCGTGACGCTTAACGGCCGCATCGACCTCCGCGCGAGCTACGGCGCGGTGGGCCATCCGAACTTCGATTCCCCAGGCGGGAACGGGCTCCCCTTTTTCTTTCAGCACTCAGGCGTCGTAAAACTTGGGATCGACAGCGTGACCCGCATCCTTCCCGACTACGCCGGCGAAAAAACGGCGCCGGGCACCGCCTTGCCGGAGCAGTCGCAGATCAATGTCGAGGGCCTCGCGATTCACCTCGGTGACCGCGCGACGATGCTCGCGCCGAATGCCGACGTGAGCTTTAGCGCGGGCACCTGGCCTTACAAAGATGCCAATGGCGACCGCACCACGCTCGGCGCCGATGGACTGGATGAGGCGGGCTTGGGAACGCACTTCGACGGAGCAAAGCAGCGCTTCCTTTTCAACAGTGGGCAGATCTATGTGGACACCTCCGCGCTGATCAATGTCGCCGGCACGCCCGATGTCTTCGTGCCGCTCGCGCAGAGCATCCTCGAGGTGGAATTCCGCGGCTCCGAGCTGGCCGACTCGCCAGTGCAGCGCGCCGGTATTTTGCGCGCCGCGCCGCTCACCATCGACCTGCGCAAGACCGGTGAAAACAACGGGCAATTCTGGATGGGCACGCCGCTCGGGGACGCCATCGGCCTGGCTGGGCTGATCCAGCGGAATGTCGCACAACTCACCGCCCGCGGCGGGAACGTGACGATGCACGCGGGTGGCTCGATCGTGGTGCAAAAGGGCGCGGCGATCAACGTGTCGGGCGGTTACTTCACTCACCAAGGGGGCATGGTGGAAACGACGCGGCTGCTCCAGTCGGGGCGGTTGGTGCCGATCGAGAGCGCCCTGCCCGGCCAGCGGTATGACGGCATTTTTACCGGCCAGTACACGGTGGCGCACGGGAAGTGGGGAGTCACTGAGACCTTCAGCACGCCGTTCGCTTCCGGCGCACGTTATGAAGACGGGTACATCGAAGGTGCCGCGGGTGGATCACTCAAACTCACGGCGCCGAGCATGGCGGTCGATGGGAAGCTGCTCGGCGTCACGATCTCCGGCCCACGCCAGCGCACCCAGCGGCCGGAGCTCAGCCACCTTTCGCTGTCCTTCACCGCGGATCAGCGATTCGCGGGTGCGGGCAACGATCTGGAAATCATTCGCGCTTCACCGACCCCGCCGAGCGTCGTGGTGGGCACGGGCTCACGTGGCCCGGCCGTGGGTGAGTTTACTTTGGTCGGTGACTTGTCGGCGGCGCGGACCGGGCGCTTCGTGCTTTCACCGGAGTTACTGCAGGAGGACGGCTTCGGTCACCTGGCCGTGGAGAACCCGGACGGCGCCGTGACCGTGCCGGCTGGAGTGGAACTCGAGGCGGCCGCGGGTGGATCGATCGCGCTGCGCGGCAGCAATGTCACGGTCGGCGGCAGCCTGATCGCTCCGGGTGGGAGCTTGAGTCTGCGGGCGTCGAATCTTTCGCCCACCTTCGTCGAGACGTTTGGCAAGAATGGGCCTGAGCCGCTCCCGACGCCGAATCCGAAGCGCGGCCGGATTTCGATCGATGCGGGAGCGGTGTTGAATGCCGCCGGGTTGCTCGTCGATGATCGGGTTGGGACGCCGGGGGCGCTTTCATCTCCTCTCGTGTTGAATGGCGGAAAGATCAGCATTGAGTCCTTCAGCGCGCGTATCGCGACGGGCAGCATGCTCGATGTCTCGGGCGGCGCGAGCATCAGTGAGCGCGGGCGGGTGACTTACGGAAATGGCGGCAGCATCAGCGTGCTCACGGGACGCGACCTTGGGCTTCCGTCAGTGATCGGTGGCACGCTCGAACTCGGCGGCGCACTGCGCGGTTACGGCGGGGCCAATGGAGGCACACTCAACCTGCGGTCGCAGATGGTGCAGATCGGTGGCCGTTCGACTTTTCCCGGCGCGCTCATCCTCCAGCCGGAATTTTTTCGGCAGGGCGGATTCACGCGCTATGCGATCAATGGCATCGGCGCGCCGTCCGGGCCACTCGCCGGCACCGGTCCGTCCGGTTACGTTCCGGCGATCTCACTCGCGCCCGGGACGATCATCGAACCCGCCGCTGAGAGCTGGCTGGCGATGGCGTCCGTCTTTGGCGAAGACACCTTTGCGCTTCAGCCTCAGCTTCGCCCGGTTGGCCAACGTACGGCGACGAGCGTGAGTTTCACCGGAGCCGGTGCGGACGACAACTTCTCGACGCAGGTGCTCGAAGCGCGCGCCGATGTGGTCATTGGCATGGGCGCGCAGATCCTCACCGATCCCGGTGCCAGCATCGCGCTCGCCGGCGATACGGTGAGCGTTCGCGGTTCACTGATTGCGCCTGCGGGCTCCATCTCGATCAAAGGACGCGCCACCTTCCCACTTCCGCCGGATGTCCCCGCGCCGGCCAATGCGCTGGCGACGGTGCACCTCGGGCCGACCGCGCGCCTTTCCGCCGCGGGCACCACCGTGCTGGTGCCTGATGCCTTCGGGCGCCGCAGCGGCACCATCTACGACGGTGGCATGATCACGGTGTATGGAAATATCGTCGCGGAGAAAGGGGCGGTGCTGAACGTCTCGGGCACGACTGGCTTGCTGGATCTTCCACCGACGGTGCTCGGCGCGACGACCACGGCACCCGTCCCGACGAACAGCGGGCTCACCGCGCCGCTCTGGCGTGTCGCGACCACACCGATGCGCCTGGAGAGCGACGGCGGTCTGATCGAACTCGAAGGCGCGCAGATGCTCCTCACCGATGCGACGCTGCTCGGCGCCACCGGTGGCGAAAGTGCGCTCGGCGGCACGCTCTCGATCCATTCCGGGCGCTACTATCTGAACTCGGATCCACTCAAATCCACCGACATCAATCTGGTGGTCAGGCAGAGTGGCAATGCCATCCCCGCCGGGGCCTCGGTCGGGATTGGCAAGACCGTGGTCGGCGGGAATGGCGTCGCGGTTCCGCGTGGCGGAATTTTTGCGGTCGATCACTTCGTGGCCGGCGGCTTCGATTCGCTCGAGCTCGGGGCGAAAGCGCTGACGAGTCCGGGTTCGCCCCTCACGGTCGGAGGCGGAAACATCCGCTTCGATGGCGCGGTATCGATCGACGCGCGCGGCCCCGTGCGCCTCGCCGCCGGTGGGGTGATCGAGGCGAATGCGCGAGTTGACGTGCGCGGCTCCTACGTTTCCGTCGGGCAACCTTTCCGCCCGCCCGTCAACCCGGCCGATCCGATCCAGATTTTCCAAGAGCGGCAAAACAACGCGGCCGCCGTTCTGGCGTTCGCGCCGACATCGGGCACCGGGCGTCTCAACGTGCGCGGCGAGCTCATCGATCTCGGGAATCTATCGCTGCAAAACATCAGCGCGGCCCTCTTCGATTCCACGAGTGACATTCGCGGCAATGGCACGGTCAGCATCCGCGGTAA
Organism: Chthoniobacteraceae bacterium; assembly: GCA_031425095.1. Taxonomy (GTDB): domain Bacteria; phylum Verrucomicrobiota; class Verrucomicrobiia; order Chthoniobacterales; family Chthoniobacteraceae; genus JANNXQ01. Next base: position 6,978 of record JANPIS010000030.1, read on the forward strand.
TCTTACGCTGCGCGCCGGCCAAGTGTATCCGACGACGCTCTCGACGCTCAATCTGTTCGCTTACGATCCGGCTGGTGGTCACGGGTCGATCGCTTTCCGCGCGGCGGGCGGGGCTCTGTCGGTCCCGCTTTCCGTCGGAGGAAATCTCCGCGCCTTTGCCCACACCATCACGCAAGACGGCACGCTGCGTGCGCCGCTCGGCACGTTCACGCTCGGGTGGGATGGCTTGACGGATTTCGATCCCGCCGATGCGGATATCGATGCCCCCGTGGATCCGCTCGCGCGGGGTCTTCTCCCGGTGGCCAGCGCTGCGGAAGTCTCGCTTACGATTCGCAGCCTCACCTCGGTCGCCGCTGTGGACCGCATCTCCGGTTCGTCAGCGTTGCTCCCGTTCGGACTCAGCCAGGATGGCTTTTCGTGGATCGATCCGCGCGGCGTGAACGTCACCGCAGCCGGTCTGCCGGAGAAGCGGATCACGATCGCGGGCCAGACGGTGAAGACCGCGGCGCGTTCCGTGATCGATGTGCGCGGCGGTGGTGATCTCTCCGCGTTCCGCTGGGTGCCTGGCGTCGGGGGCAGCATCGATCGGCTCGGCACGGCGTCCACCGAGTGGAGTGGCAGTGCGAGCTACGACGCAGGCGATCTGGTCCTCTTCAATGGGAACACTTACTCGGCGCGGGTCGGTTCAGTCGGCGAGCAGCCGGCGGTCGGACTTTTCTGGTCGCGGGTGGCGGAGTCCTTTGCGGTGCTGCCGAGATTTGGCGCCGCGTTTGCGCCGGAGAATTCCTTCGCCGCCGGCGCCAGTGCGAGCCTGCTCCAGGGCAATCCCGGTTATATCTTCACGCCGAACTCCCGCGCGGATCGCGTCTTCACGTCGCTCGCTTCGACCACACGCGCGAACGGCGGTTTCCACGTCGGCGACCAGATCTACCTCGATGCCACGCCTGCCCTGAAGGCCGGCCTCTATACGCTGCTCCCGCGCCGCTACGCACTGCTGCCGGGCGCCCTGCTGGTCACGCCGCAATCGGGTGATCCCGTCGGCACCTTCACCACGCCCGAGGGTGCGACGTTCACCTCGGGCTACCGGCTGAATGCCTTCCAGGCAGCGGACGAAATCGCGGGATTGCGCACGCGCTTCGAGGTCGCGCCGTCTGCGACCGTGGGTGGTCGGGCAGCCTACGAGGAGTATTCGGGCAATGCGTTTTTTTCCGAGGCGAGTGGGCGTCTGGAAATCGAGCGCCCGCAACGGCTGCCATTCGATGCTGGCTATCTAGCCTTCAGTGGGAACACTGCCGCGCAACTCGATGGCGCGGTGCTTGCGGGTCGGGCGGGGCCGGGCCAGGGGGCGCGGATCGACATTGCTAGTTCGTCAGAGATTTTCATCGTCGGCGGGGAGGGCGCCGCGCCGGTGGGCGCGATGACGGTGTTGCGGACCGATGTGCTGCAGTCGTGGGGCGCGGAGAGTCTTTTGATTGGCGGCTTGCGGCGGGAGGTCACGAGTGGCACGGAGATCGCCGCGCGCACGGGTCGGATCGTGCTGGATAATCCGAGCGCCAGTTTCGCGGGATCGGAAATCACACTTGCGTCCAGAGTGGAACTCACGCTCACGGACGGATCGACCATCGAGGCCCGCCCCAGCGGAGGCTCGGGCCGCGAGACCTTCCTCACTTCCGGCGCTGGCTCGCTGCTCCAGGTGAGCGCGAGGGACGTGAGCCTGCTGCGCAGCGATGCGCCGCTCACGCTGGATACGCCGCTGCTCGCGCTCGGTGCAGGCACGCGCGTTGCCGGCGCCATGGTCACTCTCGATTCCACCGCCCGCACCCGCGTCGATGCCACTGCGTCCATCGAGGCCGGGGAACTGTCGCTCGGCAGTCGGCAAATCAGCATCTTGCTGGAGTCCCGGGCCGGCGCGCTCCCATGCGGGGTGATCGATCCGCAGCTCACGATCAGCGGCGACTTTCTGCAGAGGGTGCAGTCCGTTTCAGCGCTCACGCTGCGCAGTTACACGACGGTCGACGTGTACGGCGCGGGCACTTTTGGAAGCCCACAGCTCGAGCGGTTGGCGATTCAGGCGGGCGGGATCCGCGGCTTCAACCAGCACGCGAGCACCGCGATCTTCGCCGCGGGCGATGTGCTTTTCAGCAATCCGTCGAACGTTCCCGGGCTCGCCGCTCCTGCGGCGCGTTCGGGCGACTTGCGGGTGGACGCCGATGAGGTGCGCTTGGGCGCGAACGCATTCGCGGTGCAGGGCTTTGCGAATCTCCGCCTGAACGCGACGGGCGGTGTGCTCGGCGAGGGCAGCGGCTCCTTCACCACGCCGGGCCATCTCACGATCACCGCGCCGCGCATCACCGGCGCGCGCAGTGCGGATCAGGCGATCACCGCTGGCGGCGATCTGGTGCTCGCGAAGGGGACGGGCACGCCGACGGTGCTCGGCGATCTCGGGGCGCGTTTCGCCTTCACCGGCGCCTCGGTGCTCGCAAATGCCGACCTGCAGCTGCAGAGCGGACAGCTCACCCTCCGAGCAGTGACTGGCGATGTGACGGTCGGCGGATCGATCGACGTCTCCGGGACAACGAAAAAGTTCTACGACCTGACGCGATACTCGAATGCGGGCCGCGTCATCCTCACGTCCGATCGCGGCGACGTGGAGCTCGCCGCGGGCAGTCTGATCTCCGTCGCGGCCGCGGGAACTGGCGAGGCCGGCACGTTTGCCGTGAATGCCGTGGAAGGCACGCTGCGAAATCTCGGCAGCACGCTGCTCGGCCAGGCTGCGGCGGACGCGCGCTCGGGTTCCTTCCTGCTCGATGTGGAAAGCATCGGAGCTTACGCCACGATCAACGATCCGCTGCAGTCCGGCGGATTCTTCAACGAGCGCAATCTCCGCGTGCGCACGGGAGCGGTGACTATCGACGGCACTTCGCGAGCCCGGGAGTTCACGCTCTCGGCGGATGCGGGGGCGATCGTGGTAAACGGAACGATCGACGCGAGTGGCACGACCTCGGTCGCGGGGCTCACGGGTGGAAAGATCACGCTCGTCGCCGGTGGCGGGCTGGCTGTGACGTCGGGCGCGCGCCTCACGACGCACGCCTCGACTTTCGACTCCGCGGGGAAAGGTGGTGCGATTCGCCTGGAAGCCGGAGCAGCGATCGATGGCGTCGCGGATTCGGCGGTGCGACTCGATCTCCAGGCGGGTGCGACGATCGATCTGGGCGTCGATGCCTTTGTCGCGGGCGGCGTCACGGATGTCCTTTCGAGTGCGTTTCGCGGCCGTTTCACCGGCACGCTGCACCTTCGCGCGCCGCGCTTGGGCGACGATGTGGCCGTCGAAGCGCTCGCGAGCGATGTGCTCGGTGCGTCGTCGATTCTCGTCGAGGGCTTCCGTATCTACGATCAGACCGCGAGTGGCACGCTCGACAACGCTCTGCTGCAGACGATCGACAGCGATTCCGCCGCTTACATGGACGCTGGCTACAGCGACATGGAGACGCGCCTGCTCAGCGCGCAGGCCGGCCTGCGTGAGGCTCTCGTGATCGCGCCGGGAGTCGAGATCGTCAGCCGGTCCGGCGACCTCGTGCTCGGCAGCGATGCGGAAGACTACCAGAACGATTGGGATCTTTCTGGGATGCGCTACGGGCCGAAGAATGCGCCGGGCGTGCTGACGCTGCGCGCCGCGGGCAATCTCGAATTCAAGAACGCACTCAGCGACGGCTTCGCCGGTGAATTCCCGCCCAATGAGTTCGGTGAGGTCCCGCCGCTTGGGCAGCAGCTCTGGCTGCGTCCGCTCATGGATCTCTCGGCGGACCTGCCGGTGAATACGCAGTCCTGGTCGTTCCGGCTCGCAGCGGGCGCGGATGGGACGGCGGCGGATTACCAGCGGCTGCGTCCGCTCGACACCCTTGGCGCGAGCGCGGGATCCATCCTCGTTGGGAAACTCCTCCCGACCAACCTTGTCTCTGGCACCGATGCGACGACGGGAACGGCGATCGAGAACCGCCTTTCGTTCGTCCGCACCGGCGCGGGCGACATTTCGCTGGCGGCCGGTCGCGACGTGCAGCTTCGGAACCAGTTTGCCAGCATCTACACTGCGGGAGTTCGACTGCCATATTCGAACTCGATTTTTGCCGAGAGCGACGTGCGGCTGATGAGCATCTTTGCGCCAAACGACTTTGCCGCACCCATCGTCGAGTTGTCGGTCAATACCCATCCCAGCCAGGGTTTGCTGGGCGGCGCGCAGCAGGCTTACGCGGCCCAGTACGCGATGGCGGGCGGCAATGTGACCATCTCCGCGCAAGGCGATATCGGACGCTATGGCTGGAACGAATTCGGGCAGGTCGCGGTGGATTCCTCGCGGCAACTGCCGAATAACTGGCTCTACCGCCGCGGCTATGTGGATCCGGTCACGGGTCTGTTTGGGGAGAGCGGGCCGGGCGGAAGCGGCGATCTTTCCGCCTCGACGACTTGGTGGGTGGACTTCAGCAATTTCTTCCAAGGCTTCGGTGCGCTCGGCGGCGGCAATGTGGCGCTCGCTGCGCGGAACATCGTCAATGCCGACGTCGTGGCGCCCACCAATGCGCGCATGGCGGGGCGGGACGCTGCGGCCGGCGTGAACTTCGCCCCGGACGCCAGCCGCATGCTCGAACTCGGTGGCGGCGATGTGACCGTGCGCGCGGAGAACAACATCGACGGCGGCGTTTATTACGCTGAGCGGGGCTCCGGTCTGCTGAGCGCGGGCGGAGAGATCAAGACGAACGCTGCGCGCGCTCCGGTGAATACGGATGTCACGTCTGCGGATCCCCGCACCTGGCTGCCGACCACTCTGTTTGTCGGCAAGTCCACCTTCGACGTGACCGCCGGTGGCGACGTGCTCCTCGGACCGGTGACGAATCCATTCCTGCTCCCACAAGGCGTGAACAACAAGTTCTGGTACAAGACGTATTTCAACACGTTCTCGGAAGACGCCGCGGTGAATGTAGCGTCCTTCGGCGGCAACGTGACCCATCGGCTGACGGTGGCCATTCCGCGGACGACCAATGTGGAATCGATCCTGGGTCGGTGGCTGGGCACGCAGAACTTACTGCTCTCGAACACGACGTCCTTCACGCAGCCATGGATTCGGCTCGCGGAGACGACGGTGAGTCCGTTCAGCACGGCCGTGGAGATCAGCGCTCCCACGCTGCGCAGCACCGCCTTTGCAGGAAACGTGAACATCGCCGGTAAGATGAATCTCTTCCCGTCGGCAAAGGGTACGCTGGAGCTGGCAGCTTCGCACGGAGTGATCGGCCTCCAGGCCACCGGCGTCGGGGCGCGCCTCGTCGAGGGGGAAACTCGGACGGTGAACGTCTGGGCTTCATCTTCGATCAATGTCTCGGATGCGGATCCAGCAAGTCTCGCCGGCATCACCTCGCCACTCGGCCTGCAGGCGTTCGTGCGTCGGGAGGATCTCGATCAGTCCAGCGCGCTACCGCTTGCCTCGATTGATTTGGCCTTCAATGAAAGTGGCTCGACGCAGCTCACCGTGGACCGGCAGCGAGCGCTGCACGACACCGGGATCCTGCACGCGAGCGACCCTCATCCGGTGCGCGTTTTCGCCCTCGGCGGCGACGTCACTGGACTCGAACTTTTCACGCCGAAATCGACGCGCATCGTGGCGAGCAATGATATCTCGGACGTTTCGTTCTACCTGCAAAACGCCAACGCGCCGGACATCTCGCTCGTCTCCGCCGGACGTGACCTTTTGCTCTTCAACGAGAACACGCGTCTGCGCACGACGGCTGCGGATCTCGCGCGTGGGAATACCCTGGCCGGTTCCGAGAATCGCCAGACCGTGCTCTCCACGAATCTCACGTCTCTCCCGGGAGATCTGCAGATCAATGGGCCGGGTGCGCTCGAGGTCTTTGCCGGACGCACCTTCGATCTCGGCTTCGGCGCGAATCTCCAGGACGGCACCGGCGTGGGCCTCACCAGTGTCGGCAATCTTCGCAATCCGTTCCTGTCCGATGTGGGTGCGGATCTCCTCGTCTTTGCCGGCGTGCAGGGACTCGGGGGCAAGGGTGCGGCGCTCGGGCTCACCCAGAGCTCGCTGGACTTTGCCGCATTCGGCGACGGAGGGGTGAAAGCGATTGAAGATTTCGAGTCCGAGTATCTCAATAAGCTCGGGCTGAATGCGGATGCGAGGACGCTGACCGCGGAGCAAAAGGCGATCGTCGCTTTGGAAGTCTTCTATCGCCGGTTGCGCAATGCGGGACGGAACTTCGCGACGACGGGTGGATACGCGGATGGCGAGCGGGCGGTCGCGACCCTCTTTGGGCCCGCGGGTGGCGATGGCGAAGTTTTCACCCGCGCGCGCGATGTCCGCACCAGCGCTGGCGGCGGCATCACGATCGGCGTGCCGGGCGGCGGGATCACGATGGCATCGGACATCTTCGGCAATCCGCTCACCCCGCCGGGCATCGTCACGGAAGCAGGCGGTGGAGTCTCCATCTTCACCGAGCAGAGCGTGGATATCGGCCAGGCGCGCATCTTCACGCTGCGGGGCGGCGACATCGTGATGTGGTCTTCCGAAGCGGACATCGCCGCGGGGAATGCACCCAAGACCGTCGTCACGGCTCCGCCGACGCGGGTTGTCATCGATGTGACCAGTGCCGACGTGCAGACGGATCTCGGCGGACTCGCGACTGGCGGTGGCATCGGCGTGCTGGCGTCGGTGGAAGGCGTGACCGCGGGGGATGTGGACCTGATCGCGCCGAAGGGCGTCGTGGATGCTGGCGACGCGGGCATCCGCGTCACGGGCAATCTGAACATCGCCGCCACGGCCGTGTTGAATTCCGCGAACATCTCCGTCGGTGGAGCGGCTGCAGGTGTGCCGAGCGCCCCTTCGGTCTCTGCGCCAAACATCGGCGGCCTCTCCGCCGCGTCGAACGCCGCCGCGGCGGGGAGCACCACGGCGCGCGAGATGACTCAGCAGCAGCGTCCCGAAGAGAAGAAGGAGGAACTCCCGTCGCTGATCTCCGTCGAAGTCCTGGGCTACGGCGATGGCACTGAGCCAGCGGCCAGCCCCGCACCGACTGCACCGCCGCCGACTGCGCCGACGCCGGAAGACGAGGAGGAAAGGAAAAAGAAAGCGGCCGCGAGCAGCCCCAAGGCCGCCTGAACGCTGGCGGCCCTGCGCTGATGTGCAATTCCCCCAGCCGAGACGGAAAGACTTTCCCGACAACTATGAAATACCTCCTCCGATCCACCCATGTCGCTTCCCTCACATTCCTCCTGACGCTCGCGCCTCCCGCGGATTGCTTCGCTCGTCGTCCGCAGGTCACCCTGGCTGACGCCGAGCAGGGAAATGCCGAGGCCCAGTTCCTCCTGGCGCGCGCTTTTCTCAAAGGTGACGGCGTGCCGAAGAATCCGACCAAGGCATTTCTGTGGATGAAAAAGGCTGCGGACCAGGGCAATGCAGACGCCATCGGTGGCATGGGTTACTTTTATTCCGCGGGCGTGGAAGTGGAGAGGGACGAAGTGGAAGCGGTGCGTTGGTTTCGCCAGGGTGCGGAGAAAGGCTCGGTGCGTGCGCTACTCAATCTCGGCCTGGTCACGGCGAATGGACGTGGGGTTCCGCCGGATCACGCGGAAGGCTTGCGAATGATCGACGAAGCCGCAGCGAAAGGGCTCCCCGAGGCGCTCACCGCCCAGGGCGAGACTTACTTTTACGGTCAGTTTGGCCGCGCGATCGATTATGGGAAGGCGCGCGAAAGTTACCGTGTCGCGGCCGAAGCGGGGATCGCGGCAGCGCAAAACGTCCTCGGCGTGATCTACCGCGACGCCCTCGGCGTGAAGCCCGATCAGGAGACCGCGATCCTCTGGTTCCGGCGTGCCGCGGAACAGGGGGATAAGCGCGGGCTGAGCAATCTCGGGCATCTCCTCGGGGTCGAGTCTGCGGACCAGACGCGACGCATCGAAGCCATCAAGTGGGTGACGCTGGCTGCAGATCAGGGTGAGGTTACGGCCGTAAAGACGCTCGAGGAGTTGAGCGTCAGCATGCCGCAGGATGTCGCCTCGGCGCGGGCTGCCGCGGATCGCTTTGAGCGAAAAACAGAACCCGGGGCGCGGTAAGAAACCTGGGTGATTCTTCCGTGAGGCGCGTTGGCGGACGGGCCAGGCAGCCCCGCCTACTTCGTCTTCGGAGCGTTCGGGCTCACCGTCTTCCCTGCGATCGCGTTCGCTGCGGTGTCGGCCAGCTTTCGATTGTAGGCCTCGACGCCGAAGATCGCGTAATACTGCGCATCAGCATTCGCCTGCTCGGTGTCCCACGTTTCGGCGAAGCCCTCATCCGGGAGGGATTCGGCAGCCTTTTCGATCCGATCCACAAAATCGTCGGCGATCGCCGCGACCGCGCGTGCCTGGGCAGGTGGCAGGTCGCTGGTGAAATCGACGAGTGCAATCGGCTCCTTCACGCCCGGAGCGAGGTCGATCTGGAGCTCGGACGCGGGCACGCTGCCACTGAGCAGTGGTTGCCCTGGTACCGGAGTTGCGGGGATGGCTTCGATGATCAGCCTCCGTCGGGGCGCAGCGGCGACGGGGTTCTCCGGCTCGATCGGAGCGGTCGGACGCGGGCGGTTCGGTTTCCCGGTCTTGATCGCGCCGGTGGAACTATGCGGCTGCTCGCGTGCGACTGCAGCGCTCGCGGTTGCGCGGTGATTCGCAAAGGCCGCAGTTTTTCCAGACGGTAGTTTATTTAAGCCAACGCTGGCGGTGGCGATCTGCGAGGAAAATATTTGGGATGCTCCGGAAGCCGGTGCATCGACTGCATCCCCGAGCGCCCTGGGCGCTGCATGGGTGAGGCTGTCAGGGGTTTGGTCGGAAGTGGGTGTCCAGAACTGCACCGCGAGAAATCCAGCCCCGATCGTGGCGAGGGCCATCAGCGTGAGTGGGCGGAGGTTTGGTTTCATCTTTGGCGGTGGGAATCAAAACAAGAACTGGCGCCGGGGATTTGCCCGGCGCCAGTCTTGAGGGTTGTGCTTCGCGATTAGAGCGCGGAGCGCATCAGGCTGCGAGCCAGATTAGGGCTGGGTCACGATATCGCCGTCATTGCCGCGCACCGCAGTCATCGCCGAGATGGCGACGCCGGAGTTCGCGAGACCGCCGGGGATGGCGGCGCGCAGGGCGGTGTCGATCGTCTGCTGGTTGGCGCTGAGCGTGCCGCGGTTGAAGAGGCGCTCGTAGCTCCACACGGTGTAGCTGCCATTGGTCACCTTGTAGCGATCCGCCGGGACCAGGCCGGTCGGATCCGTTCCGACAGCGACCGGGGTGATGGTCACGCCGTTGTAGGCGAGGACGCTGCCGCCGCCGCTGATCACGTTCACGCCGTCATTGGTGCCGACGAAGCCGACGAGCGAGATCGCGCGAGGGTTTCCCGCCGAGGTGCCGACATAGCTGCCATTGCTCGAGAGATCGCTGCCGGTCGGGCCGAGGACCCGCACGGAACTGGTATCGAGCTGGAGCAGGGTGGAGACGTTGCTGCCGGAGAAGTAGCCGCCGTTGCCGGGTTGCAGACTATTCCAGAGCACCGAGTTGTTGTTCGTATCCTGGAGGTCATTCGCGGGCCAGAGCTGGAGGAAGTTGGCGACGTTTCCGGTGGAACCGGCTGAGGTCACACCAGCGAACCCATTGACACCGAGCTTGAAGTGGTTGACGAGCTTCGAGACGCCATAGCCGGTCTCGATGAGGTACACCGCGCGGGTGCCGGAGCCGTCATTGCGGCCCGTCGTCAAGACGCGGCCAGTCTGGTCCGCGGCAAGGCCGGTGAAGACATTGAGCGGCACCCCACGGGCGTTAGTCAGCGCTGCGCGCCACGCTTGGGCCGTGACGTTCGTCAGGTTTGGCGAGGAACCTTCGCTCTTGCAGAAGACGAAGGTGACCACGCCCACGCGGGAATCAGCTGGTCCGAGGGTTGGCACGCGGTAGGGACTGCTGTTCTGCTGCACGTCGGAGAAGGCAACGTCTGGCTTCAAGGCGACGTTTGCACCCACCGGGTTGCTGTTCTGGTTCAGCGCCGTGATCGTACCGGCCGCAGGGATAAGCGCGTCCGGATAGTAGAACACATCATTCGGAGTGCCCGGGGTGATCGTGCCCACGAGATCGCGGATGCCTTCCGTGGAGCCGGAGAAGCGGCAGCGGATGGTCGTATTTGGCACGCCGCCGAACGTTCCGAAGAACGAGATGGCATTGGCGCCAATCGCCGAGGCGGTAGTCGCCGCAGCGTTCGAATGGACGATGCCGACTGCGCCCGCGCCGCCGTAGCCGGCGATGATGGCGTTGATCGTGGCGGTCCGGAACGCCGTGGCGCCGGTAACATTGTAGGAGGTCTGCGCGTGCGCAGCCGTCGAGATGACGGCCAGGGCGGCCGCGATGAGGAATCTGAGTTTCATGTGTGTATTTGGGATCGAGGTCTAACTGCGGGGTTGTGGTTTGGTTTTAGTGGGAATCATGCGGTCACTGCGCGACGGCGACGGGCCATCACGCCAATCATGCCGGCTCCGACGAGGAGCGAGAGGGACGGTTCAGGGACGGCTACCAAGTTGCCGAGGCTGATGTTGCCCAGGCTGTCGATGAGGATGGAGCCTTCGTAGGTTCCGAGATTCACCGGTTGGCCTTCGCCAAACTGCCCGGGGATGTTGTTGACCGCCTGGACGCGATACAGGTCGAGCGCGGCCTGAGCATTCACGCTGCCGAAGGTGCCGAAACTGCCGACGGTGAACGCCTGTTGGACGCCGCCGCTGAAGACGCCACCGAGGGCTGGACCTTGGACACCGGCGCCGCTGATCGGATTCTGGTCATCCCAGTCGTTGAAGTTGGAGCCCTTCGGGATGATGGCAATCGACGTGTTGAAGGCGCTCTCATAGAAGAACTGAGCGGCGTCAGTGCCATTCGCAAGATCCTGCGTCTGGCTTGCGGTCAGGCTCGGAGCGAAGGAACCCGCGGCGCCGATGGTTCCGACCGATTGGCGTGGGATGCCCACGTAAGGAGTCACGTCCGGATCGTTGAACCCGAAGTAGCCATTGAACTCGCTGCTGCTGCCGATCGCGGCCGCACCCACGAAGAGATCCGTGCGCTCGAACCAGTTCGAACCGAAGGTGGACACGAGCGAAGAATTGAGACCGGAGAGATTCCCACTGAGGAGCGGAGTGCTCGTCGTGAAGTCGCGCAGGAGACCGGCTGGGCCGAGATTGGCAAACAGGTAGCTGCCGCTTCCGACGCCACCATTGGATTGGAAGGCGAGGACGAGATCGCCGTAGGCGAAGTTTGGGTTTTGCGCGCTTGCGGACGTGAGTGCAAGCCCACCAAAGGCGAGAGCCGCCAGGGTGAGTGATGTTGAGGTTCGATTCATTATTCGGTTATCGGGGTTGTTGCGGGTTTTTGGTTACTTGTTGATCCAATGGACTAGGGACGGAATCGCCCCTGGCACTTCGATCGCGCTGATTGATGGAGGAGCCGAATGAAGGTTTCACGACTGCTAAGTAACGTTTGCGTGACATGTTCTAAAACTTGCGGGTGAAGGCGTTGCAGGCCGAAGGTCTCTTTCGGAGGACGCCGCGCGCCGCCATCAAAAGGACGCGAATAAGTCATGGAATCGTCGCTACGACGAACGGTGTGCAGTCGTTACCCTTCACCGGTTTTCACGCTCCGGTGGAGCGCCAGACCCCTCGCCTGCCAGCTATGCACACTCTCGCCACTTTTTCCCATACCCGCACCTGGTTGCGCTGGAGTGCTGCGGTCGCAGTCATGGCGCTGATGTTCCTTTGGTGGCCCTACCAGAACTGGACTTTCGAGGAAAAGGTAAGCGTGCTTATGGGTTGGGCCCGGGTCCTGGCTGCGGACCGGTCCGGTGAGTGGATTTTCTGTCCCTTTGTGCCACTGGTTAGCCTCGCGCTCGCGTGGCGAGACCGGGCGAGGTTAGTGACCCTACCTCTGCGGGGGCATGCTAGTGGGCTCGTCATCCTCCTGTTTGGCGCGTTCGTCTTCTGGGCTGGCTACAAGGCGGGCACCGGCTACCCCGGATTCGCCGCAACGCAGCTGGTGCTGGCGGGCTTGATTGTCTGGTTGTGTGGCTGGGCGTGGATGCGGGCTCTGGTTTTCCCGTGGCTGTTTCTGGTTTTCATGTGGCCAAGTTTTCCGCTCGAAGCCCAACTCGCCGTGCCCATGCGCCTATTGGCGGCGAGTATGACGGCAAAGCTGCTCAGCCTCATGGATATGGCCGCGGTGAATAGTGGAACCGCGGTAGTTTCCGCCGCCGATCTGGCGAACGGTGTGGCGGAGGGAGCGCGATTCAAGCTCGACGTGGCCGCAGCGTGCAGCGGGATTCGTTCGCTCTACGCGCTGCTCATGCTGGCGGCCTTCTCCGGCTATTGGTTCCTCCGTCGTTGGCTGCCGCGCGGCCTCCTCTTCCTCGCCGCCCTGCCCCTTGCGCTGGTGGGTAACGTCGTGCGTCTCGTATTGCTCGCTGTTGGCACGGTGTGGTTAGGTGAAGAATTTGCCGTCGGGAAACAGACGCCAGGTGGAGAAGAAGTGAGTTGGTTTCACCAACTCGCAGGTCTGGCGGTCTACGTGGTGGCATTGGGCGGAATGTTCGGCATTTGTTCGCTGCTGGAGCGTTCGCGCTGGAACCGCAAACCTGAATCGCAAGGTGCGTCCAGTAGACGAGCTGAAGACGACGGCCTGGGCGTCACGGTCGTGCGAGCGATGGTGGCAATCACGTTCGGCGGCGCGGTCCTTGGATTTTGCTCCTTTGCTGGCCCCAACAACTCCGCTTGCGAAAGCGGTGTGAATTTGGAACTGCCGCGCAGAATTGGTGATGCCGAAGGCTCGGAGTTACCCATCACGGATTCTGAGCGCACGTTGCTCCCCGGCGACGTTACCGTCAGTCGCATGATGTACACGAGCCACGCAACGCTGCCGACGCAGGTTGCAGTCGTGCTCGATGGCATGGCCGGCCGTGGATTGCACCGGCCCGAGCTTTGCGCGGTCGCCCAAGCCTGGCGAATCCTCGACGAAAGAGTCATAGCCGTGCAAGTAGCGGATCGTGAGGTCGATGCCACCATGCTGCGCCTCTTTATGGACGTAAGCGATCCGGCGACGGGGCGGATGATGCGGCGGCATGGCATTCACGTCTTTTGGTTTCAGGGCGCTCACGGTGTCACCGTCGCCAACCATTTCACCCACCTTTTCAGGACCTACTGGGAGTCCGTGTTTCGGAACGTGAATCATCGTTGGGCGCTGATGTCTTTCTCCACTTACCTGCCACCCCGTCATCTTGATGCAGTCGATAGCCAGGCTGAAGATTCCGCGCTCGCGGATCTAAAAACCGTGATCGCCCAGGTTGGCCCGGAGGTTGTAAAACGCTGATCGCGCTGGCTGGCGCGCCCGCTTGAACGCTTTTGCTTTCATCAGGGCAGCAAGGCCACTTCTTCCGGGCGGAGATCGCGCTCGCGAATCTTTGCCCGCAATTGCTGCGCTTCCTCCGGTCGGTTGGAAGCGGCCAGTACGGCAGCCCGCACAACCTTGAAGCGGTCCGACGCAGCGTCCCAATTGATCGGTAAGTCTTCGCAAAGTTTGTTTGCGGCGGGGACGTTCCCCGATTGAAGCTCAATGAGCGCCGCCGTTGCACGGAGCGCGGGGTTCGATGGCGCTTTCTGCTGAAGACTGTTGATTGCCGCGCGGGCATGGTCGTCCAATTTCCCCGCAAGCACTCCGAGATACAGGGCCTCGTTGCGTGCTTCCTCGAATTCCGGAAACTCGGTGGCGAGTGATTCGGCGATCGGCAGCACTTGCCCGATCGGTGTGGAAGCGGGCAAGCTGCGCATCAGGCCCGTGTAGCAGGCCAACTTTGCCTCCCGACTTAGATTGTGAGCGAGGGACGCCGTGGACGACAGGTCGAGGATTCGTTGGTAGGTGATCGCGGCCTGTTTGAATTCGCCGGTTTTCTCCGCGTACTGCGCGATGAACAACTGCGTCGGCACGGGATCGCTTTGGAGTTGAATCTGAATTTCGCGCCACGACGCTTCGACGTCGATCGGCTCGCCTTTCTCCGCCTGTGCAATTAACCGGAAGAGCGTGCGGAGTGCCCCGGACATCGTCGTCGCCTGACCAGAGGTTGCGTCCAGATGTTCGAGCAGCGCAGTCCATTGCCTGGCCCCCGCGAGGGCGTCGAGGTGAACGAGGAACCAATCCTCCGACGTTTCCTTCTCCGGAAATGTAAGTCCGAGACACAGCCGCGGGTGGCCATTCTGATTCAGCCAGCGCGCCGCCTCCAAACGCTCGGGTAAGGGCGCTTCACGCCATTTCTCGGAGAAGGAAGCAAGAAACTGATCCAAGTTCTGGTGTTTGCTCAAGCGGTGAAGAGTCCAGGCAAGAACGCGAAGTTTGGGGCTGGCCTTCGGATTGCTCTCTGCGGCCGCAACCCACGCATTGACATCGTATCTGGCAAGCAACTTTGCCGCCGCCGGCATCCGGGCAAGCGAAAGCAATGCATTCAACGCGCTCAATCCAGTGTCGTCTGCGTTTGTGGCGAGTTCGGAAAGCAGGACCACCGCTCGCTCCGCCATCGGAACTCGCTCGGTATCGCTGGCGCGATCCGCGGTCTGGAGCAGGATCGTCGCGAGGAGCAGCTTTTCCGGGGCCTGGCTGTCCGATTGTTCCACGGCCTTCTGCGCCAGTGCAACGGCCGCGCTCCATGGATCGGTTCCGGCTTTGGTGCGTGCTCGCAGCGCGAGCACCGCCGCCGGTTCGTTGTCGCTCGTGATGCGCTCCGCGAGCTTGAGGATCTTTTCGCAGGCTTCCAACGAACCGCGCATGGCGGCAAGACGGCAAGCTCTGATCGCGTCGTCCTTCGTAGCCTCTTTGTCGCCGAGAAGCTGTTGATAGACGACCAGCGCCGCGGCCTCCCCGCGGCGCTCCAGGAGGTGGGCTCTCGCTCGCACGGTAAGGGGATGCGTGGGCAGGAGGTTGAATGCCTCCTGGAGCAACCGCACCTCTGTCGTTTCGTCACCCACGGACTGTGCCTGTTTGCAGTTAGCGATCAGTTGCTTCACGCGCCAGACTTTGGCGGCACGATAGATGGTCGGCGCCTGCCAGACCATCACAACGGCTGCGGCAAGCGCGACCAGGAACAGTCTTCCAGGAACCGTGTTCAGCCAGTAGGAAAGTTTCTGCAATCCCCGGCGCTGGACTCGCAGGACGTAATCCTCCGATTCCGTAGTTTGGGTCGGCGGTGTCATGTTACTCACGGAGAAGGGGGATGAGATGTTGGGTCATTGGCAGCGCATATCTTGCAGTGACGCGACGTCTCTCGAAAAAGAATGCCCCGGAGCTCAATAGGCGCGAGACGGATTGGTGCAAAAAAGGCCTGCCGCTGCATCGGGGTCTCCGATGCAGCGGCAGGGCAACATGGACGGTATGATGGCTATCGCACTACGCCTGCGCCGCGCGGCGGCGGCGGCAAAGTCCCGCCAAGGCTACACCGGCCGACAGCAAACCGAAGGTTGTGGGCTCTGGGACTGGGGCGACGACGAGACCCACCTGGCCGCTGTTGTCGATGACGATCGTGCCTTCGAAAGTTCCGACATCCGTCGGGAGACCCTCCCCAAACTGGCCTGGGATGTTGTTAAACCTCTGGATTCGGTACAGGTCGAGGGCGGCCTCGGCATTGACTCCACCCATGCTCCCGAACAACCCGGCGCCAAAGACGGCCTGGACGCCGCCCGAAAACACGCCGTTGTAGGCAGTCCCTTGGACACCTGCGGCAATCGGGTTCTGATCGTCGTAGTCCACGAGATTGAAGTTCTTTGCGATAGTCGCGACACCGGACGTGCCGGCGGTCTCGAAGAGGTCGTGCGCTGCCGAAATGCCGTTCGCAGCATCCTGGGTCTGCTGAGCGGTAAGACTGGGGGCGAACGATCCGGCAGAACCGTCGAGCCCGACGGACTGCCGCGGAATTCCAATATAGGGAGTCACGTCGGGATCACCGTTCAGGAAGAAGCCGTTGAATTCACTATTGCTGCCAATTGCGGCGACGCCCATGTAGAGGTCGGTCCGGTCGAACCAGTTGGTGCCAAATGCTGCGGACAACTGGGACCCAAGGTTGAGCAGGGAAACATTGGAGATCTCGTCCCGGAGGAGGCCGGACTGCCCGATACGGGCCACCAAGTAACTGGTGCTGCCGGTTCCACCGGTGGCTTGGAAGCCGAGGACGAGATCGCCGAAGGCGAATCCAGGATTCTGCGCACTCGCCGAGGCGACGGCGATCCCGCTTGCGGCCAGAACTGTAAGGGCGAGAGACTTTGAGGAATTGATCATTGAGTGGTGTGTGGTTCGATTGACGGCGCCTGAGGGGGGAGGGGATCTCGTCCTCCACAGGTTCGCGATCAGTTCTGTGCTCCGTCTGTGGAGACTTCACGGACGGGAAGTGACATTCTGATGACATTTCCCGCGGCGATCACTCGTCCTGGCATCCGCGCGCGCTTTCATCACAATGTAACCCGCGCGTCGCATTTCCGTGACAGGCACCAGTGAGAGTGCCGGGTGAAACATGAGCAACCGCATCCTGATCGCTGACGACGAGGAAGACGTGCTCGCCCTCATCGGCGCGAACCTGAAATCCGCCGGCTTTCGAATCGCGACGGCGAATGATGGCTTGAGCGCACTCGCTGCCGCGCGCCGCGAACCTCCAGCCCTCGTGGTGCTCGACATCATGATGCCTGGGATGAGCGGCCTCGAGGTCTGCCGGGAGTTGAAGCGGCAGACATCCACCGCGGCGATCGCCATCCTGTTGCTCAGCGCGCGAGCCGAAGAAGTCGATCGCGTGCTTGGCTTCGAACTCGGGATCGATGACTACATGGTGAAGCCTTTCAGCCCCAGAGAACTGGTCCTCCGGGTCAAGGCGATCCTGCGCCGACATTCCCCGCCGATTGCGTATTCACCGCATCTTGCCGCGGGTAAGATCTCGATCGATCGCGAAAAGCACCTTGTGACCATCGACGGAGCGGCTGTCCCCGTCACGGCCATCGAGTACAAGCTCCTCTGCGCCTTCATGGAACGGCTCGGCAATGTGATGAGTCGGGATGAGTTGCTCTCGAAAGTGTGGCCGGTCGCGGCGGCCATCGAGCCGCGCACGATCGACACGCATCTTCGACGGCTCCGCGAAAAGCTCGGTTCCGGCGGAGAGCAGATCCAAACGGTCCGCGGCTTCGGTTACCGGATGGATGCGACCGCGGGATAGAGCGCATCGACGGCGCGGAGCACGGTGGCGGTCGGGATGCGCTCCATCGGCGCGCCTTTCATCCGCGGCTCGAAGGTCGAGAGCGGCGTGGCAGGAAGTGCGGCTGAAATGACGACGGCACGCTCGTGTCGCGGGCGCCAGTGGAAGGGATTCGTCGGGCCGAAGAGGGCGATCTGCGGACGGCGGAAAGCGGCGGCAAAATGCACTGCGGCGGTGTCGCAACTGATCACGAGGCGGGCGCGCGCGAGCACTGCGGCGAAGCCCGCGAGGGAGAGTCGCCCGCTGAGGTCGGTGACGGGGATGCCGTGCGGTAGCGCGGCGCGGATGGCAGCGAGGTGCTCCTGCTCGCTGCGATCGTTGCCGCCGGTGAAGACGATGCCCGGTGCGTGGGTGTGGTGGAGGTGGGTGGCGACTTCGGCCCAGCGTTCGGGGAGCCAGTATTTTTCCGGGCGCGCGCTGCCGGGATGCAGGACGACGAAGTCGCCTGGAGGAAGGAGCTTGGTGGCTTCGTGATCTGCGGTGGCCGGGATGGCGAGAGTGGCTTCGTCTGCGAGCGCCGGGGAATCCATGGCTACGGCTCGCAACAGGTGAGCGTAGTGGTCCGCGGTGTGAAATTCGCGCACCGGCGAGTCGATGAAGCGATGGTAGGCGAGTGCGCGAGCGCGGTTTTTCTTCACCCACTCGAAGGTCGCACGCAGCGGGGCGCGGGTGAGCGCGGACGCCGCGGCGGTGCGGTCGGTGCCCGTGAAATCGAGCACCGCATCGAAGCCGCCGGTGAGTGCCTGCTGCCATGGCGTCCAACCGCGGGCGGGGCCGAAGACGATGCCGCTGTCGATCGCGGGGATCATCTCCAGCAACGGGGCGCAGCTCGCGTGGACGGCAAGGGTGATGCGCGCTTCGGGTGAGGCCGCGCGCAGCGCGGCGAGGGCGGGCGCAGTGAGGATCGCGTCGCCGATGCGCTTGAGCTGGAGGGCGAGGATCTTCATTCCGGGGCCTGGAGCGGGTGCGCGCTCATCTCTTCGGCACGGTCCGGTAGGCCTCCAGCAGGCGCTCGCGGAAGTGCTCCCAGGTGAAATTCTCCACCACGCGCTTTCGGCCGGCGGCGCCGAGGCGGGTGGCCAGGTCGCGGTCGCGATACAGGCGCTGGATCGCAGTGGCGAGGGCGTCGGGATTGTCCGGTGGGACGATGAGTCCGTTCACTTCATGCTGCACCACGTCGCCACTCTCGCGTGTGGTGATCTGCGGCAGGCCGCACGCCGCCGCCTCGTAGGTGCACTTCGCGCTCCCTTCGCACTCACTGGGCAGGATGTGGACGGTGGCGGCGCGGTAGCAGTCCTCGACCCGCCGCACGAATCCTGCGAGACGCACGTTCTGGCCCGCGCAGCGATCCAGCCAAGGGCGGATTTCGTCGTGCATCGACCCGACTAGCACGAGCTCCGCATCGCGCAGCGCGAGATCCTGCCAGACCTCGAGGAGTCGATGCACGCCCTTGCGTTTGATGAGCGCGCCGACGAAGACGGCTGTGAATTTTTCCGGTGGCGCCGGCGCCGGGGTGAAGCGCGCGCAGTCCACTCCGCGTTGGTGCCGGAAGAGCTTCTCCGCCGGAACGCCCGCGGCGAGGAAGGTCTCCTCGGCTTTTTCGGATAACACGAGGATGCGGTCCGCAAGGTCGTACTCTTCGAGCACCTGCTGGCGCGAGATGAGCAGGCGATTCAGCCAGCTCTTGGGCCAGGGCGCGGCCGCGCGTTCGCGTTCGGATTGGGTGTGGCGCAGCGGTTTGGCTTTACCCTTGTGGCGATGCCAGGTGCCGACCTCAAGGATCGATGGGATGCCGAGGCGCCGGGCGACGCGCAGACTGCGCACGCAATCCCCCGACCAACTGTGGAAGAGATCATAGCCGCCACGCTCCAGCTCCCGCGCGGCGATCCAGTCGAGGTAATGTTTTTTCGCGCCGTAGTAGCGGCGGCTGCCGAGCCCGGAGAGCAGTCGCACGGGATGCCAGCGCAGGCTGCGGATGAGCTGCGCGGGGATTTCGCGCTGGCGATTGTCATACGCGATGGCGCGCCCGAGCGAGCGGCTGCCGCCAGCGAGCAGCGACTGCCGCGCGACTTCATCGAGACCGCTGCCGCCGATGCGCGCCGAAGTCGCGTAAAGCAGGCGCCGCGGGAGAGCGGGCTCGGCATTCACGGTTTGCGAAAGAACTGCCAGGTGCCGAGGGCGCGGTGGCGCTTGAAGGGATTGTAGAGATTGCGGTTGAGCTGCCGGGCGGAGTGGAAGCCGGTCATGAGTGAATAGCACGTCCGCAGTGGGAGGCGGACGCTTTCGAGTCCCGCAGCGGCGGCGAGCGCGCGGAGCGCGCGAGCAGTGAAAAGATTGATGTGGCTGAGCGGGCTCAAGGCGTGGAATTCACGAAGGAAGACGTCGAGGGCATAATCGCCGGCCCGGAAGTGCGCGAGCTTGGCCTCGATCTTCCGATCCGCGGGCGTGCTGATTTTCAAATACCCGCCGGGCCGCAATTTGGCCGCGAGCACACGGAGCGTGCCGAGTGGATCGGGCAGATGCTCGAAGACCTGATCGGCATTGATGAAGTCGAAATATTCATCCTCCAGCATCGCGGGATCGGCGACGAAGCGGACGCCGGACTCCGCGGCGACGGTCTCCGCTCGCGGGTCCACGTCGCTCCCCCACGCCTCGGCGCCGTAGGCCCGCACCATCACGATCCAGTGGCCCTCACCCATGCCGTAGTCGAAGACGCGCGGGCGACCTTCCGGCTGGAGGAGCCGCACGAGCATGGCGTCCTCGGCCTTGTGCGCGAGGTCACTGAGGCTCAGCACGCGGACTTCCGTGCGTCTTTCCGCGATGCCCTGCCGGCGCTCGATCTCCTCGCTCTGCTCGAAGACCGCCCGCTGAAAGTAGAAGTCGATCTCCGGATTGTGCATCACCACGTAGCGCTGGCCGGCGAGCCGTCCCGACTGCTTGCGCCGAGTCGCCCAGGCGCCGAGGAGCCCGTCGTCGTAGGCGGCATTTGCTTTTTCGACGAGGGCATCGCTGCGGGTGATGGGGCAGGCCATCCGGTCAAACATGGAGCATATCTTAGGGGGAATTCGGCACGAAGGAAACGACTAGCGCACAGTCACGCGCAGCGCGGTTCATTCTTCCAGATGTTGCCTCAAAACTGATGCATCCAAAGTGGGCTGCGGTTGCGATGCACATCTCGTACTCAGTGCAACGACTCCGATACAAACCGATATTGGACACCCTGTCGCAAAGTGCGAATATGGCCACAGCCACGGGCTGAGTCGGTGGTAAACGAATGGATCAAATCTAAGATAAAAGGGATGAAATTTGGACTAGTGCGCAGGGGATATTCCGAAAGTGGCGGAGCGGAAGCGTTCCTCCGAAGGTTTGCGGCGGAACTGGCGATTCAAGGACATGAACTGGCCCTCTTCACGACGCGCGACTGGCCGAAATCGACGTGGCCACACGAGCTGTATCAGCTCTCTGGCTCCACCGACCCCGGCCGCTTTGCCAACTCCGTCCGGCGCGTGCGGGCGGCGGGAAAGTGCCATGTCCTTTTCAGCTTCGAGCGCTTGCACGCATGCGATTGCTATCGGGCGGGCGACGGCGTGCACAAGGCATGGCTGGAGCGGCGCGCTCCCTACGAGCCGTGGCTGAAATCGTGGCTGCGCAGTCTGAATGGCAAACACCGCGACACGCTGCGGCTCGAGCAGCAGCTCTTCGGACAAGGCACCGCAGAGTTGACGATCGCGAATTCGCACATGGTAAAGCAGGAGATCGTCGCGCAGTACGGCTACCCGGCGGACCGGATCCATGTCGTCCACAATGGCCTGCCGGCCAGTGCCCTCGAACTGCCGAGCGAACAGGTCAGGGCGGACACGCGCCGCGTGCTTGGCTTGCCGGCGACGACTTTCGTGCTGCTCTTTGCTGGCACGGGCTGGACGCGCAAGGGTCTGCGGTGGGCGATCGAGGCGCTCGACGTCGCGAACGTGAAGGACGCGGTGATCGTGGTCGCCGGACGTGGCAACCCCGATGGGCTTCCGGTGACGAACCGCGCGATCTTCCTCGGCGGGGTGCGTGATCTTCCGCGCTATCTCGCGGCGGCGGACGCATTCATCCTGCCCACGCTCTACGACCCGTTTTCCAACGCGTCGCTCGAGGCGCTCGCCGCGGGGCTGCCGGTGATCACGTCGGCGAACAATGGCTTTTCCGAGATCATCGAGCCGGGCGAAGACGGCGACGTCGTGCCGCGGCCGGACGATGTCCCCGCGCTGGCCGCGGCGATCCGCCGCTGGAGCGATCCGGAGCTTCGTGCGGCTGTGCGACCCAGGCTTTTGGAGAAGGCGAAGCGCTACACGATCGAAGAAAATGTCCGGCAGACCCTGGAGGCGATCAAGGGACACGCCCGCAACGGGGAGTAAACGCCCGTCCCGGCGCGGACGCGGTGGGTGAATATTGAGCGGGGGCCGCCGTCGATTGTCGGAGCGTTCCCGATCATTCCGATGCCCCGACTGTTGCTCCTCGTTTCCGCCGCGCTCCTCGTCCTCAAGACCCCCGCGCCCGCGCAGACCGATCCTGCGCGAGAACCTTCCGTCGTGGCGGTGTCGAAGGCGATGCCAGCCGTGGTGAATATCAACACTGAGCGCGTGGTGAAGCGCACGGTGCGCGACCCCTACGACGACTTCTTCAATCAGTTCTTCGGGGGCCCGATGCGACGCCCGCGAACCGTTGCGCAGAAGGTCCAGAGCCTTGGGTCCGGCTTCATCGTCGATCGCAGCGGCTACATCGTTACGAATGAGCACGTCGTCGAACGCGCCGAAGATCTGAAGATTTCCGTGACCACGACGGACGGCAAGACCTACGACGCACGTTACGTGGCAGGCTCGGCGGAGACGGACCTTGCGCTGATCAAGATCGAGAGCGCTGAGCCGCTGCCCTTCATCGACCTGGCCGACCTCTCGCCCAATTACCTCGGCCAGACCGTCCTCGTGCTGGGCAATCCGCTCGGCTACGGGAGCTCCGTGAGCCGCGGCATCCTGAGCGCGAAGAATCGCACCGTCGCGGTGAACGAGCTCGAATTCAAAGACCTGCTCCAGACCGACGCGGCGATCAATCCCGGCAACAGTGGCGGCCCGCTCGTCGATCTCGCGGGCAAGCTGATCGGCGTGAGTTCGGTGAAGATGGCGTTCACGCCTCAAGGGGTGCCGACGCAGGGGCTGGGTTTCGCGATTCCCGGAGAGTTGGTGCGCGATCGGGTGGCGGAGTTCAAGCGCATGGCCGCAAAGGCGAAGGACGCGCCGAAGGTGAGCGCATCGCTCGCCCGCAAACACTTCGGCCTGCAATTGCAGGATCTCACCCCTGAGCTCAGTGAGACCTTCGGCTACGAGCCCGGCGCGGGTGTGCTGATCGCCAATGTGGACGCGGGTTCGCCGGCGGCGGAGGTCGGCATGCAACGCGGCCACGCGATCCACCAGATCGGTCGGCATGAAGTGACGACGGTGCGGCAGATCGAGGAATTGCTCTCGGTCGTGAGCGCCGGCTCGCGGGTGGATTTCACGGTCGGGATTATCCGGCGCGCGCGTGGGCAGGCCGTTCGGCAGTTGCAGACCGTGACGCTTACCGCGCGCTGAGGCTGGTGCTTGTCATTCGCGGAGGCGGGCGCTATTTGCACGATCCCCGGAGCTGACCCGCCCGGATCGACCGGTCCCGCGGGCCCGGCTCGCGGCCTCCGACTGCCATCCCCTTCCACCCATGATCAAAGTCGAAAATCTCACCAAACGCTACGGAGGGATACCCGCGATCCAGAACCTCAACTTTGAGGTCGCGAAAGGCGAGATCGTTGGATTCTTGGGACCGAACGGTGCGGGCAAGAGCACCACGATGAAGATCCTCACGAGCTACCTGCCGGCGACTTCTGGGCACGCGTCGATCGCCGGGTACGACGTATTCTCGCAGTCCATCGACGCGCGCAGACGTCTCGGCTACCTGCCTGAAAACACCCCGCTCTACACGGACATGCGGGTGGGTGAGTACCTGCGCTACCGTGCCAAGCTCAAAGGTGTACCCTCTTCGAAAGTGCGGGAGCGGGTCGGTGACGTGCTCGAACTCTGCAGCTTGCGTGATCGGGAGCGCGCGATGATCCGCGATCTCTCGAAAGGCTACCGCCAGCGCGTCGGCCTCGCCGATGCCCTCGTGCATGACCCGGAACTCCTGATCCTCGACGAACCGACAATCGGCCTCGACCCGAATCAAATCCGGCAGGTGCGGGAGCTGATCAAGAATCTCGGGGGAAAACGCACGGTGCTGATCTCGACGCACATCCTGCCCGAAGTCGAAATGATGTGCTCCCGCGTGATCGTCATTCACAAAGGGCAGATCCGCGCATCCGACACCGCGGAGAACCTCCTGAAGAATCATCGCGCCCTCGGCGTCATGCGTCTCGAAGCCCGCGTCGCCGCAAGTGAAGGCGCCGAGGCACTCCAGCGCGTCCAGGGAGTGAAGGATGTAACGACCGAGGCGGGCGGTGACTGGTCCATCTTTCACCTCCGCCTCGATGCCAATGCCGATCCCGGCGAAGAGATCTGGAAGCTTGCCCGCGAGAAGAATTGGGACGTCCGCGAAATGACGCGGCGGCGCTCCACGCTGGAAGATGTCTTCGTCGAGTTGACCCACTCGGATCTCTGACACCCTTCCTCCGCCTCTCAGTCTTCCTCGTCCGAGAGTAGCGGAAGAGCCAATCACCTATCCATCTCCCTTCACCCATGAATACCTTCCTGACTCTCCTCGGTCGCGAGATCAAGAGCTTCTTCTACAGCCCCATCGCTTATGTGGTGTTGTTCTATTTTCTCCTGCTCTCCGGGTTCAACTTTTACTTCCAGATCTCGATTTTGAACGGCTATCCGACCGAATATACGGTGGTGGAAGTGTTCTTCATGCCGGCGTTGTTTTGGTTCCCGTTCATCCTGAGCTTTCCGCTCATTACCATGCGGGTGTACTCGGAGGAGTTCCGCATGGGCACGCTGGAGACGCTGACGACCGCGCCGGTGACGGACATCCAGGTGATCATGGCGAAGTTCGCGGGTGTGGTTTTCTTCTACATCGTCCTCTGGACGCCGAGCCTCCTGTCTTTCGTCTGTTTCAAGTACCTGACCGGGCATGAAGCCGCGGCGGCCGCCGGGTCTTACTGGGGCACTTACCTGCTCCTTTTCCTCATGGGCCTTTTCTACATCTCCCTCGGCTGCCTCGCCTCTGCGATGACCAGGCACCAGATCAATGCCGCCGCGATCTCGTTCACCACCATCACGCTCCTGCTCTTCCTTGGTTTCCTCTCCGATGTCGTCGGCATCACCGATCCGACGCTCAAGGAAATGAACAGCTACATCTCAGCCGTGGAACACATGCGGGACTTTTCCAAGGGCATCATCGATTCACGACCCGTCGTTTGGTACCTTTCGATGACGGCACTCATGACCTTCCTCACCCTCCAGGTCTTCCAGTATCGGAAGTGGAAAGCCTGATCTGCTAACTGCCTGAACTCTATGGCTGAATCCGAATCTCCAACCCCGATCGCCCCAGCACCGGTGGCAGCGCCCGAAGCCTCCACCAAGGTGGTGAGGATTGGTCGCGCCACGATCGCGCTGAACGTGCTAACGCAGTTTCTCGTCTTTGTCGCGTTGATCGTGATGATCAATTATCTGGGCTTCCGTCACTACAAACGATGGGACTTTTCGCGGGACAAAAAGTATGCGCTTTCGTCGCAGACCAAGGCGTTGCTCGGCAATCTGCCAAAGCCAGTGAAGGCGGTGCTCTTCTTCAGCGGAGCGGTTGAGATCTATCCCGATGTGCAGGCGCTGCTGCGGGAGTATGAGTATGCTTCGAAGACAAAGTTCAGCTACGAGGTCATTGATCCCTATCGAAACATCACGCGCGCCCAGGAATTGCAGACAAAGTATAAGTTCGGCGCGAGCGAGAACATTCTGATCCTCGATTACGACGGGAAGTCGAAATTTGTGAATGGGACGGAAATGGCGGAAGTGGAGCAACCCGATCAGATGGCACAGATGATGGGCCAGGGGCCGAAGCTGAAAGCCTTCAAGGGAGAGCAGGTCATCACGACCGCGCTCATGGAACTGGTGGAGAGCAAACCGAACAAACTTTATTACCTCACGGGTCACGGCGAGACCGAACTCGAAGGCGAGGGAATGAAGGTTTTCAACGAAAGCCTGAAGCGGCAGAACATTCAGGTCTCCGCGCTGACTCTGCTGAACGAAAACACCGTTCCGGAGGATGCGCGCGGGCTCATCCTGAATGCCCCAAAATACGACCTTTCGGAGCTCGAACTGCAGCTCCTTGGCACTTACTTCGCCAAGCATGGGCGTCTCTATGTCCTGCTGAATCCCACGATCAAGGCACCGCGTCTGGCCGCATGGCTCACGCAACGGGGGATCGCGCCGCAGAACGATCGGGTGATCGCGGTGGGCAAGTCATTGGTGCAGGGTGAGGACGGAAGTGTGGATCTCAAGACGGGCCCGATCATCAATCCCGCCTACACCGTCGTGGATAGCAAGACGAAGCTGACGAAGGACATCGCGGGAGTCGGTGCACAGTTTCTCGGGCTGACCCAATCATTCGTTCTCGACCGCACGAAAGAGCAGACCGACAAGATCCGACTGACCCCGCTGATCCAGTCCGCAGAAGGCTACTGGGGTGAGACGGAGTTTGTCAGCGACACGCAGACGCCGTTCTTCGATCCGAAGAAAGACAACGCAGGTCCGCTCAGCATGGCAGCCTCGGCAGAGCAGGGCGGGGTGGCAGATTCCCGGGTGAAAGTGGAAACCTCGCGGCTGGTCGTGATCGGCAATGGCGAGTTCCTGAGCGATAAATCATATCGACTCTCCGAAGGGCTCTCGAACGACTTCACGACCAACACCCTGAACTGGCTTCTCGACCGCGAGGAACTGATCGGCATTCCGGCGAAGGAGAAGAAGCAGACGACCATGTCGCTGAACGAAAGTGAGATGAATCGCCTGAAAGCCTTCGTCCTGCTCATTGTGCCTGGGCTAGCCGGCCTGTGTGGCCTCGCCAACTGGTGGGTGCGGCGAAGCTGACGATAAATGGCCTGAACGGTTCCAACTTAGGCAGATTGAAACGATGAAACTGAAGAATACCCTCCTCCTCCTCCTGATCGCGATGGGCGCCTTTGCTTACATCTGGTTCGTGGAGCGGCATCAGAAGAGCACCCGGCAGCTCGCGGAAGATGGAAATCTCGTCGCGCAATTCGACCGCGATGATGTCAATACGATCAACATCCGGAGCACCGAAGGAAAGATCGAGCTGAAGGAGGACGCGAAGGGGACGTGGCAGATCGTCGAGCCGATTCAAGATCGTGCGGATTCGATGGCTGTCGCACAGCTCTTTACCGAGGCGGAAGCGCTGAAGTATGTGGAGAGAATCGACGATGAGGGCAAAGGCGTGAGCAAGGAGCGATTGAAGGAGTTTGGGCTTTCGGACTCGAAGGTGAGGGTCCGCTTCACCGGCAAGGAAAAGCCGGTGGAATTCCTCTGGGGAAAAGACGCGGCGACCGAAGGCAAGCAGTACCTCAAGGTCGATGGCTCGAGCGTCGTGTATGTCGTCGGCGGCCCGTTGAAGACGACTTTAACCAGGCGGCTTGATGATTTTCGGGATAGGAAACTTGGCGACGTGTCCGCGACGCAGGTGAATAAAGTGACGGTGAAGACGAGCGCGGGCGAAATCGAGCTGACGAAGGACAACAGTAATCAATGGGCGCTCGTAAAGCCGCTCAAGGCCCGGGGTGACAATGACCGGATCGGCGATCTCATCTCGAAAGCGGCCAATGCGCGCATCGAATCGTTCGTCGGTGACGCTGCCAATCTCAGTGCTTACGGACTGCAGGAGCCGCGCGTGACGGTGACGCTCTTCACTGCGGAGGGGCCGCCGGTGGCGCTCGATCTCGGTACGAACCCAAAGGATGAAAAGGATAAGGATCGCACTTACGCGAAGCTCTCGACGCGCAATGCGGTGGTCTTACTGCCGAAGGCGATCGAGTCGCTAATGACGATCAAGCCCAACGATCTGCGGGATCGCACGCTCGCGCGGGTGCAGCCGGATATCGTGGACCGTGTGACGATCGAGGGTCCCGGTGTGGGAGAGAAGGTCGTGCTCGCTCGCAGCGGGGAATCATGGGTGCGCAAGGTTGGGGACAAAGAGTTGCCCGCGAATGCGGATGCTGCGCAGGCGATCGTCGGGCCGTTCATCGGTCAGCAGGTGGCGGACTTCGTCGCGGACGTGGCTACGGATCTTCCGAAGTATGGCCTCGACCGGCCTTCCGTGAAGGTGACGCTGAGCAGTTACGCGAGCGAAAACACCGCGGAGACCAAGGCAGGCGAAAAGCCGATCGTGTCGGTTCTGATCGGCAAGATTGAGGCGGACAAGGTCTTCGCCAAACTCGACGACGAACCCTTCATCGTGTCGCTCCCGATGACGGTGCTCGACGGTCTGCCGACCGATCCACTTGCCTGGCAACCCACCGAGATTTTCAACGACAAGGCCGACGATGTGGTGGTGCTCGAAGTGATCCGCGAAGGGCAACCGACGGTCGGCGTGGAACTCGACAAAGAGAAGAAGTGGAAGCTTTCGAAAGGTGACGGTGCGGTGAACCAGAACAGCGTCGGCTCGCTCGTAAACACGCTCGCCGGTTTGCGCGCCGTGCGATGGGTCGGAGCGACGACGCCCGAACACGGGCTCGAGAAGCCAACGATGACCGTGAGCTACAAGACCGCTGCACGAAGCGGAAAGCTTCACCTGGGCGCTGCCACTCCGGATGAGATGTGGTATGCGAAAGCCGACGGGCTCACCGGCACCTTTCTCGTGAGTGGTCCGGACAAGACCGCCTTTGAACTTCCGCTCATGGAAAAATCGGTCGCACCCGCGGCAACGGCGACTCCAGCAGGCGCGCCCCCCGCGGCGAATCCGCCTCCGACTCCACCGACAGTCCCGGCTCCGGTGCAGGACGTTCCTGCTGTGCCTCTGACGGCGCCGATGCCGACTGAGGCCCCGACTCAACCTGCCACGCCGCCCAAGCCGTAGCAGGAGTGCCCGAAGTCAGGGCTTCCTCGCTGTATAGAGGGAGACGATGCCGGCGGTGAGCGGGGTGCAGCGTGCTTCTGCGAAGCCGGCGTCGCGGATCAATGCGCACATCGCGTCGCCTTGCGGGAACTTCTCAATGGAGTCACCCAGATAGTCGTAGGCCGAGCGTTCACCGGTGAGGAAGGCGGCGAGCCACGGCAGGACGTGGCGCAGATACGGCCGGTAGAGATATCGCAAGGGTGGGGGCGGCACGGAGAAGTCCAGCACCAGCAAGTGACCGCCGGGAGCGAGCACGCGATGCATTTCCGCCAGCCCGGCGGGCCAGGACTCCATGTTTCGCAAGCCGAAGGCGATCGTCACGGCCTCGAATGCACCGGGCGCAAACGGAAGTCGCAGGCCGTCGGCTACGACCAGACGGCCGAAGTCCTTGCGTTGCGCTTCGAGGAGCATCGGGTGGCAGAAATCCGCACCGACGATGAAGGTGCCGGGGCAGGCGGACCGGAGCGCCAGCGCCAGATCCCCACTGCCGGTCGCGAGGTCGAGCAGCCGTGCGGGATTCCAGGCCTGGACGATTCGTGCGGCGCGGCGCCTCCACAGGAAATCCATGCCCCCACTGAGAAGGTGATTGGCGAGGTCGTAGCGGCCGGCGATGGCGGCGAACATGCCCTGGACCATCTCGCGCTTCGGTATGGATGAGGGCGCCTTCACAGGCCGGAAATGGTCACGGATAAAGGCATACCACATGCTCCCCTCATCCTGTCCAATCCCGAGCCGCATGGCCGGGGACACCTACCGCCCATGCCGAAAAACTTGCTGAGCAAAGCCCGGGTTCTCATCGTTGACGATGAGCCTTCGAATATCCGGCTGCTCGAGCGCATCCTCGAAGTGTTTCAGGCGGGCTCGGTGCGGAGCGTCACAGATTCACGCGAGACCCTCTCCACGGTGCTCAGCTACCAGCCAGATATCATCCTGCTGGATCTGAACATGCCGCACGTCGATGGCTACAAGGTGCTGGAGCAGCTCTCCGATGCGATCCCGATCGAGGAACGCCAGCCCGTGATCGTTCTGACGGCGGACATCACCCCGGAGGCCAAGCGCCGTGCGCTCACGGCGGGTGCGAAGGATTTCCTGACCAAGCCTTTCGACCAGACGGAGGTCGCGCTGCGGATCAAGAACCTCCTCGAAAACCGCTTCCTCCAGCTCGAACTCCGGAAGCAGAATGGCGTGCTCGAAATCCTCGTGCAGGAGCGCACCCAGCAGCTCGAATCGACGCTCTCCGAGTTGCGCACCACGCAGGATGCCGTGGTGAAGCAGGAACGCTTGAGCGCACTCGGAATGATGGCTGGGGGCATCGCCCACGATTTTAACAACGCGCTCACGATGATGCTCGGCTACGGCGAGCTGCTTTTCCCTTGGATCCAGACGCACGGCTCGGAGCGGGAGATTGGCTTTCTCAAGAACATCATCGCGGCCGCGCAGGATTCGACGCACATCGTCGGCAGATTGCGCGAGTTTTACCGGCCTGCGGAAACCAACGAGATCCGGGAGTCGCTCGATCTCAATGCCATCGTCGAGCAGGCGATCGCGCTCACCGCGCCGAAGTGGAAGGCGCGCAGCCAGGCGGACGGAATCCAGATTGCAATGCTCACCGATTTGCGGGAAGTGCCGCGGATCTCCGGCTGTGCGGCGGAGCTTCGCGAGGTGCTGACAAATCTGATCTTCAACGCGGTCGATGCGATGCCCTACGGCGGCGCGATCATCATCACCACGTCCGAGGCGGAGGACGAAAGAGTGATGATCGCCGTCTCCGACACGGGAACGGGGATGACCGACGAGCAGAAGCAGCGGTGTCTGGAGCCGTTCTTCACGACGAAGGGCGCGCGTGGCACTGGTCTGGGCCTCTCCGTGGTCTATGGCATCCTCCAGCGCCATGAGGCGCATCTCGACATCGTGAGCCAGCCCGGCCACGGCACTACTTTCAACATTAGCTTCGCAGCGAACACCTCACTCGAAATCACCGGCCCGCAAACCATGGAAACTGTCGCCCGTCCCTTGAATATTCTCGTCGTCGATGATCAGGAGCTCATCTGCGAACTCATCGCCGAGTGCCTGCAGAGCGATGGTCACAAGACCGTGACCGCGGCCAACGGGCGCGAGGCGCTCGAGGTTTTTCGCAAAGCACCGACGGATCTCGTCCTCACCGACCAGTCCATGCCGGGCATGAATGGCGTGCAGCTTTCCATCGCGATCAAAGAACTCGCACCGGAGACTCCGGTGATCCTGCTCACGGGTTTCGGTGAGGAGATGAATGCGGCGGGCACCGCGCCCGGCGGCGTGGATCTGGTCGTCGGGAAGCCGGTGAGTGGCGCCGATCTCCGGAAGGCGATTCACGCGGTGACTTCGAAGACTGCAGCGGCTTAGGCGAGGGGCGGACGCCTTTTCCACCGGCGGCGGAGCGCGCGGAGGCGTGCGCGACACGCGCCAAACGCCGCACTTGCCCATCAGGGCACTCTGCGACGATGTTCGGCCCTTTTCCAAATGAACCGGGTCTCCGACATCCACGTCATTGCCAATACCCCGCTGCCGTCGCCGCAGTCGCTGGGGGCTGAGATTCCGCGTGGGGAGAAACACGCCGGTGTGGTGGCCAAAGCGCGGGAGGACATCTCGCGCATCCTTTCAGGTGAAGATCCGCGCTTTCTCCTGATCGTTGGCCCTTGCAGTATTCACGATCTGGAGGCCGGACGTGAGTATGCCGCGAAGCTTGCGGCGCTGGCGAAGGAGGTGCGGGAGAGCGTGCTCATCGTCATGCGCGTTTATTTTGAGAAGCCCCGGACGACGGTCGGGTGGAAGGGGCTCATCATGGACCCCCATCTCGATGGCACGCATGACATTCCTGCCGGTCTGCGGCTTGGGCGCGCCTTCCTCCGCGAAGTGCTCGATCTCGGTCTCCCGACCGCGACCGAGATGCTCGATCCGATCACGCCGCAATACATCGCGGACCTCACCTGCTGGAGTGCCATCGGCGCCCGCACGACCGAAAGCCAGACGCATCGCCAAATGGCGAGCGGTCTATCGATGCCGGTCGGTTTCAAGAACACGACGAGCGGTGCAGTCGGGCCGGCGATCAATGCGATCAAGGCCGCGATGCAGCCGCAGACTTTTCTCGGCATCGACGAAGCTGGCCGCGCCAGCGTCGTGGCGACGGAGGGCAATCCGGATTGCCACGTCATCCTCCGCGGCGGTGACGACGGCGCAAATCACGACGCGGCGTCCGTCGCGAAGACGCTCGCCGCTTTGGAAAAGAACGGCCTGGCGCGCTCGCTGATGATCGACGCCAGCCACGCGAACTGCGGCAAGGACTGCCGCAAAATGCCTGCGACCTACCGCGAGATCGTCGAGCTACGCTTCGGCGAGGGACGCGTGCGGGGTGTGATCGGTGCGATGCTCGAGAGCAATCTCATCGCCGGCGCGCAGGCCCTCGTCGAAGACAAGTCTGCGCTCGTTTACGGACAATCGATCACCGACCAATGCATCGATTGGGTGACGACTGAGGAGTTGGTCCGCGAGACCGCCGCGAAATTCCGCGCGAGCTAAGGGCGGACGGAGTCAGTGCGCGGATGGCGCGGGCGCTTTGTGAGATCCGCCCATCATCACGCGGTCTGTCCACGCGAGGATCAGCGCTGAGATCAGGAAGACGAAGTGGATGATCACCTGCCAGAGCACAGCCTTATCATTGAAGGCGATCTGCGGGGTGATTCCGTGCGCTCCAATGCCGATGAAGGTCTTCAACAAGTGAATCGACGAGATGCTCACCAGTGCCGACGCGAGCTTCACCTTCAGCGTGCCCGCGTTCACGTGATCGAGCCACTCTGGCTGATCCGTGTGATCGTCCAGATGCAGGCGTGAGACGAACGTCTCGTATCCGCCGATGATCACCATCACGAGGAGATTGGCGATCATCACCACGTCGATCAGGCCGAGGACGCCGAGCATGATCTGCGTGCCCAGTTCCGGTGCACCTGGGACGTGGTGAAACGCCGCGTGCAGCAGGTGCCAGAGCTCGAGCATGAACTGCCAGACATAAACGCCCTGCGCCACGATGAGCCCGACGTAGAGCGGCGCCTGCAGCCAGCGGCTGGCGAAGATCGTCTTTTCGAGCAGGGATTCGGCGGCTGGAGTTCGTGCAGGCACGCGGAGGAAGTAGCGGAGGTCGGCGCGAGCGTCGAGCGGGTGATACCGGCGTTACGTCAGCCGATCGGGATTCAGCGCCTGGAGCGCCTTGGGGATGAAGATCCCATCCTCGCGAATCAGCGTCTCATCGAAGTACATCCGTCCACCGCCGTAGTCTGGCCGCTGGATGCTCACCATGTCCCAGTGGACCTGCGAGCGATTGCCATTCTCCGTCTCCTCGTAGCACTGGCCGGGCGTGAAGTGGAACGAACC
Source organism: Chthoniobacteraceae bacterium (assembly GCA_031425095.1). Lineage (GTDB taxonomy): Bacteria > Verrucomicrobiota > Verrucomicrobiia > Chthoniobacterales > Chthoniobacteraceae > JANNXQ01. The sequence continues at coordinate 39,811 of JANPIS010000030.1, forward strand.
ATTGATCTTCTCGTCGAAAAGGATGTCCCGCATCGGGTGGAGGATGTGGGGGTTGAAAGCGATCGCAAATTCGCCGATGAAGCGCGCCCCGGCGTCGCTATCGAGGATCGCGTTCAGCTTAACGGAGTTGTTCGCCGTGGCCTCGACGATCTTGCCGTGCTTGAAGACGAGCCGCACCTGATCGAAGGCGGTGCCCTGGTAGATCGTCGGCGCGTTGAAGAGAATGTGGCCGTTCACGGAGTTCTTCACCGGTGCGGTGAAGACTTCGCCGTCGGGGATGTTGTGCGTGCCTCCGCAGCCGATGGCGGCGATGCCCTTGATGGAAAACCCGAGGTCTGTGCCGGGCCCCTCGATCTTCACCCGGTCGGTCCGCATCATCAGTTCCGCCAGCGATTTCATGCCCGAGGCCATCCGTCCGTAGTCGAGCGTGCAGACGCGGAAGTAGAAATCCTCGAAGGCCTCCGTGCTCATACCGGCGGATTGCGCCATCGCTGGAGTCGGCCAGCGGAGCACGCACCAGCGCGTCTTTTTCACCCGCCAATCGAGCACCGCCTTCATCTTCCGTGCGACGAGCTTCATTTGCTCGGGCGGCACGTCGCTCATCTCGGTGCTGTTGTGACCGCCGCGGAGCGCGATGTACGCGTTCATCTTCTTCATCTGCGCGAGGGCCAGCTTCGCGGCGACGTCGAGTTGCTCTTCTTTCGCGCCGAGGGCCATCTCCCGCGCCACGCGGGCGTGGTGGGTCTGGACGAAGGGAAGGGCGCCCGCCCCGCGCACCGCTCGGATCAGCGCCACCGTCATCGGCTCAGGAATATCGAAGCTGTCGATCAGCACCTTGTCGCCTTTGCGGAGCCGCGTTGAGTGAGTGACGAGCAGGTGGGCGAGCCGGTCGCAACGAGGGTCGTTCATGATCGCGACACCGTGACAATGCCGCGTGCCGGTGGCGAGAGAGAAGTCGGCCGGGGCACCTTCCGACGGGAAGGCGTCGCTGAAAGTCGGCTTCGGCGGGCGTGCATGCGCGGGTGCGCGACCATCGCGGAGATTTACGGAGAAAGCCAATCCGCCCTTGGCGCTCGGCGAGTGCGTTTGTATTTACATTGGCAATTCTCTCCCCCGTGCCTCCCACGAATAATACCGTCCCTCCCGCCGCCCGAGCGACCTCTCGCGAAGCGGGCTTCAGCTTGGTCGAAGTCGCTCTCGCCATCGCTGTCATCGCCTTCGCGTTCGTCGCCCTCCTGTCGCTCCTCCCCGCAGGTCTCACGACCTTCCGTCGCGCGCTGGACATTTCCATTTGCACCCAAATCGCCCAACGGATTGTGGCGGATGCTCAGGGTGCGGATTTCGACCTCGTCACGGATCGCAACAGCCTGCCTGCCGCGACGGTGGGGAAGGATTTTTCCTTCCGCGCTCCGAAGATCGACGAGCCGGGCATTCGTTTCTTCGATGAGCAAGGCAACGAGATCGTTCCGAAGGCCAATGAGGGTGTGGCCAAGGGTTGGTCCGACCTGACTCCCGACGAGCAGTTG